>NZ_AP018795.1:678333-1017500 GCF_003966655.1 Acidithiobacillus ferridurans | reverse complement strand
AGCCTCGGGGAGCTGGTAAACAAGCTTTGATCCGGGGATATCCGAATGGGGCAACCCAGCCAGAGTGATCTGGTTATTGCACACTGAATACATAGGTGTGTAAAGCGAACGCGGTGAACTGAAACATCTCAGTAGCTGCAGGAAAAGAAATCAACCGAGATTCCCGTAGTAGCGGCGAGCGAACCGGGAGTAGCCTTCATGATGTAGCCATAGACTTAGGAGAACGACCTGGGAAGGTCGGCCGTAGTGGGTGATAGCCCCGTATCCGAAAAGGCTTTGGTGGAACTAGGCATGAGCAAAGTAGGGCGGGACACGTGGAATCCTGTCTGAAGATGGGGGGACCATCCTCCAAGGCTAAATACTCGTCTCTGACCGATAGTGAACCAGTACCGTGAGGGAAAGGCGAAAAGAACCGCGGAGAGCGGAGTGAAATAGATCCTGAAACCGTATGCCTACAAGCAGTGGGAGCCCGTTTTACGGGTGACTGCGTACCTTTTGTATCATGGGTCAGCGACTTACTTTCTGTGGCGAGCTTAACCGAAGAGGGGAGGCGTAGGGAAACCGAGTCTGAATAGGGCGACAGTCGCAGGGAGTAGACCCGAAACCGGACGATCTATCCATGGTCAGGATGAAGGTGGGGTAAAACCTACTGGAGGTCCGAACCCACGCCCGTTGAAAAGGTCGGGGATGAACTGTGGATAGGAGTGAAAGGCTAAACAAGTCCGGAGATAGCTGGTTCTCCCCGAAAGCTATTGAGGTAGCGCGTCGCGTATTACTGCCGGGGGTAGAGCACTGTTACGGCTAGGGGGCTGTCACGGCTTACCAACCCGTTGCAAACTCCGAATACCGGCAAGTAGAGCGCGGCAGACAGACGGCGGGTGCTAACGTCCGTCGTCAAGAGGGATGAAAACCCAGACCGCCAGCTAAGGTCCCCAAATATGGCTCAGTGGGAAACGATGTGGGAAGGCCCAGACAGCTAGGAGGTTGGCTTAGAAGCAGCCATCCTTTAAAGAAAGCGTAATAGCTCACTAGTCGAGTCGGCCCGCGCGGAAGATTTAACGGGGCTCAAGCCATATACCGAAGCTGCGGGTGTGTCCTTAGGGACGCGCGGTAGGGGAGCGTTCGGTAAGCCGATGAAGGTGTGTTGGAAAGCATGCTGGAGGTATCCGAAGTGCGAATGCTGACATGAGTAGCGATAAAGGGTGTGAAAACCACCCTCGCCGTAAGCCCAAGGGTTCCTGCGTCAAGTCAATCTGCGCAGGGTGAGTCGGCCCCTAAGGCGAGGCCGAGAGGCGTAGCTGATGGGAAATCGGTTAATATTCCGATACTGTTACAAGATGCGATGGAGTGACGGAGAAAGGTAGCTCAGCCGGGTGTTGGATGTCCTGGTTTAAGCGTGTAGGGAGTCTTCTTTGGCAAATCCGGGAAGGCAATCTCAAGGCGTGATGACGATCCTCTACGGAGGAGAAGTGAGTGAACCTACGCTTCCAGGAAAAGCTTCTAAGCTCTAGTCTTGTGATGACCGTACCCCAAACCGACACAGGTGGGCAGGAAGAATATTCCAAGGCGCTTGAGAGACCTCGGGTGAAGGAACTCGGCAAATTGACACCGTAACTTCGGAAGAAGGTGTGCCCTGATAGGTTGTACTCCCTTGCGGAGGAAGGCCGAAGGGGTCGCAGAGAATCGGTGGCTGCAACTGTTTAACAAAAACACAGGGCTCTGCAAAGACGAAAGTCGACGTATAGGGTCTGACGCCTGCCCGGTGCCGGAAGGTTAAGTGAGGGGGTGCAAGCTCTTGATCGAAGCCCCGGTAAACGGCGGCCGTAACTATAACGGTCCTAAGGTAGCGAAATTCCTTGTCGGGTAAGTTCCGACCTGCACGAATGGCGTAATGATGGCCACACTGTCTCCACCCGAGACTCAGCGAAGTTGAAGTCGCTGTGAAGATACAGCGTTCCCGTGGCAAGACGGAAAGACCCCGTGCACCTTTACTACAACTTAGCATGGGACCTTGAGATGATTTGTGTAGGATAGGTGGGAGGCTGTGAAACCGGGACGCTAGTTCTGGTGGAGCCGTCCTTGAAATACCACCCTGGTGATCTTGGGGTTCTAACCTCGGTCCGTGATCCGGATCAGGGACAGTGTTTGGTGGGTAGTTTGACTGGGGCGGTCTCCTCCCAAAGAGTAACGGAGGAGCACGAAGGTACCCTCAGCGCGGTCGGAAATCGCGCAGTGAGTGCAAAGGCACAAGGGTGCTTGACTGCGAGACAGACAAGTCGAGCAGGTGCGAAAGCAGGTCTTAGTGATCCGGTGGTTCTGTATGGAAGGGCCATCGCTCAACGGATAAAAGGTACGCCGGGGATAACAGGCTGATTCCCCCAAGAGTTCACATCGACGGGGGAGTTTGGCACCTCGATGTCGGCTCATCGCATCCTGGGGCTGTAGCCGGTCCCAAGGGTATGGCTGTTCGCCATTTAAAGCGGTACGCGAGCTGGGTTCAGAACGTCGTGAGACAGTTCGGTCCCTATCTGCCATGGGCGTTGGAGATTTGAAGGAAGCTGCTCCTAGTACGAGAGGACCGGAGTGGACGTACCTCTGGTGTTCCGGTTGTTCTGCCAAGGGCATTGCCGGGTAGCTATGTACGGTCGGGATAACCGCTGAAAGCATCTAAGCGGGAAGCCCATCCTAAGATGAGATCTCCCGGGGCTTAAAGCCCCCTGAAGGGCCGTGGAAGACTACCACGTTGATAGGCTCTCTGTGGAAGCGCAGTAATGCGTGTAGCTAAGGAGTACTAATCGCCCGTGCGGCTTGACCATATATCACCCAAGCATCCAACTGAAAACCTTCCCTTCTGATACACCCTGAGACCAAATCTCAGGCAGACCAGTTTAACCTTGTCTGGCGGCCATAGCGCAGTGGAACCACCCCTTCCCATCCCGAACAGGACCGTGAAACGCTGCAGCGCCTATGATAGTTGGGGGTCTCCCTCCGCGAAAGTCGGTCACCGCCAGACACCTATTCCCATAACCCCGCCTCCGCATCATCGAGGCGGGGTTGTTTTTTGACGCGAATTTAAACGACCTGCCGGTCCCGCCAATCTATCCCGCCCACTTCCTTGACAATACCAACCGGTCGGTCTTAGATTGGGGCCATACTGAAAATATTAGGGGGCCTGTATGGAAGTGGTTACTGCCGTAAAAAATCGTCGCGCCGTAAAAGCCTTTGATCCGAATCATAAAATATCCGAAGAAACGCGTCGGGTGCTGCTGGAGACGGCGGTGTTGGCACCCAGTGCATACAACATTCAGCATTGGCGGATCGTGGATGTGCGGGACCCTGCGCAGCGGGCGGCCATTCGGGAAGTGGCCTGGGGTCAGGCGCAGGTGACGGACGCTTCGGCGCTCTATGTGCTGTGTGCCGACCTCAATGCCTGGCAGAAGGACCCGCAGCGATACTGGGCGACATCGCCTCAGCCGGTGCAGGATTTTTTGCTGCCGAAGCTGGACGAATACTATCGCGGCAAGCCGGAAGTGGCGAGGGATGAGTCGATGCGCACTCTGGGTATCTTCGGCATGACCCTGATGCTGGTGGCACAGGATCTGGGTTACGACTCCTGTCCCATGGACGGGTTTGATTTCGACGCGGTGGCAAAGATTATTCGTCTGCCGGCGGGCTTTGCCATCGGCTATATGGTGGCGGTCGGCAAGGGTATGGGGAATGCCTGGCCGAGTAATCGGGAACCTGTGGAGAATCTGGTATATCTTGATCATTTTTGAGTTTTTGGGCAGATCGTCGCAGGAAATTGCTCTATACTGGTAACTCATCATACGGTGCAGGTGACAGCCTGCGGGAGAGTTGAAAATGCCTGTCAATGAAGGAACTGCGGATCGGATTCTTCGCGTGATCGTGGGATTGGCCATTATTATCGTGCTGGCGGTTTTTCTGCCGGGCGCCGAGAAATGGTGGGCGCTGGTCGGCTTGGTACCACTTATTACCGGGCTCACCGGTTTCTGCGCACTATATACCCTGCTGGGCATCAAGACCTGCCCGATGAAGCCGCGCGCAAAATCCTGATCCTCTGAGTGCCCTTTCACGGCACGTAATATTTTATCCAGAGCACCCTGGTCGTGCCGACGTTTGATGTGCTTTGCACGGACAACGCGATATTCCCGCATGGATGCAGGGTGTCGACTCTGACGAAATTCATTGGATAGCCGTCCCCAGAGCGCGCAAATACCTTGACATCTGCCCCTATCGTCGCTAATCTCCCGCCCCTCAGTGAAAAATCCGAAGCCGGAGTTTGTGATGAAGACCTATTCTGCCAAGTCTCATGAAGTACAAGGGGACTGGTTCGTGGTGGATGCCACCGATAAAGTCCTGGGCCGCCTCTCTGTAGAGCTGGCTAAACGTTTGCGTGGCAAGCATAAGCCCGAGTATACGCCCCATGCTGATACCGGCGATTACATCGTCGTCATCAATGCCGACAAGATCGCGGTTACCGGCAACAAGGCCAAAGATAAAATTTATTACCATCACACCGGCTATGTCGGCAACCTGAAGAGTGCTTCCTTCGAGAAGATGAAGGAGACGCACCCGGAGCGGATCATCGAACTTGCGGTCAAGGGCATGCTGCCCAAGAATCCGCTGGGTCGGGCGATGTTCAAGAAGCTCAAGGTCTATCCCGGCTCCGAGCATCCCCATTCGGCACAGCAGCCGCAGCCCCTGAACGTTTAAGGCGAAGACTTTATGGAACAATATTACGGTACCGGTCGGCGTAAGAGTGCAACTGCCCGCGTGTATTTGCGCCGTGGCTCTGGCAAGATCGTCATCAACAAGCGCACCCTGGAAGACTACTTTGGCCGTGAGACCTCACGCATGGTGGTCATGCAGCCCTTGGAGTTGACCGGTCATGGCGGCCAGTTCGATATTCTGGTGAATGTCAACGGTGGTGGCGCCAGTGGTCAGGCCGGGGCGATCCGCCATGGCATCACGCGCGCCCTCATGGTCTACGACGAAACCTTGCGACGCCCCTTGCGCAGCGCTGGTTTTGTCACCCGTGACGCTCGCGAAGTGGAGCGGAAGAAGGTGGGTAAACATAAGGCTCGGCGTAGTCACCAGTTTTCCAAGCGTTAATTACCGACGCTTCGAACTGCGAAACAAGCCGCCTTCGGGCGGCTTTTTCTATTACGGATTAGCATCAGGGGGGAACATGATTCGCGCAGGTATCGTTGGGGGTACGGGTTACACCGGGGTGGAGTTGCTCCGTTTGCTGCTGCCGCATCCGGAAGTCGAGTTAGTGGCCATCACTTCCCGCGCTGAGGCCGGGCAGCGGGTGGACGAGCACTTCCCCAATTTGCGTGGCCACTGCCACCTGTCTTATACCGCCCCAGATCCCGCCATACTTGGCACCCTGGACGTCGTTTTTTTTGCGACACCCCATGGAGTGGCCATGGACAGCGCTCCGCAACTGCTGGCCAAAGGCGTGCGAATCATCGACCTGGGTGCCGATTTCCGATTGCGCGATGCAGAAGTTTTTGCCCGGTGGTACGGCATGGCCCACCGCGCACCCGAGGTGCTGGCCGAAGCCTGTTATGGCTTGCCCGAATACTATCGGACTAAGGTCAGTGAGGCGCGGCTGATTGCCAATCCAGGCTGTTATCCGACGGCAGTCATCCTCGGCTTTGCGCCTCTGTTGGCCGAGGGCTTGCTGCGCGAGGATACGCTGATCGCGGATTGCAAGTCCGGCGTCAGCGGAGCGGGTCGTAGCGCCAAGGTCGGCTTGATTCTCCCCGAGACGGCGGATAGTGTCAGCGCCTATGGCGTCAGCGGCCACCGGCACCGGCCGGAAATCGAGGCCGTGCTCTCTGATATCAGTGGGACTCCGCTGGAGTTGCAGTTCACACCGCACCTGATGCCGATGATCCGCGGCATACATGCCACCCTCTACGGGCGCCTGGCGCAGCCGATGAGCGATGCGGCGCTACAGGATCTGTTCGCCACTCGTTACGCCGGCGAGCCTTTTGTGGATGTCCTGCCCTTCGGCTGTCACCCGGCTACCCGTTCAGTGCGGGGTGCCAACATGTGCCATATCGCCGTACATCAGCCCCGGCCGGGGCAAGTAGTCGTCCTGTCGGTCATCGACAATCTGGTCAAAGGGGCGGCGGGACAGGCAATACAGAATATGAACCGACTGTTCTCTCTGGCGGAGGACGCGGGCCTGATGCAAATTGCCCTGCTGCCGTAAGCGCCCATGGTAATCAGCGACAATATAACCCGATGAAAGCATACATATTATTATATATGGTTCCGGATCTGTAGCCATTTCCCTACAATGCTGCAACGTAAGCTGCCGAAAAATAAGGCTAATGAATATGGCACCAATTTTGCAAAGTTTGTCTGCTACGCTCTGTTATCAGTATCGGTAGATGTTCGGACAAAGTCGTGGTACACGATGATCTGCCGATGTTGGAGCCGGGCGAATCATTACCTGACACAAGGAGTTTGATTATGATCAAGTCGTCAGCTTATGGCGTCCGCCATTTGGTACTTGTCGCCACCCTGGCGCTGCTGTGCGGTTTGACCAGCACCGCGGTTCGGGCAGACGATGACATGTCCCTCGGGCTCGCTATTCCGGGGTTGAGCGTATTTCTTGGCAACGGTCTGGGTTACTACGCCCCGCCCCCACCGGTTTATTACGCCCCGCCTCCTCGCCCCATTTACTATGCGCCCCCACCACCCCCTGGCTATTATGTGGCACCTATGCGTGCCCGGATTTATGAGCGCCGTCGCTGGGAGCATCGCGGACCTCCGCCTTGGGCCGGGCGCTGGCGGCACGATGATGACTGGCATCATTGAATGAAGTGACGAATGTCCGGTCTATCGAATTGATGGTAAGTACGGAAAACACAGGAGCAGGACAATGATATCAGGAAACTTCGTAAGCGCTGTTGCAGACCGGCGGCGCTGGTTGTCTCCTCTCGTGCTGGCTTTTTGCGTTGTGGCGCTCGGCGGCTGTGCCAATATGAGCCCTACTGGTCAGCGTGCCCTGAGCGGCGGCGCCATTGGCGCGGCCGGTGGAGCGGTTCTGGGTACTGTCGCTGCAGGCAATCCCGCTGTAGGGGCTGCGGTCGGCGGTGCGGTTGGTGCCGGTATAGGCGCGGCACTCCCCAATATCGAGCGCACTCTGAACGGCAACTGAAGACAACACCCGCTACGCTGACTCCCACACGTCAGGATGGTGGTTTCTTCTTTATCTGATGTCGTAGCCTAACCCGCCGAATTATAAGGCGGGTTTTGTGCCTCCTGAGTTATGCAAAGGGTTTTCACAGCAGCGCAAATCTGCCTCGGTGCCCGTCTTGTTTGCTGCCCCCCCTGTGCTGGCAAGTCGGGGCTTATAGGCGGGCGCTCAGTTCGCTCGCTCTTGACGCTTTGCCGCAGCCTGGGCCATCATTCCCAAGACTTTGCTTTCACTCATTCACCTGAGGCCTGTGTCCCTAGTGACACAGGTCCAATGTTTTTTGTCTAGGAGGACCATGGACGCCACGGACCAGAAGCGCCTGTTGCGTGAAATGCTGTTTGCCCGCCGTTTCGAGGAACGCTGCGCGGAGGCCTACCACGAACGCCAGATCGGCGGTTTTTTGCACCTTTATCCTGGTGAGGAAGCCTGTGCCATCGGTGTGCTGGAGAAGGCCCGCACCGGTTCGGACTACGTGGTGACTGGTTATCGCGATCATATCCACGCCCTGAAGTCAGGTATGGATCCCAAGGTGCTGATGGCGGAGCTCTTCGGCAAAGAGACAGGCTGTTCCAAGGGCCGTGGTGGTTCCATGCACCTCTTTGATCCCGATGTGCACTTCATGGGCGGCTACGCGCTGGTCGGCGGCCCCTTCCCGCTGGCGGCCGGTTTCGCCAAGGCGATCCAGTTGCGCGGTAGTGACGAAATCTCGATCTGTTTTTTGGGCGACGGCGCCAACAATCAGGGCACTTTCCACGAAACCATGAACATGGCGAGCCTGTGGAATCTGCCGGTGCTCTTTATCTGCGAAAACAACCTGTATGGTATCGGCACTGCCATTGAACGTTCGACGGTGGAGATCAACCAGTACAAGCGGGTGGCACCTTACAGAATCGAGGCGGCGCAGTGCGACGGCCAGGATATCGATGTGGTCATGGACCACGCCGAAAAGGCGGTGCAGTACGTGCGGGAAAAGCGTAAACCCTACTTCCTGGAGTTGATGACCTATCGTCTGCGGGGCCATTCCATGTCCGACTCGGGCGCCTACCGTTCCAAGGAAGAGGTGGAGGAATGGGCGCAGCGCGATCCCATCGGCATCTACAAGCACCGTCTGCTGGAAGCCGGGGTGGTCAGCGAGGACGAGTTCCACGCCATGGACAAGGCCATACTGGACGAAATCGAAAATGAAATCGTGCGCTTTGCCGCCGAGAGCCCGGAGCCGCGTCTGGAAGATATCGCCCGTTACGTATACACAGAAAAGGAGGCAGGCAGCCATGGCTGAAATGATGTATTGGCAGGGTATCCTGCGCGCCCACGATGAAGAGATGGCGCGGGACCCCCTGGTTTTTGCCATGGGTGAGGATATCGGCGTCGCCGGCGGTACCTACAAGGCGACCAGCGGCCTCTTCGCCAAGTACGGCGAGCAGCGGGTAATCGATACCCCCATTTCCGAAAACAGCTACACCGGTATCGGGGTGGGCGCCGCCATGATCGGGGCCCGTCCCATCGTCGAAATCATGAGCGTTAATTTCGCCTGGTTGGCGATGGATCAGCTCATGAACAACGCCGCGAAAATCCATTACATGTCCGGTGGTCGTATCCGTTGTCCCTTCGTGATGCGGGTACCGGGCGGCACTGCGCACCAATTGGGTGCCCAGCACTCGGCGCGCATGGAGAAAGTGTTCATGGGTATTTCCGGCCTGCGGGTGGTGACCCCGGCAACGCCGCGCGACGCCTACGGACTGCTGAAAAGCGCCGTGCGCTGTGATGATCCGGTAGTGATCATTGAGCACGAGAGTATGTATAACCTCAAGGGCGAGATCCCGGACGAAGAATTTTTTACGCCGCTGGAAGGCGTCGAAGTGATGCGGCCGGGTAAGGACGTCAGTATTTTTGCCTATAACATCAGCGTTCATTGGGCGTTGGATGCGGCGCAGAAGTTGGCTCAGGACTACGGCATCGACGCCGAAGTGGTGGATTTGCGGGCGCTCAAACCCATGGATCGGGCCGGTATCGCGGCCAGCGTGCGCAAGACCCATCGCGCCGTCGTTGTCGAAGAAGACGAGGCGCCGGTGGGCGTGGGTTCCGAGGTGATGGCGATCCTCAACGAGGAATGCTTTTTTGATCTCGATGCGGCGCCGGTACGGGTGCATGCGCTGGATGTGCCTATTCCGTATAATCGCCACCTGGAAAAGGCGGCTATCCCCAATGCCGGAGAAGTGGTCGCCGCTGTGCGGAAGATGCTGGGCCGGTAAGATTCCGGCAATCCGTCCCCCTCCTTACCCTCGGTTTGACTCAACAATGGTGAAATATGGCTGAACCTTACGTCATCAAAATGCCGCAACTTTCCGACACCATGACGGAAGGTGTCCTGGTATCCTGGGAGAAGCCCGCGGGCGCGCGGGTAGAGCGTGGCGACGTGGTGGCGACGGTGGAAACGGACAAGGCCATCATGGATGTCGAGGTGTTTCGTTCCGGTTACTTGGCGGGACCCCTGGCCGAGGCCAACAGCGTCATTCCGGTGGGCGGGACTATCGGCTATATCACCGATAGCGCGGTGGAAACGGCGGCAGCGCCTGTTCCTGCAGCGCCTGCGGTCGTGCCGACGGGGCCTGCATCCGCTACGCCACCCGCCTCTGAAGGCTATGCGGTGAAGATGCCGCAACTCTCCGACACCATGACCGAAGGTGTCCTGGTATCCTGGGAGAAGCCTGCGGGCGCGCGGGTAGAGCGTGGCGACGTGGTGGCGACGGTGGAAACGGACAAGGCCATCATGGACGTGGAAGTGTTCCGTGAGGGGTACCTGTCGGGGCCTTTGGCGGTGGTGGATGCGGTGGTGCCCGTAGGGGAGGCCATCGCCTGGCTAGTGGAGTCGCCGGAGCAGGTAAGCCACGAAAACGCTGTCCATGACGGAGGGCGGCGCCAGCCCGATGCTACATCGGCGCCGGTAGCGACTCCCGTGCCTGCCGCCGCCATGTCTGGCCCAGTACCTGGTGCATATCCGGCGCCGCGTCCGCGGCAGGGGACCGCCAGTCCCTTTGCCCGGCAGTTGGCGGGCCAGCGGGGTGTGGATATCAACGGGCTGCGCGGTACGGGGCCTGCGGGCGTGATTGTCGCCGCAGATGTTCTCGGTGCTGCTGGTGGCCGTGCCGCCCCGGTCGCGTCGGACGGTACTGCCGAGCCCGCGGTGCCAGGTAACGGCCGCGCCATGACGGCCATCGAAAGAGCGATCAGCCAAGCGATGGCCGCATCCCTGAGTATCCCGGTTTTTCATGTCACCGTGCAGGTCAGGCCCGAGGCGCTGATCCGCGCCGCCAAGGCACACAAGCTTTCCGTCACGGTGGCGATTGCCAAGGCCGCTTCGCAGGCGTTGCACAGACACCCCCTGGTGAACGCCGCTTATCAGCCTGTGGATAAGATTGTCGAACGCAGTCAGCATGATATCGGCATTGCCGCGACTACGGAAGACGGTGGTCTGGTTGTGCCTGTCCTGCGCGGTGTCGAAGGCAAGAAGCCGGAACAGTTGCAGACGGAGTGGACCTCATTGCTGGAGAAGGCGCGCAAACGTCGTCTCAGTCCGCCTGAATATACCAACCCTACCTTTACTATCTCGAACATGGGGATGTACGGCATTGCCCAGTTCGATGCCATCGTCACCCCGGGGACGGCGGCCATCATTGCTATCGCCGGGAATGGACCCGAAGGCATGCCCATCACCATCACGGCAGATCACCGGGTGGTCAACGGCGCCGAGGCGGCGCTGTTCCTCAATGACTTGAAACAGGCCATTGAGCACCCAGAGAACTGGCTGGGTAGTGGCGGCCAGGTGATTCCAGAAGGGGATTACGACGTGCAAGTGCTGGTCATCGGCGCAGGCCCCGGCGGCGAAGACTGCGCCCGCGAGCTCGCAGAGAACGGCATCAGGGTGGCCATGGTCAACGATGCGCCCCTGCCGGGCGGCGAATGTCTGTGGCGGGGCTGTATTCCCTCCAAGGCCTGGCGCGCTGCTGCGGATCGCATCCGCGACCGCGAGCACGACGCGGCAATGGGCATTGCCCTGGGCACGCCCAGACTGGATTGGGCACAACTGGAACAGCATCGGCGCGGTATTCTCCAGACCCGCGGAGAAATGGCCCTGAAAACCGATCAGGGTGTGAAAATTCAGGTTCTGGAAGGCTATGCCCGTTTTACCGGTGACCACAGCGTCGAGATCAGCGGCAAGGATGCGCGGACATTGACCTTCGGAGCCTGTGTCATTGCTACGGGCGCACCCGCCTTTGTGCCGCCGATTCCCGGCATTCAGGACGCGTTGAAGAGTGGCGCGGCGGTGACTTCCGACACAGTCTGGAACCTGAAACAACCGCCCGCGCGCCTCTGCGTCATCGGCGCCGGTGCCATCGGTATGGAAATGGCGCAGATGTTCCACGACTTCGGCGCTGAGGTGCGGGTACTGGAAGCCCTGCCACGGCCGGTGGCCGAGATGGAGAAGGAAGTCGCCGAACAGTTGATGAAGGCCATCGCCCATAACAGCCCGCGTTTGCAGGTGCTGACCGGGGTCAAAGTGATGGATGTCGCGGGGCAACCCGGCCAGTTGGCGGTGCGTTACCAGTCAGGCGACGAGGTGGCGAATTATGCCTGTGATCTGCTGCTGGTAGCGACGGGTAAGCGCCCGGATACCAGCGGGCTGAATCTGGCCGCGGTCGGTGTGGCTTTGGGCGATCGCGCCGTCATCGCCGTCGATGCCTCCGGGCGCACCAATGTGCCCCATATCTATGCGGTCGGTGATGTCATCGGCGGTTACATGTTGGCCCACACCGCCGGTCAGCAGGGACGGGTGGCGGCTGCCAGCTTGCTTGGCCACAGCGCCCGTTATGAAGCGGCTAAAGACTGCGGGGTGACCTTCACCCGGCCGCAGTGCGCGTTTGTCGGCCTTTCCCTGGAGCAGGCCAAGGCGGGAGGGATCGACGCCGTCGAAGTCAAAGTGCCCCTGAGCATCGATGCCAAGGCCATGATGACCGGCGAGACCGACGGACTGATCAAGATCGTCGCCGACAAGATCAGCCACCGTATCGTCGGTGTGCATTTCCTCGCCGATCATGCGGATACCCTGGTGGGCGAGGCCGTGATGATGGTCAGCGCCGGTTTGACCCTGGAGCAGGTGGCTGGCGCCATCCATCCCCATCCGACTCAGACCGAACTGTTCGGCGAAATGGCACGACGTCTGCTATCCCGCCTGCGGCGCAGTGCCCGGGCGGCGAGCTGATGGTCCTTGCCATTCCAGCACGACGCGAGTCTCCAGTTGGGTGCTGTCGTGGCTTGACGCCTGCGCGCAAAAGCGAGCAAAATACTCGGGTATCCACTGGATGAAGCGCTGCGGCGCATGGAGCGATGAATAATGAGCACAGCAACGGAAACGATGACGGATTTGGATTCCATCCCCCCAGTCATGACCTTGACACAAAATGCAGCGGACAAAATCGCGTCACTCATTGAAGAGGAAGGTTCTGACGATCTGAAGTTGCGCGTCTTTGTGACGGGGGGCGGTTGTTCCGGTTTTCAGTATGGCTTCACTTTCGATGAGAATATGAATGAAGGCGATACGGAAGTGCATCAGCTGGGTGTGAGTCTGCTGATTGATCCTATGAGTTACCAGTACTTGGTTGGCGCGGAGATTGACTACAGCGAGGGATTGGAAGGTGCGCAATTCGTCATCAAAAATCCCAACGCAACGACCACCTGCGGTTGCGGATCTTCCTTTTCGGCCTGATCGCCGGTTGGTGCGGAAGTGCCCCAAGGGGAGGCTGACGGCCTCCCTTTTCTTTTACGGGCAGGTTATGATGATCCGGCGGCTTGTCGTCCGAAAACCTTCGTGCAGGATGCTGCCCGTGAGCCGTGCCCCGACTGGCGGCGACCGCCGCAGGTCCGGGCAGTCAAGTATCAGAATGATAAAAGGAGTTCTGTATGGCGGAACCGAACTTTGCGCCCGGTCTGGAGGGTGTGGCTGCAACCCAGTCCAGCATTTCCAACATCGATGGCGCTGCCGGCCTGCTGAGTTACCGTGGTTTTGCCATTGCGGATCTTGCCGCGTACAGCAGCTTCGAGGAGGTGGCGTTCTTGCTGCTGGATGGTGTCCTGCCCAGCGCTGCAGATCTGAAACGCTTCGACCACGGTCTGCGTGCGCACCGCCAAGTTAAATATAATGTCCGGGAAATCATGAAGTTCATGCCCGTGACCGGACACCCCATGGATATGCTGCACTGTGCCGTGGCCAGTCTGGGCATGTTCTACCCGCAGCAGGAGCTTTCCGACGCCGAACGCGGAAATACGCTCCATTTGGATGCCATGGCGATGCGGATTATTGCGCGCATGCCCACCATTGTCGCGATGTGGGAGCAGATGCGTTTTGGCAATGATCCTATTTCACCTCGCCCCGATCTCAGCCATGCAGCCAACTTTCTGTATATGCTGTCGGGTCGCGAACCTGATCCGACCTATACCAAAATCCTCGACTCCTGCCTGATTCTGCATGCCGAGCACACCATCAATGCCAGTACCTTCTCGGTACTGGTGACCGGATCCACCCTGACCAATCCTTACCATGTCATCGGGGGGGCGATCGGAACCCTGGCTGGCCCGTTGCATGGTGGTGCTAATCAGAAGGTGGTGGAAATGCTGGAAGAAATCAGTTCCGTCCGGCAGGTGGGTGCCTATCTCGACAGGAAGATGGCCAACAAGGAGAAAATCTGGGGTTTCGGGCATCGCATCTACAAAACCCGCGATCCGCGTGCAGTGATTCTCAAGGAGATGATGGAGGATATGGCCAGTCATGGAAATCTGCGTCATAGCGGCCTCTTTGAAATTGCCATTGAAGTGGAACGCCAGGCTACGGAGCGGCTCGGTCCCAAGGGGATTCACGCAAATGTGGATTTCTACTCGGGCGTGCTGTATCACGAGATGGGCATCAAAGCGGACCTTTTTACGCCTATTTTTGCCATGGCTCGCTCTGCGGGCTGGCTGGCCCATTGGCGGGAGCAACTGGCGGATAACCGGATCTTCCGGCCTACGCAGGTCTATACAGGGGAACAGAATCGACGCTATGTTCCTGTGGCGCAACGTATTTAGGAAAACACATGACGGAAGTAATACGGGATATTCCTTTCCTGGCCACGGATCGGGTGGAGGCTCTGCTGGATATCGAGCGCCATCTGATCGCCGAGCAATCCACGATCGAACGCTGGTTTCGGGGACAATGGCAGCGGACGCCGCCGCCTTTCTATGCCTCTGTGGACCTGCGCAATGCCGGTTTCAAGTTGGCGCCCGTGGATACCAATCTGTTTTCGGCGGGCTTTAATAACCTCAATCCGGAGTTTTCGGCGCTCTATGTTTCGGCTATTCAGCATTATCTGAACCAGTACTATCCAGGTCTGGAGCGGGTGCTGCTGGTTCCCGAAAATCACACGCGTAACCTCTTTTATCTGGAGAGCGTGGCACGGTTGCGTGAGTTGTTGGAACTCGCCGGATTGGACGTGCGGGTGGGTTCCCTGATTGTGGAAGATCGTACGGTCTATGATCTGCCTTCAGGTGGCCAGTTGCTGCTGGAACCATTGTGTCGCGACGGCGGGCGCCTGTCGACGACGGGTTTTGATGCACAAGTGATTTTACTGAATAATGATTTATCTGGTGGTGTGCCGGAAATATTGGTAGGCCTGGAGCAACCTATTCTGCCTCCTCTCGCGGCAGGTTGGCGTAACCGACGTAAATCTCAGCACTTCACCCATTACCGTGCTGTGGCGCAGGAACTGGCGGAAGTGATCGGCATCGATCCCTGGCTGATTGACCCCGTTTTTCGGCGTTGTCAGGGCATTGACTTCATGCGCTCCGAAGGCCGCGAGTGCCTGGTTGCGAACGTGGATGCCGTACTGGAGATTACTCGCGAGCGTTATGCCCACTATGGTATTCATCAGCGTCCTTTTGTGATCGTCAAAGCGGATGCGGGTACTTACGGTATGGGCATTATGACCGCCTATTCGGGTGACGAATTCCTTGACCTCAACCGTAAGGAGCGCACCCGGATGGCGAAGAGTAAAGAGGGGCTGCCAGTCAGTGATGTCTTTATTCAGGAGGGTGTATATACCTTCGAACAGACCGCGCAGGAGGCAGTCGCAGAGCCGGTGGTCTATATGATCGGCCAGCAGGTGCTGGGAGGGTTTTACCGGGTACATACGGAGCGTGGACGGGATGAGAATCTCAACGCTCCGGGGGCGCATTTTGAGCCTATGTCCTTTGGCCAGACCTGTGTGCTCCCTTGCCGGAAATCACCACCGGATGCGCCGGTCAATCGTTACTATGCCTATGGCGTCATCGCGCGCCTCACCCTGGTGGCGGCGGCCCGGGAAATGGCGGACTGGCGGCGGCAAGGTACACCGGAGACAGGCCAGTGAGTGCGCTCAAGGCCGCTATCCTTATGGATCCCATTACCGGGATCAAACCGGCCAAAGATACGACGTTCGCCATGCTGCTGGCGGCGCAGGCGCGTGGGCATCAATGCCGGGTGTTTGGTCTGCCGGACCTGTTTTTTCGGGAAGGGCGTTCCTGGGGACGGCTCCGTACCATCGTTGTACGTGATGATGTGGAAGATTATTTTACGCTGGGTGAGACAGAAGAACGCCCTCTCGACGAGATGGATGTGGTCCTCATGCGTAAGGACCCGCCTGTAGGCCTGGAATATCTCACCGCCTGCTATCTGCTGGAGCACGCCGGAACCTGGGTGGTCAACGATCCGGTCAGTCTGCGCAATGCCAATGAAAAGCTCTATGCCCTGCATTTCCCGGAATTTCTGCCGCCCTTGCTGGTCAGCCGTGATCTCGGGGATTTGCGGGCCTTTCTCGCCGAACACGGCGAAATCGTCGTCAAACCGCTCTCGGCGCGTGGTGGCGAAGGGGTGTTCTATCTGCACCTGCAGGACCGCAATGTCGGCAGTATTCTGGAGACGGTGACGGGCTGGGGCCAGCATTATGTGATGGCGCAGCGCTACCTGCCCGCGATTCGCGAGGGCGATAAACGGATCCTCCTGGTGGATGGCGTCCCGGTGCCAGGCGCCCTGCTGCGGGTGCCTTCGGCGGCGGATTTCCGCGGTAATCTGGTGGCAGGTGCAACGGGGGTGGCAGCGAAGATCAATGACCGTGATCGAGACATCTGTGCGGCGATAGGCCCGGCCTTGCGCGCCGCAGGCCTGCTTTTTGTCGGGTTGGATGTGATCGGCGGGTATGTGACGGAGATCAATGTCACCAGCCCCACCGGGGCGCGGGAGATCAAGCGTTTTTTTGGGGTCGATGCCGCAGATCTGCTCTGGCAGCGTCTGGAGCGGGGGCGATAATGCGGCCCACCCGTGCCGGTGGTCACGGGTGCCTGCCGTTTTTGGTAGGAAAGACGTATCATAGGGCCTATGACCTTTTCTTCTCTCAAAAATCATCTGCTGATTGCCATGCCCGCGCTGCACGACGGCGTTTTCGACCGTACGGTAATCGTGGTCTGCGAACACAATGCCGAAGGCGCCATGGGCGTGGTTATCAACCGGCTGGTGGACATCAATATGTCCGATGCCCTGCGTGCAGTGGACATCCAGCCCTCTGAAGAAATGATCCATCGCCCGGTATACTGGGGCGGGCCGATCCAGCCGCAGCACGGATTTATTCTGCATTCGCCGCGGGGCGAATGGCTTTCCAGTCTGGAGGTCAACGACGATCTGGCGCTGACCAGTTCACCGGATATTCTGCAGGCCATCGCCCAGCACGAAGAGCCGCAGCGTTACCTCCTGGCCCTGGGTTATGCCGGCTGGGGCGCGCAGCAACTGGAAGCGGAGTTGCAGGATAACGCATGGTTACACGGCCCCCTCGACATGGCGGTGATTTTTGAACTGCCCGCTGGGGAGCGCTGGCAGGCTGCGGCGCGTTTGCTGGGGGTGGATATGCGTCTGCTCAGCGGTGCGGCGGGCCATGCCTGAGCGCAGTGGGCCGCTGCTCGGAATAGACTTCGGGGCGCGCCGGATCGGGATTGCGGTTCTGGGGAGTCGGGCCTGGCGCCGCAGGGGGTCGTTACCCTGCGCAATGGCGAGGGGGGGCCGGACTGGGAGGGCTTCGCCCGTATTCTCAAAGAATGGCAGCCCCGCGCCCTGGTTCTGGGTCTGCCCTTGCACATGGATGGCAGTGAGGGGTTCATGGTTGGCCGGGTGCGCAACTTTGCGGAAAGTTTGCAGCGCCGTTTCCCCCTACCCATCCATTGGGTGGATGAACGACTGAGCAGCCATGCCGCTGATCTGGTCCTGAAGGAGCGCGAGCTTTCCCACAAGAAGCGCGGTCGCCTGCTGGATCAGGCCGCAGCCTGCGAAATTTTGTGGACCTTTCATAATGCGGGAGGCGACGCATGACGACCGACTGGGATGTGGGCGCGCTGATGGAAGTTATGGCGCGTGATCTGCGCCCCCTCATCGATCCGGAGCAGGCGGCGATGATCGGTATTTTTACCGGCGGCGTCTGGCTGGCACGTGCCCTTCACGCCGCACTCGGTTTGCAGCAGCCACTGGGGCGGGTGGACATCTCTTTTTATCGCGATGACTTCAGCCAGATCGGCCTGCACCCGCAGGTGCGCGCCTCGGATATCCCCTTTGCTGTGGATGGCCGCGATATCATTCTGGTGGACGATGTCCTCTACACCGGACGCACCGTGCGCGCCGCCATGAATGAAATCTTCGACTATGGGCGTCCGGCCCGCATCCTTCTGGCAGTGCTGGTGGACCGCGGCGGGCATGAGTTGCCGGTGGCGGCCGATGTGGCGGCGCTGCGTCTGATCGCGACCGCGGGTGAACACATCAAGTTGCGCGGCCCCGATCCGTTGCGTCTGGAACTGGAGCAGCGGGAGCCGCAGCCATGAGCGCTACCCTGCGTTTTGGTGAGGGCAACCTGCAATACGATGCGCAGGGCCGCTTGCGGCATCTGCTCAGTACCGAAGGGCTTCGGGAGCGGGAATTACTGCAGATTCTCGATACGGCGGAATCCTTCCTCAGTATTGCGAACCGCAGCGTCAAAAAGACCCCCACCCTGCGCGGTCGCACCATCGCCAACCTTTTTTTTGAGAACAGCACCCGGACCCGCAGCACTTTTGAGCTGGCTGCCAAGCGCCTCTCGGCGGATGTGCTGAATATCGCTGTCAGCACCAGCAGCGCCAGCAAGGGCGAATCCCTCACCGATATGATTGATAATCTCATGGCCATGCAGGTGGATGGCTTCGTCATCCGCCACCCGGAGGCGGGTGCGGCTCATCTAGTGGCTCGTCATCTGGGTGATTCGGCGCTGGTGGTGAATGCCGGTGACGGTCAGCATGCGCATCCGACACAGGCTTTGCTGGACGTGTTCACGATCCGCCGTCTGGGAGGTCCGATCGAGGACCGGGTGGTGGCCATTGTCGGGGATGTGTTCCATTCGCGGGTGGCGCGTTCGCAGATACATGCCCTGTCCGTCCTCGGCTGCCCGGAAATTCGTGTCATCGGCCCGCGCACTCTGGTACCCGAAGAACTTTCGGCGCTGGGGGTGCATGTCTACCACGATCTGCAGGCCGGTTTGCGCGGAGTGGATGTGATTTGCGCCCTGCGCCTGCAGCGGGAGCGCATGGAGTCGCACCGGCTTCCCAGTCTGGATGAGTTTCACCGCCGGTTCGGACTGACGCCGGAGCGCTTGCAGTGGGCGGAACCCGGCGCGCTGGTGCTGCATCCGGGCCCCATGAACCGGGGGGTGGAAATTGCCTCGGAAGTGGCCGACGGGGCCCAGGCGGTGATTCTCCAACAGGTTGCCCATGGTCTGGCGGTGCGGATGGCGGTGCTCACCATCCTCGCCGGCGCGGCGGGCGGAGCGTGAGGACGATGCACAGAATCATCCGCAATATTCGGGTCATGGACCCCGGCGACGGATTTGATGCGGTCACCGATCTGGCCATTGCCGACGGCCGAATTGTCGCGCGGGGGCCGCTGCCTGCGGACTTCCAGGCCGAAGAAGCGTTGGATGGCACGGGCTTGATCGCCTGCCCCGGACTTGTCGAGACTTCTTTTCAGGGACACACGCCCGGTCATGGTCGGGATGGCGACTTGGCCAGCGAATTGCGTGCGGCGGTAGCGGGAGGCGTGACGCAGGTTCTACTGCGCCCGGATACCCTGCCTGTCGCTGATACGCCCGCCGTTTTGCAGGAGCAGCATGCGGTGGCAGAGCACCTGGCCTTGGCCAGGGTACATCTCGCTGGCGCCCTTACTACCCAGCTTCAGGGCGTGGCGCTGACGGAGATGGCGGGCCTGGTGGAATCGGGCGCCATCGTCTTCAGCCAGGCGAAAAAGCCTGTAGCCAGTGCGGCCTTGTTGCGGCTGGCGCTGAGTTACGCGGCGGATTTGGGCCGACCCGTTTTGCTCCATGGCGAAGAACCGGAACTGGCGGCTCATGGCGTGATGCACGAAGGCCGCCTGAGTATCCGCCTGGGCCTGATTGGACGCCCGGTGGCGGCGGAGCT
Organism: Acidithiobacillus ferridurans; assembly: GCF_003966655.1. NCBI lineage: Bacteria > Pseudomonadati > Pseudomonadota > Acidithiobacillia > Acidithiobacillales > Acidithiobacillaceae > Acidithiobacillus > Acidithiobacillus ferridurans. The sequence continues at coordinate 997,717 of NZ_AP018795.1, read as the reverse complement.
GATCGGCGTCCAGCGTGATATCGCCATTGCGGCGCTCAGTGGCTGCCCCATCCATTTTCCGCATCTCAGTACTGCCGCGGCGGTTGCCGAAGTAGCTGCCGCCCGGCAACGGGGCGAGCCGGTGACCTGCGGGGTGAGTATCCACCACCTGCTGCTCACCGAACAGGACGTCGGGTTTTTCAACCTGCACGCCAAGATCCTGCCGCCTCTGCGCACTGCCGCAGATCGTGATGCCTTGCGCCACGCCCTGGCTGCGGGCGCGATAACCGCCATCAGTAGTGATCACTGCCCCTGGGGGGTGGACCGCGAAGGCAGGACCTTTATCCAGGCGCCCTTCGGCATCGCCGCGGTGGAATGGCTCCTGCCTCTGGCGCTGCGACTGGTAGATGAAGGAGTGGTCAACTTGATGACAATCCTGCGCCTGCTCAGTATCGGCCCGGCCCAGGCTCTTGATTTGACTCCGCCGTCCCTGGCGGTCGGTGCCACCGCCGACCTCTGCATTTTCGACCCGGAGTCCCGTTTTATGGTGGAGCCAACGCAGGGGTGGAGCCGGGGCCGGAATCTTCCGTATGGGCAATGGGAGTTGCGCGGGCAGGTGCGCTACACCCTGGTGGCAGGGCGGGTAATTTTTCGCAGTTGAGGGGGCTGGCGCCTCTCTTTGCTTTCTGGAAAGCTTCCAGCAAGCCATCCTCAAATGCTTTTTGCACCTGCCGAACTTGCTCCCAGCCTTCCGCGACCGGAGCCTTTAACAACGATGCGATAGCACCATGGACCTCCCGATGAAGCCCAAATAAGGGAGAGTCTTCAGTAAGACCCAGGCGCTGCATATGGTTATGCATGTCGCAACGGGCGGCATCCGCCAACTCGTTGCCATTGATCAGGCTCGGATTGCTGAGGATCATTTTTTTCAAGGTTCCCTGGTCGCAGATCTGTTTGGCATAAAGTCCGAACAAGCTGGTCGGATGCTGTCGATGATAGGACGGACGGCGGGTTAGAAAATCCCGTAACTGCGCCATAGGCATGGGCCTGGCGATACCATAGCCTTGCAGTAATTTGATATCCATGACCGAGACTGCATCTGCAATGTCCTCTGTTTCGACTCCCTCCACCACCAGATCCACTCCCAGGCCGATGGCCAAATCCCGAACGGAAGCAAGAAAATACAAATCCTGGGGCCGATCCTCCAGGGAGCGGATAAATCCCTGATCCAGCTTGATCTCATCAATGGGCAAGTCCTTGATGCGCAGCAGTGAGGAATACGCGCTGCCCACATCATCCAGAGCGAGACGAACGCCCAGTTCTTTGACGCCGTGCAGAACGGACAACGCGGCGTTATGCTCCAGGAAATTGCTGCCCTCCAGGATCTCCAGCGTGATCCGGGAAGGCGCGATGTCACTGGCCCCAATAACGCCTGCCATGCATGGAACGAAGTGGTCATCGAAGGACTCCGGAGCCACGTTCACGGACACCCAGAGCGAGCATCCCAAGGTATCCAGCTCGGCCAGATCTGCCAGCGCCTGGGTAAGCACCATCCTGCTGAGATAGGTGGTGTCCTCGGTATTGATCAAAGGCAGAAACTCCGCCGGATAGAGTATCCGCCCGTCCTTGTCCCACAGCCGGGCCAAAGCCTCCACACCCACGATCTTGTGGGAGCGATTGTCGAGTATGGGCTGGTAATGGACCAGCAACCCACCTTCCCGCAACTGGGTCTGGATGACGTTCTGCCGCACTGGCACCGATTCTCCGAAGAGGGTCCAGAAATGCACGCGATCCGCCTTGTGGTTTTTGCTCTCGTAAAGCGCTTGATCGGCATAGCGGAGCAGCGCATCAGGATTGTGGGAATCGCCGAAAGGATAGAGGCATATGCCGGCACTAAGATCGATCTCCGCCCTGCTTTTGTCGGGGAGTTCGATGGGTTGCCGGATCATTTCCCCGACCTTCCTCATGGCGACTTCGATCTCCTCCAGGGAGGTGCAGTTCTCCAGAAGCAGAACGAACTCGTCGCCACCCAGGCGGGCCAGGAAGTCCGTGCCGCGCAGCCCCTTCCGTAAACGCTGGCCGATGGTCCGCAACACCATATCCCCGGCTTCGTGGCCACAGGTGTCGTTGACTGGTTTGAAGCCGTCGAGATCGATCATGACGACGCTCAAAAGGTGTTCATGACGATCAGCGCGGGCCATGGCTTTGCTCAGTTCTGTATCCAGAGCGCGGCGATTGGGCAGGCCGGTGAGTGGGTCGGAAAGCGATAACTGCGTGACTTCATCCATCAGCCGATGGCGCTCCGTCACATCCACATGAGTCCAGAGGATACGTTGCACACCATCCGATCCGTCCAGCCGCTGCCCTGAAATATCCGTGAAAACCATTTCTCCATCCAGGCGGCGATAGGGCACATCCCTGCGTGTTGCGTAGCCTTCGCGGAGAACCTCCAGGGCAAACTGGCCAACCTGCTCACCGACTTCCTCATGGTGAATGATCCCCCATACGGGATGTCCGACCAGATCATCCGCGGAAGATGCACCGAGGATCGTCAGCATCCGCGTGTTGACTCGCTCGACGATCCGTTCCGGAAAACGCACGACGCTGATGCCGGATGCCTGATCGTTCAGCAGCACTTCGTTGAAGGCGTTTGATTCCCGCTCCTTTCGCCGGATATCCAAACGATCCAGGCCATAACTGACGTTTTTGGCCAGATCCGTCATTATTCTCCGGAGGTCGGCATCGAAGACGTTTTTCTTGCCGTGATAGACCATCAAGATGGCCCACAGTGTGTTGCCCCGATAAATAGGCAGCGATGCGCTTGCCCCGAACCCAAAGGTTTTGGCGCGTTGCGCCCAGAGGTTCATGCGGACATTTTTGGGGAAGGAAGCATTGTAAACCGGTTTTTGAGCGCGCCAGGATTGGCCTGCGGAGCCCTGTCCCTCGGGAAGTTCTGCAGATGTGGATATGCGGATACCTTCCAGGTAGCGCACCGCCCCGGCGGCGGCGAGGTTTTGGAAGATGCCATCACTATCGGGCCGGCCAATCCACGCCAGCCGCAGATGGGCGTGCCGGACGGCCAATTCGCAGAGGGATCGCAGCAGATCCGTTTCGTTTTCCGTATAGGCGATGACTTCATTGGCACCGGAAAGAAGCACGCTAAAATCGGTGACCCGCTGCAAGCGCCCAACACTATTCTGCAGAGTGGCCTGTGTTGCCGCCCTGCGGGAGGGGTGCCATGAAGAATACCCCTTCATTGAGGCTGAGGGATTTTTCTTTGCAGGCATCCGGCCGCCTTGAAATGGACACTACGCTTGGCGGATATCTGGATTCTTTCACCGGTAGCGGGATGGTGTCCGGGGCGGGCAGCCCGTTCCTTCAGGGAAAAGGTACCAAATCCCGGAAGGTTCAGGGACTCGCCATCGATCAGCGCCTGAGCCAGTGCGCTGACGACGCTGTCCACGGCCTCATGGGCGTCTTTCTTGCTGATACCATGTGTACCTGCTACAGCGGCCACAAATTCGGTTTTTGTCATGGTTTCCTCTATGGATTATGGCAAGGGCCGGGTCACTCTTAAAACCATGCGGGGATGGCAGGAAAAGGCAATCCCTGCGGCGAGGTCATCCGGTTTGCGGCCGATGATTTCGTTGGTAGGGATGTTATTTGGGCGGTGAGGGTACGTCAATGCCGGACGCCCCGCGCCAGGGCCATGATCGCCGTGGTAAAGGGTAGGCAGCTTATCGGGTCAGCCCAGCGTATAATATAGGCAGGCGCTCCGGCAGGCGTTCCACATGGTCGATGACCTGATAGTTCCGTGCCCCGAAAATCCGCGACACGTACTCATCGGCATGAGGATCCAGGCTGAGGCAATAGGTGATCACGCCATCTCTTCCCAGGTCTTCCACAGCCCGCCTGGCATCATGGCGCAAATACTGAGGATCCCGCACGTCGATGTCCGCCGGTTCACCATCGGTAATCACCAGGAGCAGTTTTCTGCTTTGCCGCTGGTGGCGCAGATGATGCCCCGCGTGTCTTAGTGCCGCACCCATGCGCGTCGAGAATTGGCCCGTCATGCCGGCAATGCGCCCCATGGCCTCCTTGCTGTAGGCCTCGTCAAAATCCTTGAAGCGATAATAAGCCACATCATGACGACCATCGGAATGGAAACCGTGAATCGCAAAGGGATCACCAATGCGGTTCATGGCATCGGCCAGCAGGGAGGTGGCGTCACGGGTGAGTTGCAGAATGCTGTCTTCCGAACCGCGAACCTTGTCGTTGGTCGACTCGGACAGATCCATCAATACCAGCACGCCCAGGTCGCGCACCTTGCGCAAGTTACGCATGTGGATACGGGTATCCGGCGCCAGACCCATGCGAATATCCACCAGTGCACGCACCGCCGCCTCCATATCGATTTCGTCGCCGTCCTCCTGCTTGCGCAAACGTTGCACACCCTGAGGCTGCAAGGCCTCTATCAGGTATCTGAGGCGGCTGGAGACCGGCTTGTATTTCTCAAGCACTTCCTGCACCACCCTGGCGTCGCCCAGACGTGGGCGACGCTCCAGTACCGTCGCCCAGTGCGGACGACTGGCCTGAATCTGGTAATCCCATTCCGGGTAATGAAAGGGATCGGAGACTGGCTCTTTGCCTTCCATCTGGTTATAGCTCAGTCCCATATCTTCATAGGGAAACAACTCTGATTGCAGTACCCAGACTTCCTGTGCATCATCCCCGGCCAGCTCGGTATCCACCTCATTGACCATTTCCATGACGTTTACGTACTTGCGCACCTGGGTACCGGGCAGGACGGTCGTTTCATGCTCCCAGTCGATTTCCTCAAACTCCCAGATGTAACGGTTGTCGTCGCGGTAGAGGATGTCGGGAATGTCGGTGCGAGCGTGGTAACTGACTCTCTGATTTCGAAGACGGTCCGCAAGGCGTACCCCCAGATCCCAGGAGAGTTGCGGGTCGTCCCAGCGGGCTTCGGCCTCCATGAATACCCTTCGGCCTTCCTGTACCCAGGCGTTGTCGTCCACATAGTCGGGATCGATGATGGCCCGTGCCAGACGGGAGAACAGATGTCCCATGCTGGCCACCGGCCCCGCCACCGCCGTATGAAAAGGCAGCCAGATGGCGCGGATGCCGGGAAAAGCCCGCATCGCCAGGGCTTCCACCCGGGCATCTTCAAACAGACCGATCACCGCCATCTGCTCGGGGTTAAGCGCCTCAGCCGAGATCGCCTTCTGCATGTAGGCCACATGCGCGGCGGCGTGAGCCGCCACGGCGCGATAGCGGGTCATCCCATCGACATCTTCCCAGTCGTCGTAGGCATCGGGAAGGTGGATGAAAATCCCTTCGATATAAGACCGATACCCTTCGCGATCTTCAAAGTCACCGCTGGTGGGGCGCAGGAAAAAATCCCGCCCCCAGAGCGCGCGTAGATACATCCGCAGACGTCGCTGAATATCCACAAATAACGTGCCCTTGCGCTCCTGTTGCAGCATGGCCAGGGCTTCCGGGCTTTTCAGGGAAAAGTAGGCAATTTGAGCTTCGAAATCCGTACGATGGGCGTGTGCGCCCCAGAGTGCCCAGCGGCGCAAGCCGCCCAGCGTCAAATAGCCGAAGAGCTGGTCGATATTTTCCAGCATGGGCCGCAGCGCGCGCGGCACTTGCGCGAGCAGGCGGTCCAGCATGCCGAGATAGCTTTTGAAGAGCTCCAGATCGGCCAGGCGGTTGGCGGCTGTCGGACTGGTGGACACCACCGCTTCCAGTACCGCACCGCTGGTTTTGGACGCCATTTTCATGACGGCACCCACCAGTTCCCAGACGGCATCCTCTCCCACTTCGCGGGCGATGTGGGGGGCCGCATCCAGATAACTGCTCACCAAGCCATCGCCCTTGCCTAGAGATCGCAATCCCATGGCGCCGTCCAGGTACTGATCCAGGCCTGACGGACTGAAGACTCGGGTGGCCTCCTGCCATTTGCTCTGCAGGACGGCCTGGCTTCCCTCGCCAAAAGCCTGCAGCAGTTCCGCGTATTCTTCGAGATGTTTCATACGTCCTCCGTGATCGCTAGATCCTCTGTACGGCAAGGCGAACGTGAGGACTCAGAAGTACGTGGTGACTGCGGCGTCCAGAGCATCACGCATATCGGGATCATCGGTGATTGGACGTACCAGGGTTACCCGGCAGGCGGCCTTCGCCTCAACACCCTTGTTGATCAAGGAACCTGCGTAGACCAGCATACGGGTGGAAATACCTTCATCCAGACCGTGGCCCTTCAGATTACGGGCGCGCTCGGCGATGGACACCAGCTTACCGGCGACTTCCTTGTTGACCCCGGTTTCGTGAGAGACAATTTCTGCCTCGATTTCGTGATCGGGGTAGTTGAAATCCAGGGCCCCGAAACGCTGCTTGGTGGACTGCTTCAGATCCTTCATGAGGCTCTGATAGCCTGGGTTGTAAGAAATCACCAACTGGAAATCGGGATGCGCTTGCACCAGTTCGCCCTTCTTCTCCAGGGGCAGTACCCGGCGGTTGTCGGTCAGCGGATGGATAACCACCGTGGTATCCTGACGGGCTTCCACCACCTCGTCCAGATAGCAGATGGCGCCCAGACGCGCGGCCAGGGTCAATGGGCCATCCTGCCAGCGGGTGCCCTGGGGGTCGAGCAGGAAACGTCCGACCAGGTCAGAGGCCGTCATGTCTTCATTGCAAGCTACCGTAATCAACGGTTTGCCCAGTTTGTAGGCCATATACTCTACGAAACGGGTCTTGCCACAGCCGGTGGGACCTTTGAGCATCATCGGCATGCGTACGCTGTAAGCGGCTTCGTAAAGTTCTGTTTCATCACCGGTGGCACGGTAGTAAGGCGCTTTCTTGATGCGGTATTCAGTCAACTGGTCGTTCATGGAATGCTGCTCCTCGGGAAAACGTTCCTGGACAGGGAAACACGGCACTTGACGGGAACATTTCGGGCGAAAACGGCCCTGCACAACATCAGAAATGCTCTCGACAAGCGCCGCACCGGCTCAGCGCAAAAAGGCTGGGCGGTACGGCACGGGACTTATACGGTCTTGCCCCGATAGACTACCAGGGAAGTACCCTGGGACTGCTTGAAGTTATCATAGCCGACGATACGGACGTGGTTATGGGGATTCGCCTTATGGCAGGCTTCCGCTTCTTTCAGGATGGTGTCCACGTCGGTTTCGCCGAACATGGGCAACTTCCACATATACCAGTAGTTGCCGAAGGCGTTTTCCGGTTCGGTATGTTCTACCGCCGGATTCCAGCCCTTGGAAACAATGTACGCAACCTGTTGACGGATCTGCTCCGCGGTCAGGGCGGGCAGGTAAGACAGTGTCTCGAACTTCCGGCTCGCGGGATCGGAGAGCCGGGATTGGTAATCCTGTACTTCACTCATAAAAGACTCCTGGGCAGGTGATAAACGTGCTCATTTATGGGAAACGTCCAGCTTGTCGACCGTATCGAATTCGAACTTGATCTCTTTCCACGTTTCCATGGCAATCTTGAGTTCGGGGGAGTGCTTGGCCGCCTCAGTGAGAACAGCCTTGCCTTCCTTCTCGATGGCCACACCGCGGTTACGGGCTTCCACACAGGCTTCCAGCGCGACGCGGTTGGCCGCAGCACCTGCGGCATTGCCCCATGGATGACCGAGGGTGCCACCGCCGAACTGCAACACCGAGTCATCACCAAAGATGGTGACCAGCGCCGGCATGTGCCAAACGTGGATACCACCGGAAGCGACCGGCATCACGCCCGGCATGGAGCCCCAGTCCTGGTCGAAGAAGATACCTCGGCTGCGATCTTCCTTGATGAATCTATCACGCATGATGTCGATCCAGCCCAGGGTCGCCTCACGGTCGCCCTCGAGTTTGCCGACCACGGTACCCGAGTGCAGATGATCGCCGCCGGACAGACGGAGAATCTTGGTCAGCACACGGAAGTGGATGCCGTGGTGGGGGTTGCGGTCCAGCACCGCATGCATGGCGCGGTGAATGTGCAGGAGCATGCCGTTGTCGCGGCACCAGTTGGCCAGACCCGTGTTGGCGCAGAAGCCGCCGGTGATGTAGTCGTGCATGATGATGGGTGCGCCGATTTCCTTGGCGTACTCCGCACGCTTGTACATTTCCTCTGGAGTCGGGGCGGTAACGTTCAGGTAGTGCCCCTTACGCTCTCCGGTCTCGGCCTCGGCCTTCTGGATGGCCTCCATGACGAAGTCGAAACGCTGCCTCCAGCGCATGAAAGGCTGGCTATTGACGTTTTCGTCATCTTTAGTGAAGTCGAGTCCACCACGCAGACCTTCATAGCAGGCGCGACCATAGTTCTTGGCCGACAAACCCAGCTTGGGTTTGATGGTGCAGCCCAGCAATGGGCGACCATACTTGTTCATGATGTCGCGTTCGACCTGAATCCCGTGGGGTGGCCCACCGCAGGTCTTGACGTAGGCGATGGGGAAACGGACGTCTTCCAGGCGCAGGGCACGTACCGCCTTGAAGCCGAAGACGTTACCCACCAGCGAGGTGAAGACGTTGACCACGGAACCTTCTTCGAAGAGATCGATGGGGTAAGCAATGAACGCATAGAAACAGGTATCATCGCCAGGAACGTCTTCAATCCTGTATGCGCGCCCCTTGTAGTAGTCAAGGTCGGTGAGAAGATCCGTCCACACCGTGGTCCAGGTGCCGGTAGAGGATTCGGCGGCAACCGCAGCAGCGGCCTCCTCACGATCCACGCCCGCCTGGGGAGTAATCTTGAACACGGCAAGGATATCGGTATCCTTGACGCTGTAATCCGGTTCCCAATAGGTGTTCCGGTAATCCTTCACACCCGCGTTATAGGTCTTGACGGCCATATGCCACCTCCATGCAGTTGCCCGACGCCGGTGCCCCCGGCGCAATCGCTGCGTCTGCAGCGATGATCGAACTATAGTGCGGGTGACGCATAAGCGCTAATAAGTAGTTATTATTTTTTCCATAACGCATAGCTGATGCTATAGTGGCTTGTGACTACATGTCTGATGTTCGGAGGTTGGCAGTGTTTACCGCCGTCGGGCAGAAGCCATGACCGCACTATCGTGGGGCGTGGGCTCCATAAAGACGAGTCGGACTGACCCAATAAACAGGCCTGCTAGTCATGGTATGGTTGGCATCCATTTTCGCTTGCTCAGCTTCCTGGTGTATCGCTATCCTTATTTCCGGAGCGTTCACCGGCGACATCCATCTCGTCAATGCTGTGGGATGACTGAGCAATATCATGATCCCCTGTGTCTTCCTCCGCAGACCGAGGTCCGGGCAATCTTGCGGCGAAAAATAATCCGAGTTCAAAAAGCATATACATGGGGATGAGGAGCATGATCATGGATAACACGTCGGGAGGACTGAGCAATGCAGAGGCGATGGCGCAAATCAGGAAGGCATAGCGGCGACCGTGCTGCAGCGTGGCCACCTGCAGCACTCCGACGCGTACCAGTACAATAATGAGAATGGGGATCTGGAAGGCCAGACCGAAGGCCAGGGAGAACTTTACGATGAGCGAGAGGTAGCTATCCACTTTGGGCATGGCGGTGATATCACCGCCAGAAAAGCTCACGAAAAACCGGAAGGCATTAGGAAATACGATAAAGTAGGCAAAGAGCATGCCGCCGATGAACAGAAAAATGGAGGCAAAGATCAGCGGAAAAAAGGCCTTGCGCTCATGCTCATAGAGGCCGGGCGCTATGAAGGCCCAGAATTGATAGAGCACGACAGGTAGCGCCAGAATAAATCCGGACAACAAAGAAAGCTGCACGTAGGTCAAAAATACTTCGGGTAAACTGGTATAAATTAAATGACTGCCTTTTGGTAATATATCAATGAGCGGAGCCGCAAGAATGTTATAAATCGTTTTGGAGAAAGGATAGGAGATCAGAAAGCCAACGAAAATAGCGATCACTGAAAATAATACGCGGCGGCGCAATTCCAGCAAATGGCCGATAAAGGTGTTTTCCGCCAATTTGTCCATGCTTAAAAAATATCCTTAGGCGGTGTCGAAGCGCGCGAATCTGGTGACGAGCAGGCGGCAAATCCTCTGGATGCGCAAGCGGTGCCGCCGCGCATCCATAATAATGACGAACCTCGGTGGGAGCATCAGGTGGGCATCGGAATCAATGTACGCGGTCTTCCGGTCCCGGCAGTCCTGCATGTTGCGTTGCCGGCATGATATCGAGTTCACCCTGCTGGTGAGCGTCCTTCATTTCGGGCTTCTCACCGGTCGTTTTCGGGGTGTCTGAAGCGGTGATGTCGGCAGGCAGCAACTCCTCGTGGGCATAGTCACGCAGTTTGTTGGCTTCCTCGCGCAGATCATCCAGCAACAACTGCTGCTCAACCTCGGAGCGCAGACTCGTCATGGTACGCCGCATGGCGCCGTACCACTTCCCCGCGGTACGCGCGATTTGGGGCATTTTCTCCGGCCCGACCACGAGCAGCGCGATGATTCCGAGCAGCGCGAGTTCGCCAAAGCTGAAGTCGAACATAAGCGGTCAGCGGTTGACGGTTTCGTGTTCTTTGCTGGGCTGGACCTCGGCGTCAATAGTGCGGCCGATGCTTTCCTTCTTTTCCTCCTCCTCCTTGACGGCGGACCGGAAGCTCTTGATGGCGGAACCGAGGTCGGAACCCACGTTGCGTAGCTTCGTGGTACCAAACAGGGCAACCACGATGAGCAGAATGATGACCAAATGCCAGATACTAAAAGCGCCCATGACAGCTCTCCTTCCCCCGTAGGGGTTACGCGCTACAACTCACTTGGACCATAAGAAAATAAAGTGGTTGCGTCAAGCTTATGGACGCCTTGCCGCTTTTTCTTCCAGGCCGGACATTCCTTCCCGTCGCGCCAGTTCTCCGAGGACGTCATCAATATGTAAATCCCTATCCTCCAGGGCCACCATCAAATGGAATACGAGGTCCGCCGCCTCTGCAACGATATGCTTCGACTCATGATTCTTGCAGGCGATGACAAACTCGGTAGCTTCCTCCCCTACTTTTTTCAGGATCCGGTCCTGACCGCCGCGGAGCAGTTGCGCCACATAGGACTGGCCGGGATCAGCCGTTCGCCGACTGTGCAGGGTGCCTTGCAGGCTGTCGAGGATGCTTCCAGGAGGCGGAGCCTGATGCTGCCAGCCCTGCTCGCCGGGTTGGCCGAGGAAGAAGCAGGTTTGCTCCCCGGTATGGCAGGCAGGACCTTCCTGAATGACTCGCAGGAGGAGTGTATCGCCATCGCAATCCAGGCGCAGATCCACCAGATGTTGAATATGGCCGGAGGTTTCGCCTTTACGCCAGAGTGCCTGCCGGGAGCGTGACCAGTAAGTGCCAAGGCCGTCACGGAGTGTCGCCAGCAATGCGTCGGCGTTCATCCAGGCCAGCATGAGCACCCTGCCGCTGCGAGCATCCTGGGCGATGGCAGGCACCAGGCCGTCTGCATTCCAGCGCACGGCGGCGAGTATGGCGGCGTGCTGCGCTTCCGGTTCATTCATGATGGTCAGAACCCCCTCGTTGAAGTCTTTCTACTCAATAATACGAATAATACGCAGATAGCGCCCGACGGATGGCCTGCGTGCTTTAGCGGGTGGTGCGCACCGGAATCCCCGCGGCAGCCATCTGTGCCTTGACCTCGGAGATGCGAAACTGGCCGAAGTGGAAGACGCTGGCGGCCAATACCGCATCCGCACGCCCCTGCTGGATACCTTCGACAAAGTGCCGGATCTCTCCCACGCCACCGGAGGCGATCACGGGTACTGGCACGGCGTCGCTGATGGCGCGGGTGAGGGCGAGGTCGAAACCGATGCCCGTTCCGTCGCGGTCCATGCTGGTCAGCAGGATTTCGCCGGCACCATATGTTGCCATGCGCTGCGCCCAGGTCACCGCGTCCAGACCGGTACTGCGCCGGCCGCCGTGGGTGAAGACCTCCCAGTGGTCGTCTACCTGCTTGGCGTCGATGGCGACGACGATGCAGGAGTTGCCGAAACGCCGGGCGGCGGCGCGTACCAGTTCCGGATCATTCACGGCGGCGCTGTTGATGCTGACCTTGTCGGCCCCGGCGAGGAGCAGGGTGCGGATATCTTCGACGCAACGCACGCCACCACCTACGGTCAGTGGGATAAAGACCTGCGCCGCCACGGCAGACACTACATCGGCCAAGGTGCCGCGCTCTTCATAACTGGCGGAGATGTCCAGAAAGGTGATTTCGTCGGCGCCCTCATCGTTGTAGCGTTTGGCGACTTCCACCGGATCGCCGGCATCGCGCAGGGCAACAAACTGAACGCCTTTCACCACGCGCCCCTGGTCGATATCGAGGCAGGGTATGACGCGACTGGCGAGCACCTGCTCAGGCCTCGGCCTGGGCGCGGGCCTGTGAAAAGTCCAGGGCCCCTTCATAAATGGCGCGCCCGGTAATGGCGCCGATGATACCGTCACCCTCATGGGCCTTGAGCGCCAGCACCTGTTCCAGATTGGCAATACCGCCCGAGGCGATGACCGGCACGGGCACCGCCTGAGCCAGCGCAACCGTCGCAGAAATATTGGGGCCGCTGAGCATGCCGTCGCGGCTGATGTCGGTGTAGATGATGGCTTCTATGCCGTCGGCGGCGAAGCGTTGTGCGAGATCAATGGGGTCGTGACGGGATAGCTTGGACCAGCCTTCGGTAGCCACTTTGCCGTCACGGGCGTCGATACCCACCATGATATGGCCAGGAAAACTTACGGCGGCATCGGCGACGAAACCGGGGGCCTTGACTGCCTGGGTGCCGATGATCACGTAGCGAACCCCAGCCTGGATATAGGTTTCAATCTGTTCTTCGCTGCGGATACCGCCGCCGACCTGAATTTCAAGGTCAGGGAAACCCGCACAGATGGCGGCTATGGCGTGCGCATTGACCGGTTCTCCTTGGACAGCGCCGTCGAGATCGACGATGTGCAGCCGTTTGGCGCCCGCCTCTACCCAGCGCTGCGCCGTGGCGACCGGATCATCCGAGAATACCGTGTCGTCCTCCATCCGGCCTTGCCGTAAACGCACACAGTTCCCGCCCTTGAGATCGATGGCCGGAATCAACAGCATGACAGCTTCCTCCACAAAGAGATATTCCAGAAAACGGGTTTAAACGGCATGGTCGGCTCCGCGATCGCCATCCCAGTCGAGAAAATTCCCGATCAGGCGCAGACCCGCCATGCCACTCTTTTCTGGATGGCATTGCAGGGCGAAAAGGTTATCCGCAGCGACCGCCGCACAGAAAGGAAGGACATAATCGCTGGAGGCCGCAAGTATGCCGGGGGCAGAGGGCTCCACATAGAAGGAGTGGACGAAATAAAACCAGGCGTTCTGGGGAACGCCGGCAAACAGCGGGTGTTCCATCTGTTGCTGCAGTTCATTCCAGCCCATGTGTGGGATCTTCAGGCGTCGGCCGTCGGCCGTTCGCAGAGCCTCTTCCGGGAAAGCAATCACCCGCCCCGGTAGCAGACCGAGTCCGGCATGCTCGCCATGCTCCGTACTGCTGTCCATGAGCATCTGCATCCCGAGGCAGATGCCGAGAAATGGCCGGGTCCGCGCCGCGCTGCGGATGAAGTCGCTGAGCTCCCGCGCCTCCAGCGCCGCCATGCAGTCACCGAAGGCGCCGACGCCCGGGAAGATGATACGGTCCGTGGCGGCCAGTTCGCTGCTCCGGCCGCTGACGATCGCCTTGCCCCCCAGATGCTCTACGGCCTTGGCCACCGAGTAGAGGTTGCCCATGCCGTAGTCGACGATACCGACGCGTGTCGCCACTGCACTCATAGGGTCAGGGTGCCTTTGGTGCTGGGCACGGCGCCCGCCATGCGCGGGTCAGGGGCGACCGCCATGCGCAGGGCACGTCCACAGGCCTTGAAGAGGGTCTCGGCGATGTGGTGGGTATTGCTGCCGCGCAGGGTATCCAGATGCAGGGTTACCTGAGCATGGTTGACGAAGCCCTGGAAAAACTCATGAAAGAGATCCACATCAAAGTCCCCGACCTGGGCGCGAGGGAATGCGACTGCGAAGATCAGTCCGGGACGACCGGAAAGGTCTACCACCACCCGCGACAACGCCTCGTCAAGGGGCGCGTAGGCATGGCCATAGCGCTGGATGCCGGCCTTGTCCCCCACGGCGCGGGCAAAGGCCTGACCGAGGGTGATGCCGATATCTTCCACCGTGTGGTGAGCGTCGATATCGAGATCGCCCTGAGCCTGAATGTGCATGTCGAAAAGACCATGACGGACGATCTGGTGGATCATGTGGTCAAGAAAGGGTAATCCGGTGTGCAGGTCGGCCTGCCCGGAACCATCGAGATTCAGGGTGACACGGATCTGGGTTTCGAGGGTGTTTCTTTCTACCTCGGCTTGGCGCGGATTCACAGTAAGGACTCCAGTACGGCCAGAAAGCGGTCATTTTCAGCGGGTGTGCCGACACTGACCCGTAGATATTCGCCGAGGCGGGGGTGGCCTGTAAAGGCTTTAATGAGCACTCCACCCGCGCGCAGGCCTGAGAACAGCACCGCTGCCTGCCCCGGGGCATGAAAGAGCAGGAAATTGGCGGCGCTGGGCCAGACCGAAAGACCGCAGGCACTGATGGCCTGGAAGAGCCGCTCCCTCTCGACACGCAGAATTTCGGCCTGGGCATTCAGCACTTCGGTGTGACGCAGGTAGAAGGACGCGCTGCGCTGGGTGAGTACATTGATATTGTAAGGCAGACGCAGCTTGTCCAGTTCCTGAATCCACGCGGCGGGCCCCGCCAGCATCCCCAGCCGCATCCCCGCCAGACCTTCCTTGGACATGGTGCGCAGCAAGAGGAGGTTGGGAGTGCGTCCCAGGTGGTCGGCAAAGGTCCTCTGACTGAAGGCGTGATAGGCCTCATCCACCACCACCAGGCCCGGCGCTGCAGCGACAATGGCTTCCAGATCGGTCTCGGGGAAAAGGCTGCCACTGGGATTGTTGGGCCAGTCGAGAAAAATGACGGCGGGTTGTTGCGCGGCGATGGCCGCCAGCATGGCCGGAAGGTCGAGCTGGAAGTCCGCATCCAGGGGAATGCCCACAAAAGGCAGACCAAGCTGCTGCGCCAACAACCGGTACATGACGAAACTGGGGTCTACCGCCATGATGGGGCGCCGGCTGCCCGCTACCGCGGTCACCAGAATCTGGATCAGCTCATCGGAGCCGTTACCGAGCATGAGTTCTATTCCGGCAGGCAGGCCGATGTGGGCCTTGAGCCCCTCCATGAGGAGGGTCGGGTGTGCGTCGGGATAGCGATTGAGGGGTGCGTCGGCCAGACTCTCCAGCCATTGCTCACGCAAGGCCGCCGGTAAGCCATAGGGGTTCTCCATGGCATCCAGCTTGATGAGCCCCTCACCGTCTGCCACCGCATAGGCCTTGCTGGCCAGCAACTCCGGGCGCAGCAGGCCCTGCATCAGGGCGGTCGTAGCGCCGTCGCTCATGATCCGGCCTTGGGGATGCGGCAGGCTGCTGAACGGGCATGGGCGGTCAGGCCTTCGCCCAGGGCGAGACGTTCGGCGATCTGCCCCAGTCGCGCGGCGCCGGCGGGGCTGCTGTGAATGAGGCTGCTCCGCTTGACGAAATCATAGACGCCGAGGGGCGAGGAAAAGCGTGCGCTGCCGCCCGTGGGCAGCACATGGTTGGGGCCGGCCACATAGTCGCCGAGGGCCTCACAACTGTGGATGCCCATGAAGATGGCCCCGGCATTGTGAATGTCCGCCAGCCAGTCTTCGGGATTCTGCACGGCTAGTTCCAGATGTTCCGGCGCGATACGGTCGGCAATGGCGCAGGCCTCGGCACGGTCCCGCACACGAATCACCGCCCCTCGATCTGCCCAGCTCTTGCGGGCGATGGGTGCGCGGTCGAGCCTATCGAAGGCGGCATCCACCGCGTTCACCACCGACTCGATGTGGGCGTTGTCCCAACTGATGAAAATACTCTGGGCAATCTCATCATGCTCCGCCTGTGAGAGCAGGTCCCAGGCCAACCATTCCGCCGGTGCCGAGCCATCGCTGATCACGAGAATTTCGCTGGGTCCGGCAATCATATCGATGCCTACCCGGCCAAAGACCATGCGCTTGGCGGTAGCCACATAGATATTGCCGGGGCCGACGATCTTGTCTACCGCGGGGACGCTCTCCGTACCGTAGGCCAGCGCCGCCACTGCCTGCGCGCCGCCGATACAGAACACCCGGTCCACCCCGGCAATGGCGGCTGCGGCCAGCACCCAGGGATTCACCTGCCCCTGCGGGGTGGGTACGGTCATGATGATTTCCTTCACGCCCGCCACGTGTGCGGGAATGGCATTCATCAGCACGGAGCTGGGATAAGCCGCCTTGCCGCCGGGTACGTAAATCCCCACCCGGGCCAGAGGCAGGATGCGCTGTCCGAGCACCGTGCCGTCGGCCTCGGTAAAGGTCCAGCCTTCACTGCGCTGGTGCTCGTGGTAACTGCGGATACGTTGCGCCGCCTCTTCCAGAGCGGCCCGCTGGGTGGGCTCCAGACCGTGGAGCGCCGCATCCCAGGCGCTGCGGGGGATTTCCAGATCAGCGGCGGAAGCTGTCGTCACCCCATCAAAGCGCTCGGTGTACTCGCGCAGCGCCGCATCGCCCCGATCGCGGACGGCGGCGACGATATCTCGTACCCGCACCTCGATCTGCGGATCGAGATTGGCATCCCAATCATGCAGCGCGTGAAACTGTTGGGCAAAATCAGGGTCGCTGGTATCCAGACGGTTCATGGCGTGACTTGCGCCTCCAGTTGGCGGATGAGGGTTTCGATAGCGCGGCGTTTGAGTTTCATGGCGGCGCGATTGACCACCAGACGGCTGGAAATAGGCATGATTTCTTCCACTTCCACCAGCCCGTTTTCCTTGAGCGTCCGGCCGCTGGATACCAGGTCTACGATACGATCCGCCAATCCGACCAGAGGGGCCAGTTCCATGCTGCCGTACAGCTTGATGATTTCCGTCTGCACGCCGCGACTGTGGAAATAATGGCGGGTGATGTGCGGATATTTGGTGGCGATGCGCACCCGCTCCCAGCTTTGCGGCGCGTCATTGGCGGCTATTGCGGCTGGTTCGGCCACCGCCATGTGGCAGATTCCTATGCGCAGGTCCAGGGGTTCGTAAAGGTCCAGGCCCTCCTGCTCCAGCAGCACATCCTTACCGGCGATACCCACGTCGGCAGCGCCCCAGGTCACGTAGGTGGGCACATCGCTGGCGCGGATCACCAGAAAGCGCACGGCGGGATCGGTGCTGGGGATGATCAGCTTGCGGGATTCTTCAGGATCTTCCGCCAGATGGATGCCGGCGCCCGCAAAGAGGGGAATGGCTTCCTGCAGAATCCGTCCCTTGGACAGTGCGATGGTAATGCCTGTACTCATGCGACACTCCTGGTGCTGCTGATCCGGCGGATATCTGCGCCGAGGGCGCTGAGCTTCTCTTCGATGACCTCGTAGCCACGATCCAGATGATAGATGCGGTCGATGAGGGTTTCGCCCTCCGCCACCAGCCCGGCCAGGACCAGCGACGCCGATGCCCGCAAATCGGTTGCCATTACGGGGGCGCCGCGCAAACGCTGTACTCCCCGCACTACGGCGGTTTTGCCATCGGCATTGATGTCGGCGCCCAGCCGCTGCAACTCGGAGACGTGCATGAAGCGATTCTCGAAGATGGTTTCGGTGACGACGCTGCTCCCTTCGGCAATGCAGTTCATCGCCATGAACTGCGCCTGCATGTCCGTGGGGAAGGCCGGAAAGGGCGCGGTGCGGACATCCACTGCCTGTGGCCGTCGTTTCATGCGGATGCGGATCGTGTCTGCCCCGGTCGTGACTTCGGCCCCCGCTTCCTTCAGTTTGAGGAGGACGCTCTCCAGCAGGCCCGCGTCGGTGCGCTTGAGGCAGACGTCGCCGCCAGTCATGGCCGCAGCCACCAGGTACGTACCGGTCTCGATGCGGTCGGGCACAATGCTGTGTTCCGCGCCATGCAGCTCTGCCACTCCCTCGATCTCGATGACCGACGTTCCCGCCCCGGAAATGCGCGCGCCCATGGCTGACAGACAACGGGCGAGATCGACGATTTCCGGTTCGCGGGCGGCATTTTCCAGGATGGTGTGTCCCTCGGCGAGGGTGGCCGCCATGAGCAGGTTTTCCGTACCGGTGACGGAGACCATCTCCATAACGATGCGGGCGCCGCGCAGGCGTACTGCCTGCGCTTTAACGAAACCATCCTCTACGGTGATTTCGGCACCCAACGCCTGCAGGCCGCTGAGATGGACACCCACCGGGCGGCTGCCGATGGCGCAGCCACCGGGCAGGCTCACTTCTGCCGATCCGTGGCGGGCCAGCAATGGCCCAAGCACCAGTATCGAGGCCCGCATGGTCTTCACCAGTTCGTAAGGCGCGACGACCGAATGTACCGGGCGTGGATCGACTTCAATCCCGAGCTGGCTGTCCACCAGCACCCTCGCACCGAGCGTGCTCAACAACTCCAGGGTCGTGGTGATGTCCCGCAGATGCGGAATATTGCACAACCGCACCGGCTCGCGCGCCAGCAGGGTGGCAGCGAGGCAGGGCAAGGCCGCGTTTTTGGCCCCGGAAATCCGCAACTCACCACGCAGGGGACCATTGCCACGCAGCAGCAGCTTATCCATGGGGCAGAATCAGCTCGCGCTGGCAGCTTGGGCGCTGCCGACCAGTTTCTGCAATTCACCCTGCTGATAGAGATCGGACATGATGTCCGAGCCACCGACAAACTCACCCTGGATGTAGAGCTGGGGAATGGTCGGCCAGTTGGAATACTGCTTGATGCCGTCGCGAATCTGCGGGTCGGCCAGCACGTCCACCGTAAAGAGCTCCTTGACACCTGACTGCTGCAGCAGTTGCACGGCACGGGCCGAGAAACCGCATTGCGGTGCTCGCGGGTTGCCCTTCATGTAAAGCACTATCGGGTGTTTCTGGACCTGTTCCTGAATAAGTTCCTGAATCGTTGCCATGGTTATCCTCGCTGAATTAGGGGGAAGTGCGGCTAATGGACTGCCGGGTGACGGATCTGTTGTGCCTGCTCGGGAGTCAGGGTGCGCAGCGAGAGGGCGTGAATTTCTTCGCGCATACGGTCGCCCAGCGCATCATAAACCATTTGATGCCGTTTGATGAGGGAAAGCCCGACAAAAGCCGGGGAAACGATCAGCGCCTCGAAGTGCGTGCCGTCCTCTCCCAGAACTTCGACAAGCGCATCGGGAAGCCGCTGCTGAATGAGTGATTTGATCGTATCGGGGTTCATGAGGTGTAGTGTAACGTAAAAAAGCCGCCGTGTGATGTGGTCACTTCCCCGGCCACGTCGCGCAGGGCGGACAGCTTTCAAGGGCGCCTACTGGCGCAATTTGTAACCACGCGCCAGCAGGTGCCAGGCAAGGAGACCGGCCCCGCCCGCGAAGGCGATGCTGACGCCCAGGCAGGCCCAGACGCTCACGTCGGAATCTGCAAAAAAACCATAGCGAAACCCGTCGATGATATAAAAAAACGGGTTGAACAGGGATAGCTGCCGCCATGCGCCGGGCAGGGACTGTACCGAGTAAAACACCCCGGCGAGAAAGGTCAGCGGCATGATGACAAAATTCTGAAAACCGGCAATCTGATCAAATTTTTCTGCCCAGAGCCCGGCGACCAGACCCAGCGCGCCCATACCGCTAGCGCCCAGGAGAGTAAACAGGATGACCCACAAGGGGTGCAGCAATGGGATGTGCAGGAAGATCAACGCCAGGGCCAAAATAGCCAGACCCACCAATGCCCCCGCAGCACCGATGCGGCAACCATGGCCACGAAAATCTCGGTGGGGCTGAGCGGACTGAGCAGCAGAAAAACGATATTGCCCGTCACCTTGGACTGGATCAGGCTGGAAGAACTGTTGGCGAAGGCATTTTGCAGGACCGACATCATCATCAGGCCGGGGACGATGAACGCCGTGTAGCTGACCCCCGGATAGACGGAAACACGACCGCCCAGGGCGTGCCCGAAAACCACCAGATAGAGGACGGTGGTAATCAGGGGCGCGGCAATGGTTTGCAGCCAGACCTTGATGAAGCGCAACGATTCCTTATAAAACAGGGTCCAGGTCGGCGCGAAGTGGGCGCAGCCCGTCACCGCCGGCTGTAATTTGCCGAAAGGCTCAGGCATCGCTGCTGCGTAGGCCGGGCTCGAGTATCTCGACGTAGGCACCGTCGCGGATGCGGCGCTGCCACTCGTCCATGCGCTCGTGGACGATGCGGTTGTAGAGTTGCATACGCGCGGCCGCCATGATCTGTTTCTCTTCAACCGCCTGCTGGCGCTGAGCCTGGGAGTGCAGAATATAAATCGCATTCCCTTCGCGGATGGGGCTGCTGACGCCGCCGGGTTGCAGGGTGAGCAGGGTGCGTTCAAGACTGTCCGGCAACTGCCCGGGAGCGACCCAGCCCATTTCGCCGCCATTGGCGGCGGTGCGCGGATCCTGGCTATAGCTACGCGCGAGTTCAGAGAAGCGGCTACCGCTTTGCAATGCCTGCTGGATATCCTGAGCGCGCGCCTCGGCTTCCTGCAATTGCAGGCTGTTGCCGGCACGTAGGACGATCATGGCGGTCTTGACCTCGGTGACCGTCGGCTGACCGTGTTTGACGTCCAGCAACTTGAAAATATGAAAGCCGGTGGGTCCGGGGATGACGGGACTGATTTCGCCCACCTTCAACTGGAGGAGTGTCTGGGCCACTGCCGGAGGCAGCTCGCCCGCCTTTATCCAGCCGAGGCGGCCGCCTTGCAGGGCATCGTGGCCGCTGCTGACCTGTGTGGCAATGCGCCCAAATCTCTCCCCGGCCAGCACGCGATCGCGCGCCTGTTCGGCATCGCGCCGCACCGCGCTGACGGCGTCCGGCGTCGGGTTGTCCGGCAAGGGGATGAATATCTGCTGCAGGTCGAAACTCACGCCACCCATTTCCTTGAGCTGTTGCGCGAAGGTTTTCACCTCATCGGGTCCGATGTGAACCCGGTTCTCCACTTCCTGCTGCATGAGGCGATCTACAAGAATGCGATCCTCGAGGTCATGGGTGAAGTGCTCCCACGACTGTCCCTGGTTGGTCAGCGCCTGGCGTAACTGGTCAGGGGTGAGGTGGTTGGCCTGGGCGAGGTTGCTGATGGCCTGATCCAGCGTGGCCTTGTCCACCTTGAGCCCGGCGCGGTGCGCAATCTGTAGTTCGATGTCCTGGAGGATCATCTGCTGCAGCACCTGGCGGCGCAGGATGTCTTCGGGGGGCATGGCGTTGGGGTCTTGTGTCTGCAGGTGGGCCCGTACGGCGCCAATCCGTTGCTCCAGTTGCATGGAGGTGATGATATTGTCGTTCACCACCGCAACGACCTTATCCAGATTCTGGGTGTTCTGGGGAAGCGGCGCCACCGCCGGTGCTTCCGCGGAGCGTTCCGAATAGGTATGGGTTGTCGTGCGGGGCGCCATCGCGGGCGTGGTCGGCAGCAGCGTGTCGCGGTTGAGAAAAGGCGTGGCCGCCCAGGCCAGAACCGGGGCGACCCCCAGGGCGATACCCAGGGCGAGTAGAATAGGACGGCGTTTGAGGGACATCAAAACTCCATGCTGGCGCCCGGCACATACTGGCTGAGCAAAGCGTTTGAGGCGTTGCCGAGGCTGGTCAGGCCACGCAACACAATCTCCAGATAAACCGCGTTATTGGACTGCCCGCCAAGAAGGATCTGATGATAAACCATCATATGGGCCGCCCAGCAGCCGCCATCATAGCCGATCCCCACGAGCTCCTCCAGAGGCTTGCGATCGGTGACATCGTATTGATAACTGGCGAGCGCCTGCCAGCGCTTATAGATGGGCCAGGCTCCGGAAACGCCGGTCTGATCCACGAAACCACGGGTGAAACGATAGTCGAGGTTGATGACGCGCTGCGGACCGGGCAGCCACTGGGCGCGCAGGTTGAGTCGCTCGAGTTGGTTCCAGAGGGCGTTGGTCTGGGAGCTGGCGATAAGGTTGATGTCTGGAAGGGGGGCGTATTGTCCCTCCAAAAAATAGTTGGACTGCTGATTCTGGGGGACGATATCTCCGGCGAGGTTGATCTGGCGATGGTTGAAGTAGCGGATCTGGCCGACGGCGGCCTGCCAGAGCTGGCGGCCACTGGGGGTGAGCCAGGTGCCGCGTAGTCCCAGCGCCACCTGGTTGGCGGCATTGATGCGGTCGGCGCCGGTGTAGAGGCTGTTATCCTCAAAAATCATCGGGAAGTCCTGGTAAGGCTGACTGGCATCAAAAATGGGGATGTTACTCTGGGACTGCAGGGGAATGTAGGTGTATTTGAACAGGGGTTGCAGCAATGCCGTACTGCCGTTGCTGCCGTAACGGACAAAATTGAGGCCGCCCTTGAGGCTGAGCGCCGGCAGGGTGCGGTTGACGGCGCGCGCGTAGGGCGCATTGTGCTGAATCTGATAGTGACTGTAGTAGAGCCGGGCCCGTGGTTCCAGGAAGCCCCAGCCACGGCTGAAGCGCCAGCCAAGGGTGGGGGTGAGGTCGAGGCGTTGGCCTGTGGGGCCCGTAGAAGCCGAGAAATAATTGAAGCTGCTGTGCCAGTCGAAATAACCATTGCGTCCTACGCGCCAATAGCCATCGGCAAACAAACGCGGGAGCTGGGAGTAGGGTGCAGCGCCGCCGGGCGCGAGTTCCTGGTAGCCTTGTAGGGTGGCGCCCGCGCTGATGTGCGCGTCGTTGTAGTAGAGTCCGCCCGAGGAGGAAATATAGGGTGCGTTGCCTATGCCGCCCACGAAACTGCTGCCGAAACCTGCCGCGCCACCAAAATCCGAAAGGAAATTTTTGTAACTGACACGGTTGTAATCGGCATTGAAGCTGAATCCGTCGCCCAGATTCTGGTTATGCTGCCAGGAGATCGCCCAGACATTCCTGTGGGTCAACTGATCGGAGGGGAGCAGATCCAGGTAGAGCTTGCCGCTGTAATTCGGTTCCAGATAGCGGAATTCATTCTGCAGCATGACGCCACGCCTGGTGAAATAGTTGACGGTGAGCGTGTCATCCATGTTGCGGGCGATATCGAAATAGTAAGGGATGCCGAGATAAAAGCCATTGATGGTAGAGCTGCCCACGCTGGGGGCCAGGAATCCGGAGTGTCGCTTGAGCGGGAAACTCAGGTAGGGCATCCAGAATACCGGCAGTCCCAAGACGTCGAGGGTGGTGTTGCGGGTGGAGACGTAGTTGTCATTCTGGTTCAGGTTGATCTGACTGCTCCGCAGCTGCCAAGCCGGTTTTTGACCATGGCAGGTAGTATAGCAGGCTTCGTTGAGCTGATAGTGGTCTTTGCTCAACTCCCTGCCGCTCTCGGCATGGCCGTGACCCTGCTGTGCTTCGAGCAGATAGCGGGGATGGACGACCACTCCCTCGTTAGCCTGGAGGTGAATCGTGGCCTTGGGGGCGTCGGTTTCCAGACCGGGACTGATCATACGCACGTGGCCGTCAGCAGTGATCTCATCGCGCGTCTGGTCATAGCGCACGGTATCGGCATAGAGCCGGCGATCGCCATAGAGCACTTCGACATGGCCGGTGGCTGTCCAATGGCCGCTACCCAGCCCCTGCACCTGATCCGCATAAAGCGTGACCGGGCTCTCCACGGCTGCGGCCATGGCCATTCCTGGCAGCAGCAGGGCGCCCAGCAGCGCCATGCGCATGCCGGGCGGTAGACAGGGGCGTCTCCTTGGGTGGGGCCGGGATTTTTGGGTATGGTACGGGGCTCTTTTCATAGGGGCTTAAAATCGCACAGAATGCTTTTATGTCGCAATCTTTCCTTGCATCGGATGTTCACCGCGCGGTGACCGGGGATACCCTTCCCACCGCCGCCGCACACTGGCTTGCCCGGCAGGGGGCGGCGGGGTCCGCGTGTGCTATCCCCGGCGACGCCAGCGGGCGGCGTTACTGGCGTCTGCCGCGGGGTCTGATCTTCATGTACGCCCCGCCACCCGAAGATATCCTGCCTTTTTTGCGGGTGCAGCATCGATTCTCCCGCGCGAACCTACCGGTGCCCAGGGTATTGGCCGCCCGGACAGATCTTGGCTTTGTCCTGTTGGAGGATCTGGGCAAAACCGATCTCAGGGCGCTGCTAGATGCGGGCGGGGATGCGGACCTGTGGATGCAGCGGGCGATGGCCCTGATTCTCCGTTTGCAGCGGGCCGGGCAGGGACGGGTGGCGCTGCCCCCACTGCCGTCGTTTTCGACTGCCCGTATGAAGGACGAATCGACCCTGTTTACGGACTGGTATCTGGGCAGGCATCTTGACATGATTCTGGAGCGGTCGCAGACAGATTTTCTGCAGGCGCTTTTTGCCGTGTTGCGGGAGAGCGCAGCCGCGCAGCCACAGGTCTGGGTCCACCGGGATTTTCACGCGCGCAATCTCATGGTTCGGGAGGACACGGGGTTGCTGGCCATGATCGATTTTCAGGATGCCGTGTGCGGGCCGTGGACATACGACCTGGCCTCCCTGCTCTGGGATCGCTACTGGGACTGGGGACGGGTGCGACGGGATGCCTGGTCACTGGATTTTCTGGCGGCGATGTGTCGGCATGGCGCCGCCTTGCCACCGCCGGCCGATTTTCTGCTCAGTGTCCGGCGCATGGCGCTCCAGCGCAACCTGAAGATTCTCGGCATTTTCTGCCGCCTCGCTTACCGCGACGGGAAATCGGGTTATCTCGATTTCCTGCCGCGATTCTGGGCCTATGTCATGGATGCCTTGGACGCCGACCCACAATTGCGGTCTTATCAGGAGATTTTCGCCCCATGGCAGCCCCCGTCACCAGTGCGATGATACTGGCCGCGGGTCGGGGTGAGCGGCTCCGGCCTCTCACCGATCATGTCCCCAAGCCGCTGCTGGAAGTTGCGGGTAAACCGCTCATCGTGCGCCACCTGGAGTCCTTGCTTGTGGCCGGCATTCAGGATGTTATCATTAACGTCGGTTATCTGGGCGACGCCATCATGCAAGCTCTGGGTGCGGACTGGCAGGGGCTGCGGATCCATTACAGCGACGAGCGCGGGTGCCGTCTGGACACGGGGGGTGCCATTGTCCGTGCCTTGCCTTTATTGGGGGACGCGCCTTTTTTGCTGGTGAACGGTGATATTTGCACGGACTTTCCCTGGACCCGTCTCTGTCAGCCTTCTTCCGCGCGTGCGCATCTGGTGCTGGTGCCCAACCCGGTCCAGCACCCGCAGGGAGATTTTGCGTTGTCCGCCGGCGTGGTGGCTTTGGCGGGCGAAGAGCGTCATACTTACGCGGGTATCGCCCGTCTCGACCCAGAGCTGTTTCGGGAGTTTCCCGAGCAGCCGGCCTCTCTGGCGCCTTGGCTGCGGCGGTGGATTGCAGCGGGTCTGGTGGAGGGGAGTTTGTATCAGGGCAAGTGGACGGATGTCGGCACGCCGGAGCGGTTGCGGATAGCGGAGCGTGATTGCGCAGAGGCCCCCAGTGGACTTTGACCTGGACGCAGTGCAGGCTGCGGTTCATCTGGATGCCGGGCTGTGCCATCGCTGGCGCCGGGAGTGGGGTTTGCTCATGGATCTGGCGGTCTGGGGGGAGCTGCGCAGTACCCAGATCGGTTTGCCGGGCAAGCTGCGTAAACGAGTGCTGGAATTCGGAGAACGACTGCGCTCGTACGGCAGTGACCGGAGCTGGATTCCGCATCCTCGCGAACAGATCAAGAATGCCCTGAGTACCAGCCTGCAGACTCGGGAGTCCCTGGAAAAAGTCAGCGAAATCGCGGGGCAGTTCAGTAATGGCGCAGATATTGCCGCCTTCCGGACGGTGTGGGAGGCCTTGAGCGCTGCAGTAATGGCGGACATGGTGGCTCGCGAAGAGCTGCTCGTGCGGTTATTGAACCAGCAGTATCAGGAAGAAGTGTGATCCAACCTCATTCAGGTTAGCCAGCATATTTATGAAGATTGTTTACGCGTTAGTAGTTATCGGTGCGCTTGCGCTCTTTGCCCTGCTTCTGTGGTGGGCGCGCGGCCAGGTGGGTGGCGCTGCCGCTCCCCAGGACAGTACGGGCTGGTACGCCCGGCATCCTGCTGCGTTGGCTGCCGAAAACCAGAAATGCTGGAAACTGCTGCAGGGCAGCTCTTTTGCAGACGTGGACAGGGTCATGGCGGCACATCCTCACTGCCATGCGGTCTATGAAGCCCTCCAGAGCCAGGATCCGCCCCATGTGGATTGACGATTGCTCATGCCTGCCCTGAACGTGACACCGGAAAGTCTGCTCATGACCGGTCGCGATGTGCTGCGCCTGGAAGCCGCGGCAGTGGCGGCACTGGAGGAGCGCCTCGACGCAGATTTCGTGGGGGCATGCGAACTTCTGCTGAACTGCTCCGGCCGCATTGTCGTTAGTGGCATGGGCAAGTCCGGGATTATCGCCAAAAAAATCGCGGCGACCCTGGCCAGTACCGGCAGCCCCGCTCTTTTCCTGCATCCCGCCGAAGGCAGCCATGGTGATCTGGGTATGCTGACCCGTCAGGATTGTCTGCTCGCGCTCTCCAATTCCGGAGAGACTGCCGAACTCCTCGCCATTCTGCCGGTAGTCAAGCGCCTTGCGGTGCCGCTGCTTGCCATGACCGGCAATCCGCAGTCTACCCTGGCGCGAACTGCTGCTGTCCATCTCAACTGCAGTGTGGCGCGAGAGGCCTGCCCCCTCAATCTGGCACCGACGGCCTCGACCACGGCAAGCCTGGCCATGGGTGATGCCCTGGCCATGGCGATCCTGCAGGCCCGCGGCTTTTCGGCGGACGACTTTGCCCTGTCCCACCCTGGTGGCAGCCTCGGCAAACGCCTGTTGCTGCGGGTTCAGGACGTTATGCACCGAGGTGACGCAATACCTCGTGTGGGGCTGGAGACACCGTTGCAGGATGCGGTCCTGGAAATCAGCAGCAAGGGGCTGGGAATGACAGCGGTGGTCGATGCCGAAGACCGAGTGGTAGGAATTTTTACCGATGGCGATTTGCGTCGTGCCTTTGCCCAGCGTCAGAATCTTTGGGAACAGCCCATGGCCGCGCTGGCTCATGCCCGACCGGCCACGATCGCCGCCGAAGCCCTTGCTGCCGAGGCCCTTGCGCTGATGGAGCATCATCGCATCGGCGCGCTGCTAGTCACTGATAGTGGGGCACGGCTGATCGGTGCCCTGAATATGCACGATTTGCTGCGCGCAGGTATCGTGTGAACACCTGCATATTGCCAGATGCAGCATTGTTGCAACGCGCCGCACAGGTCCGTCTGCTGATGCTCGATGTGGATGGCGTATTGACGGACGGCCGCCTGTTTTTTGACGACGACGGCAGGGAAAGCAAGGCCTTTCATGTGCGGGATGGCTACGGCATCAAACTCTTGCAGGAATGGCACATCGAGGTTGCCGTCATAACGGCACGCTACTCTCCGACGGCCGCCTACCGCGCTCATGATCTGGGCATCAAGCGGATTTACCAGGGCTGTTCGGATAAAAACCTGGCCTACACCGAACTGAAAATCGCCCTTGGCCTGGAGGATGCCGTAGTGGCTTATATGGGGGACGATCTGATCGATCTGCCCATTCTCACCCGCGTCGGCCTGGCGACGGCCCCGGCCGACGCACACCCGGAGGTCGGTTGCCGGGTACACTGGCAGAGCGCACAGCGCGGTGGACGTGGCGCGGTGCGCGAACTCTGCGAACTGATTCTGCAGGCGCAAGGGCATTGGCCAGCCATCCTCGCCAGATCTGCCGGAGCTGAGCCTTGATCATCGGGCGGCCGGAGGCCACGCCATGCCGCGCAAGGTGATGTCGCGACTCCATACCCCGGGGCTGGGCATCTCTTTGCTGCTGCTGGTTCTCACGGCGCTGGTGTGGTGGTCCTGGCCGCAGCATCCCATATCTCTGCCGCCGATCGACTGGCATGGACAAATCCATAAGGGAGACCAGGCCGCCGAAGACGTGGTGATGCGCCAGTACACGGCGGCCGGGAAGCTGGATTTGCTGGCCACTGCCCAGACGGCCTATCATGTGCCGGGCGTCGATCAGACCGTGCTGAGCCAGGTCGCCGTCGAGCGGTTCAAACCCGGACAGCAGACGCATCTGCGTGCCGACCAGGGTCTGGTCGATGGGCACAGCCAGCGGATTACCTTATGGGGGAATGTGGTCGGTACCTTGCAACCGGACACCCGACTGCTCACCGAAAGGGTGTACTATGATCCGCAGACAGGCATTATTACGTCGCCGGAGCCGCTCCGCCTGGAGCGGGGGCGGGACTGGATGACCGGGGTGGGGCTCTGGGCTTCGGTAAAAACCCAAGAGGTGGATATCTTGCATGAGGTACGCGGTGCGTATATTCCTTAAGCGACTTTCTTTCCAGCGCTGCTGGCCGTTTCTGCTCGCAGTCCTTTCGGCCAGTGCCCTGGCCGCGCCGGTTGCGGAGCAGGGACTGGGCAAGGGTCCGATTCAGATCAGTGCCGATGCGCTGCATGGAGAAAATAAACCACAGCAGCAGGCCGTCTATACCGGGAACGTGGTCATGACCCAGGGCGATGTGGTCGTACATGCCGACAAGCTCACCGTCGACGCGATTGCCGGCAAGGTGCAGCAGGCTACGGCGGTGGGGAGCCCGGTAACCTTCACCATGTCCGCAGCACAGCGTCACGGCTATGGCGACACCCTGGTCTACAAGCCTGGCAGTGGCGAAATCGTGCTCAAGGGTAACGCCCATCTCTGGCAGAAAAAGAACGAGATCAGTGGGCAGCAGGTCACTTATTTCCTGCAGACTCAGCAAACCGCCGTCACCGCGGCACCCGGTAAGCGTGTGCAATCGATCTTTTATCCCGCTGCGGCGGGCCGCTCCGCTGGCGGTGGGAGGCCATGAGCGAACTGCTCCAGGCGCAATCGCTATTCAAGTCGTACCGGCGGCGCGTCGTGGTGCGCGATGTCTCGGTACAGGTGGCCACTGGCGAAGTGGTGGGGCTGCTCGGCCCCAACGGGGCAGGCAAGACCACGACCTTTTACATGATGGTCGGGCTGGTGCGTCCCGATCGCGGTCATATTTTTTTGCAGCAGCGCGATATTTCTACGCTGCCCATGCATGAACGCGCCCGTATGGGGCTGGGTTATCTCCCTCAGGAGCCCTCCGTTTTCCGCCAGATGAGCGCCGCCGATAACGTCCTTGCGGTGCTGGAAACCCTGCCCCTGAGCCCCGTCGAGCGACAGGAGCGTCAGGAACAACTGCTCAGTGAGTTACATCTTCATGCATTGCGTGACACGAAGGGACACAGCCTTTCCGGTGGTGAGCGGCGGCGTGTGGAAATTGCGCGGGCGCTGGCCATGAGCCCGCGTTTTATCTTGCTCGATGAACCATTTGCTGGTATCGATCCTATTTCCGTGCTGGAAATTCAACGCCTGATTCGGGACCTGCGCGCGCGTGGCATCGGGGTTCTGATAACCGATCATAATGTGCGCGAGACGTTAGGCATTTGCGAACGCGCCTATATACTGCATGATGGTAAAGTGCTGACGGCGGGCAGCCCGCAGGAAATCGTTGATGATCCCATGGTGCGGCAGGTTTACCTGGGAGATCAGTTTCAAATCTGATTTTGGGATATTATGAAACAAGGCTTAGAACTCAAGCTCGGCCAGCATCTGGCCATGACGCCGCAACTGCAACAGGCGATTCGTCTGCTGCAGTTGTCTACGGTCGATCTGCAGCAAGAGGTTCAAGGCATGCTGGAGAGCAACCCGCTGCTTGACGAAGAGACCGGAGACGAAGGCGGTGGCGGGTCGATCCCGGAGACCGTTGAACTTCCTTCCGAAGATCGCCAGTTGGATCTGGCGGCTGAGAATGTCCTGCCTGACGAGTTGCCGGTAGACAGCCAGTGGGACGACATCTTCGACATGGGAACCCCGGGCTCCGGTAATGGTTCCGACGAGGAGCTGCCGGATTTTGAATCGCGCAACAGCCGCACCCAGAGCCTGCAGGATTACCTCCGCTGGCAGGCCGACCTGACGCACTTCACTGCTGACGAACGCAACATGGCGGAGTTGATCATCGACGCCATTGATGAGCGTGGTTATCTGGCAGACAGCCTGGAAGACCTCGCCGTCAATATGAATGTGCAGGAGGATGCGCTGCTGGCCGTGCTGCTCCGTGTGCAGGACTTCGACCCGCCGGGTGTCGGCGCGCGCGATCTCAGCGAGTGCCTCCTGCTGCAACTGAAGCAGATGGCGGAAAAAGAAGACGCGCACGTGTTGCTGGCCCAGCGGATTGTGAAGGACCATCTGCAAGCGTTGGGCCGTCATGATTACCCGCGTTTGTGCGCGGTGCTGGGCGTGGATGAAGCGGCATTGCGCGCGGCGATGGCGCTGATTTCCGCACTGAACCCCAAGCCGGGTGAAGATGTGGGCACCGAGAGCACCGAGTATGTGATCCCCGATGTGATCGTGCGCTGGTCCGGCAGCCGCCTGCGCACCGATCTGAATCCCGAGGCCATGCCCAAATTACGCATCAATCGTCACTATGCCGATATGGCGGGTGGGAAAGACGCGGCGCATAAATACATCCAGGATCAGCTGAATGAAGCGCGCTGGTTTATCAAAAGCCTGCAAAGCCGCCAAGACACCATCCTGAAGGTGGCGCGCGCCATTGTCGAACGACAGAAGGATTTTTTTGCCAACGGGCCAGAATCCATGCGGCCCATGGTTCTGCGTCACATCGCCGATGCTGTGGATATGCACGAGTCTACGGTGTCGCGGGTCACCAACCAGAAATACATGATCACACCCCGCGGCCTCTACGAGTTCAAATATTTTTTTTCCAGTCATGTTGGTACCGACAGCGGGGGCTCTGCGTCGGCCACTGCCATTCGCGCGTTGCTCATCAAGATGACGCAGGCGGAAGACGCACAACACCCCCTCAGCGATGCGGAAATTGCCCGGGTGCTGGCCGATCAGGGCATTCAGATCGCGCGGCGAACGGTGGCCAAATACCGCGAAGCGGCCAATGTCCCTCCGGCGAGCCAGCGCCGTCGTTTGTGAGGACGTGGGGCCAGGGTTTTTTGCCGGCGCCGTTGGCGTTACACTGAAGCCGGGGCGCACCGTGGGACGCGGGTGCGTATCATCACCTGGATAGGAGAACGCCATGCAGATTACCATTACCGGGCAGCACCTGGATTTGACCGATTCCATCAAAAACTATGCCGATGAAAAGATCGGGCGCCTCGGCCGTTACTTCGATCACGTCAGCGACGCTCAGGTGGTGCTGAAGCATCTCCCCCACGAAAAATTAAGCAACGTCGTGGATATTACGGTCAATGCTCCGGGGCACGTCTTCCATGCGGAGGTACATGATGCCGATATGTACACGGCCATAGACCTGGTGACCGACAAGCTGGAGGCGCAGGTGCGCAGTTACAAGGAAAAACTGCAGGATCGACGTAATGACCAACCCGCCGGTTTGGCGGCCATTGTTGAAGCCGACTGAGCCGTCATGACGACTCTGCCTCTTGCTCCGGCAAATATTTGCATGGATCCGCCCGTGGCTGATGCCGGTGATGTGCTGCGGATGCTGGCGGGAATCCTGGCAGGGTCTACCGGGTTATCGGCCGAAACGATTGCCGAGGCCCTGCAGAACCGCGAGGCGCAGGGCTCAACCGGTATCGGGCACGGCGTGGCTTTGCCCCATGCACGTCTAGAGGGCGTGCAGCAGACAGCCATCGCCGCGTTGCGCACGGCGCAGGGTATCCCGTTCTCGGCGCCGGACGGGGTCATCGTACATCTCTTTATCGCAGTGGTGGTGCCCAAAGCGGCCGCGACCGCACATC
Organism: Acidithiobacillus ferridurans; assembly: GCF_003966655.1. Taxonomy (NCBI): domain Bacteria; kingdom Pseudomonadati; phylum Pseudomonadota; class Acidithiobacillia; order Acidithiobacillales; family Acidithiobacillaceae; genus Acidithiobacillus; species Acidithiobacillus ferridurans. The sequence continues at coordinate 965,841 of NZ_AP018795.1, read as the reverse complement.
TGGAGACACTTTCCGCGCTGGCCGCCCGCCTCGCCGTGGACGACGTGCGCGAGGGGTTGCTGAAGGCCCGGAATTCCGCAGAGTTTTTTCGCTTGTTGACCAATCCTGCGTAATTGGTACCACCAATCAGACTGCGGGCAGCCGTGAGTGCCAGGTAAGGCGGGGATATGGAACGAAAAATCAGCCTGCGTCGGCTCTTTGAGGATCTGCGCGGCGAACTGCAATGGCAATGTCTGTGTCAACCGGGTGAAGAGGATCACCTCGGCGGCGATCTGCTGGCGGAAGACGATGCGGGTGGGGCGGCACTGGTCGGGTTTTTCAATTTTATCCGACCGTACCCGGTGCAGATCGCCGGAGATTGCGAGCTGGCCTATCTGCGCGCTCATCCCCAGGCCATGGCGCAGTTTTTGTCCCCCAAGCTGCGTCTGCTCATTATCTGTGAGGGCCAGACGCCGGATAGGCATTTTTATAGCGATCTGAACGCCCACCATATCGCGGTGATGACGACGCCGGCGGCCGCCACGGGGGTGCTGGCACGGGTGCAACACTACCTGCACCAGGAGTTGGCGCCCCGCCAGCAGGTGCACGGAGTGCTGGTCGATGTGCTCGGGGTCGGACTGCTTCTGCAGGGCGAGGTGGGTATTGGCAAGAGCGAGCTGGCGCTGGAACTGGTGAGCCGCGGTCATCGCCTGGTGGCCGACGATAGCGTGCTTTGTATCCGAGAAGCCCCGAATATCCTGACGGGACACTGTCCGGCGGCGCTGCAGAATTTCCTGGAAGTGCGTGGTTTGGGCATTGTCAATATTCGTGAGTTCTTCGGTGCCGCCGCCATTGTGCGCTCCAAACGTATCCGGCTGGTTGTCGAAATCCGGGATATGAGCGATACGGAAATGGCGAACATCGATCGTCTGCAGGGTAAGGTGGATCACCTGGATATTCTTGGAATTCAGTTGCCGCGTTTGTGCCTGCCGGTTTCTGCGGTGCGCAATCTGGCGGTGCTGGTCGAAGCGGCGGCACGCAGCCAGTACGTGAAGGAGTCCGGCGGCGATATGCTGGCGGACTTCGAGGCGCAGGTACTGCAGAATGTCGGAGAAGGATGATGGCGGAGCGGGACTTTATCATCGTCAGCGGCCTGTCCGGCTCAGGAAAATCCACGGTTCTGCAGGCTCTGGAGGATCAGGGCTATTATTGCGTCGATAATCTGCCAGCCACCTTGCTGGTGGATTTCGGAGCCCAACTGGCGCGGCGGGATGCCAGTTCCATGCTCGCAGCGGTGAGTATCGACGTGCGTAACCGCGAGTTTCTCGCGGCTCTGCCACAAGCATTGGCTGATCTGCGCGAGCGTTACGCTCTGTGCCCGCGCATCCTTTTCCTGGAAGCGGATGAGGGTACGTTGCTGCGCCGTTTCAGTGAAACCCGCCGTCGCCATCCTCTCACCGATGATCTCGCGGCAGCCTTGGGCGAATCGCTGCTCACGGTGTTGCGGCGTGAACGCGAGATGGTCCAACCCCTTGCCGATGTGGCGGATAAGCGCCTCGATACCTCCCAGATCAACACCCACCAGTTGCGTTTGCGGGTGCAGGCGTGGAGTCTGGCGTCACGCCATTACAGCGGGCTGGTTTTGCTGTTGCAGTCTTTTGCCTTCAAGAAAGGCCTTCCCCTGGATTCCGATTTTGTTTTTGATCTGCGCGCGCTGCCCAATCCACATTACGATCCCGAACTCCGTGCCCTGACCGGTCGTGACGCACCGGTGCGGGATTTCCTGGAAAAATCTCCCGAAGTGGCCCGTTCCTTCGTCTCCCTGCGCACTTTCCTGCAGACGTGGCTGGCGCCTTTTGCACAGGAGCACCGTAACTATGTGACGGTTTCTCTGGGTTGTACCGGGGGACAGCACCGCAGCGTATATATGGTGGAGGCATTGGCCCGCCTGCTGGCCGGAGAAGGGCAGCGCGTCCTGATCCAGCATCGGGAACTGGGCATTACGGAGACGCTGACATGATTACCATCGTGCTCCTGACCCATACCGGTATAGGCGAGGCCTTTGCAACCGCGCTTCGGCACATTTTCGGTACCATGCCGCCGGCGCTGGAGGTGCTGGAAATCCTGTCTGATCAGCCGCCTGAGGAAGGTCGGCGGCGCTTGTGGAGCTTGCTGGAGAAAATGCCCGAGGGCGATGCCATGCTGATCTTGAACGACCTTTACGGAGCCACTCCCGCCAACCTCATTCCAGCCATTCTCCCGGAAGATCGGGTGGCGGCGGTGAGCGGTCTTAATCTCGCCATGCTTCTGCGTGCCTTGTCGCGGCGCAGTGAAGGGTTGGCGGCAGCGCGCCAGGGCGCCCTGGAGGGTGGGGTCTGCGGTGTCGTCGATATCCTCGCGCGCCGGGATACACCAGAATTGCCGGAGGGCTGAGTGTCCATCCGCGGCAACCGCATTGTGGTCCGGGCAGGCGTCGCGCGCTATGCTTTCAGCGTAGCCGCTTTATTTTCGTTCACTGAGGGAAGGAAGGCGGGGGGCCTGTGACACTGCGTGTAGACTATCCTATTCTCAATCGGCTCGGCCTGCATGCGCGACCATCGGCTAAATTCGTCAGCCTCTCGGCACGTTGTCCCTGTGCGGTCTGGCTGGAGCGGGATGGCCAGAGAGTCAATGGTAAGAGCATCATGGGGCTGATGACCCTCGCCGCGGCACAGGGGACCATTCTGACCTTGGAAACCGATGGTGAGGGAGAACAGGCCTGTGCCGATGCCCTGCTTGCCCTCGCGGCGGATCGTTTTGGTGAAGAATCATGAGCTTTGAACTGGCGGGGGTTGCTGCCTCCGGAGGCATCGCCATCGGTACGGCGCTGGTGCTCGAGCCCACCACTCTCGATATTCCCGAGCACCTGTTACCGCCTGAGGCCATAGAGCCGGAAGTATTGCGCCTTCGCGCCGCCCTGAGCAGCGCCCGGGATGAGTTGTTGGCAGTGCGCGACGCCATCCCGGGTGACGCCCCGCAGGACACCCGCCTTTTTATCGACGCGCATCTTCTGATGCTGGACGATCCCGCCCTGCGCGAACGACCCCTGCGCTCCATCCGTGATGAACATCGCAACGCCGCCTGGGCCATTCAATTGGAGCGAGAGCGGTTGCTGGAGATTTTCGACCGCATGGAAGATCCTTATCTGCGTGCCAAGCGGGAGGATATCATTCAGGTAACCAACCGGGTTTTACGCTATCTGATCGGCGTAAAGACCCCCATCCTGCAGAGCGCCGAAGGGCGGATCATCATCGCGGAAGATCTGACACCCGCCGATACGGTGTTGATGAAGAAAGACAAGGTGCTTGCCTGGGTAACCGACTTCGGTGCAGCAAACTCCCATTCCGCCATCCTTGCCCGCAGTCTTGGCCTGCCGGCCGTGGTGGGTATGCACTCGGCGACGCGCCTGCTGCGCAGTGGCGACATGGTGATCGTCGACGGCGATCAGGGGATCCTGCTGGTCGCGCCGGACGCCCTGATTTTGCGACAGTATCAGGCATTGCAGGAACAGCGGCAGCGGCGCCGGCGGCTGCTGGAGGAGCAGCGCGATCTGCCCGCCATAACCGCAGACGGGGTGCTCATCCATCTGCGCGCCAATATCGAGCTACCGGATGATACGAATATGGTGCGGCGCATCAATGCGGATGGTGTGGGCCTTTACCGCAGCGAGTTTCTCTTCATGAATCGTCCGGACATTCCGGATGAGGAGGAGCAGTTCCTTGCCTTTGCCCGGGTAGTCGAACAGATGGAGGGTGCGCCGGTGACCATCCGCTCTCTCGACATCGGTGCCGACAAGGGGCTGCGTAGTGATGATGCAGGAGTCCATACCGCGCTCAATCCGGCTCTCGGCTTGCGCGGACTGCGGTTTTGTCTGCGGCGCCCGGAATGGTTCCGCCCGCATCTGCGCGCCATTCTTCGCGCCTCGGCGCTGGGACCGGTGCGGCTCATGCTGCCCATGCTCAGCAGCATGGGACAATTGCTGCAGACCCGGGCGCTGGTCAGCGAGTTGCAGGCCGAATTGCGCACCGAAGGGCACGCCTGTGATGAGGAGATGCCGCTGGGTATCATGGTGGAAGTGCCGGCTGTGGCGATGGCCGCGCACTATTTTGCCGGGCAGGCCGACTTTTTTTCCATCGGCACCAATGATCTGATTCAGTACGCGTTGGCAGTGGATCGCGGCGATGACGACGTCAACGATCTTTTCGACCCGCTGCATGCGGGGGTGCTGGCGATGATTCAGTACACCATTGCCGCCGGGCACGCCCGGGGTATCCCCGTAGCGATGTGTGGTGAAATGGCGGCAAACCCTGCCTTTACGGTGTTGCTGCTGGGTTTGGGCTTGCGTGAATTCAGCATGTATCCCGGTGCCATTCCCGAGGTCAAAGAGGTGATCCGGCAGACGACCATCGCGGATGCCGAAGCCCTGGCCGCACGCGCGCTTTCCGGGGAATGGCCGGTGTCGATGGGGGGCCAGACATAGCCAGGCCGACCTTGCACCGGAGGATGGCGGCGGTCTTCATTCTGCTGATGCTCGTCGTCCTGGGTGGGGTGTTTTTCTGGTTCGCGGGTGGTCCGCGCTACGCTGTCGAGGAGTTTTTGGCGGGGCGCCTGCAGCAGCCGGTGTCTCTTGCCGCCAATCCTGGATGGCATTGGGGAAAGCGGGAATTGCGGATCGTGTTGTCGGGCCTGCGCCTTGGCCCGTCGGATCTCCCCCTGTTCAGCGCAGGCCGGATCACCGTTGCGTTGCCCTGGCGTGCCCTTCTGCACGGGCGGGTGCAGTTGCGGCGGATCGAGTTGGATACACCCGTATTGGACGCGCCTTGGAACGGCGCCGCCAACGCGAGCGGTGCCGCGCTCTCCCTGCCGGGCAGGGTGGTGGTGCGCGATGGCACACTACGCTGGTCCGGTGTGGCGGGACATACACTGTCTTTGACCGCCGTGCATGGCCAGGTACTGGCAGACGGGCCCAGCCGGTTGGTTGGTGACTGGCACTGGCGGGATAAAACGGGACGCTGGCACTTTGCGGCGGGGATGACGTCCGCACCGACGTTGCAGGCGCGCCGCATTGCTTTGCGGGTGGGTACAGCCCGTGATCCAACGCTGTTACAGGTGGGCATTCCGGCACTCCAAAGCGTCTCCGGCGAGTTGGTCCTGCCGACGATGCGCGCCCGCTGGCAGGAGCGGAAGCAAGGTGGTGCGCGGCTGGATGTGCAGGCGTTGCATCTGAATATGGCGCAAGGCCGGATCGCGGTGCAGCAAGGCGCACTGACCGTGGGGAATGACTTGGCGCTTCAGGTCCGCGCGGTGGCCCTCAACTGGAAAAAGTTGCAGGGCCACCTGGCCTATCAGGTGGCTATCCGGCACTTGCCCCGGATAGCCGCGCGCTGCGGGCTGTCCCTGCCGAAGCTGACGGATCCCGGCGCCTTGCAGCGATTGACGTCGACCGGCGCCATCCGGCTGGATAACCCCCACTTTCAGTGGACCGTCGCCCAGGGTGATCTGGACAACAGCGCCTGGACCGGCAAAATATCCGGGACCTGGAAACCGCTGGCGATTCAGCTCAACCTGAGCGTGGCGCAACTCGATCTGGGACATTACCTGCCTGCTCCCCGGCCGGGCAAGGCAGCGGTCTTGCCGGCGTTGCCGCAACAGTGGCCGGTAACCGGCGAAGTCCGCATCGCCCAACTGCGCTGGGGAAAGCTCAAGGCCCAAAATCTGGTCATCCACAGCGCCGCCTCGGCGGTGCGGCCATGATTCCTATCGCGGAACCCTTGCTGGCTTGGTACACCCGCCACGGACGCCATGATCTGCCATGGCGGCAGACCCGCGATCCCTATCGTCTCTGGCTCGCAGAAATCATGCTCCAGCAAACCCGGGTGGAGAGCGTCAAACCCTATTACACCCGCTTTCTGCAGGCCTTGCCTGACTGGCGGGCATTGGCTGCGGCGCCCCAGGATCAGGTGCTCGCGCTATGGAGCGGGCTGGGATATTACACCCGTGCCCGCAACGCCCAGCGCGCCGCACAAGTGGTGATGGCCGGCTTTGCCGGCCACTTTCCCGACACCCTGGAAAAGGCCGTCACCCTGCCGGGGGTGGGGCGTAGCACCGCAGCGGCGGTGCTGGCCAGCGCCTTTGGGCACCGACAGGCGATCCTCGACGCCAATGCCCGGCGCGTGCTCATCCGTAGCCATGCCATAGCTGCGGATCCGAAGGCCACTGCGACTCAGCAGTGGCTCTGGACACTGGCCAGCGCCCTTACTCCTGAGGATGCCCATGGCTACAATCAGGCCATTCAGGACCTCGGCGCCATGATCTGCACCCCCCGCCAGCCGCGCTGCACGGATTGCCCTTTGGCCAGCCGTTGCAAGGCCCATGCCGAAGGACGCAGTCACGCCCTGCCCGTGACGGTTCACAGGCCTCCAAAACCACAGCGCCGCGCCTTTTTTCTCTTGGCCGCAGATCCGGAAGGACGGATATTGCTGGAAAAACGGCCGGATTCGGGTATCTGGGGCGGGCTCTGGTGCCTACCGCAGGCGGCGCCCGACAGCGGCGAACTTTCCAACCTTTGCAACGATACCCTTCCTCCGCTGGAAGATACCCCCGCCATACGACAATTTTTGCAGGAGGCATGGTCGCGCCGTTTGCGGCTGGATCTCCGGTTGACGGCGCTGGGGGAAGAACAGCAACATGTTTTTACCCACTTCCAGTTACGTTTTCGCTGTGCGCATGCGCGCGTTTTGGGTAGCGCCGTTGCGGATTCGGCCGCCACTCTGCGCTGGTATCGCCCCGCAGACGCCCTGGCGCAAGGTTTGCCCACGCCCATTCGGCGGATTCTACGAAATCTCGGCGGAGGTCGCTGATATCCGAATTTCCGGATCCGCCACCCGCCCGGAAGGTAACAGACGAATGATTTCACCCCCCAAACACTCTACCCCCATAGCGGTGATCTGGGCAGAATGCGCCCTGGAATAGGTATCCGCACTGGACTGCGTGCGCCAGATGAAGCCATCGGTGAGACTTTCGGGGGTGCCCATTTGCCGGTACACAGACGGCATGATGGGGACATGATCGCCGTACCAGGCAAATATCCCTTCGCGCGGTTCACGGCCCAAGGTATCCCGGATCATCCCGGCCATATGGTCGGCGTTCATCAGATGGCGCATGTAGACCGTGAGATCCCGGCACGAATCGGGGATGCCCGTGGCGTAGAACAAGTCCGCATCACCTTCACGGGGCGACTCCAGATGCAAGGGGCCGTGATTCTCCATGGTTATGCAAAAGATAAATAGTGGTTTTTCAACTACAGATGAAATGATATCCCGGACTTTATTGGCGATGGCGATATCGCCTGTATATTGGCCATCCTTCTCGCCAGGTGAAAACTCACGAATATCGATAAATCGGCTGAATCCGATCTGTGGATAGATATTGTGGCGGTTATAGAAGCTTGCGGGGTATGGATGAATGCAGATGGTTTCATAACCTAAATTTTGCAGATGGCTTGCCAGGGACGTAAAGCCGCGTAGGGCGAGTTTTCGGTAAGGGTTAAAGCGGTGAACGCCAATATCGGATTCGGCCAATCCCGACAGAAAACCAAACTCCGTACGCACGGTGTTGGCGCCCCATGCGGGCACCTGCACCTTCCCTGCCCAAATGGCCTCCCGCTCGATCTGCGTGAATTCTGGGAAAAGGTTCTGGCGGACCTGATCATAAAAACGATCGGCACGGAAGAACGATTCACTCTGCACAACAACGATGTTGGGTAGCGTGGGCGGATCGATGGCTGGTACCGGGAGACCTGCGAACGGGGTGGCGATATGACAGGGGCCGTGCTCTTCCCTGGCATAGAACCAGATGCTGCCATAGAAGCCAAGCGCATTCATGTCCACTATCGGGTCATAGCTCAGCTCCTGCTTTCTCCGACCTCCCCCCCAAATAAATATTGCCGCAAGCAGGAAAATTGCGCCCACATACTCCCCGAAATCCATCCAGCCCAAGCTTTCTGGCAGGGGGCGCTCAAAGGTAAAACCAACATAAAGCGCAAGGACAAAGGCCAGGATTGCGGCGATGCCCCGGGTAAGGCCCAGAAAGGGCAGGTATAAACGCGGGTGCCGGATGGCATCGGTAAAGTAGTCGAAGTCCTGATAGGTAAAGGGTTCACGCAACGATTCGTATTTGGCGTTGTTGACCATAACCACCAGAAAAAGCAAGGCCGTGGTAATCGTCAGCGCGAACCATGGCCTTTCCACTATGGCCAGGATGAGTCCATAGAGCGCCAAATAAATGCCCCCTTGCAGCACATGGGTAAAAAATGGACGCCGCCAAAAAACCCGTATGCGAGGCCGGAGGATCCACTCCAGGGCATAGGACAGTATGTAGCCAAGGAGCAGGGGCAAAGCAAGCCATAAAAGCTGCCGCTCATCCATGATAGCCCATCCCTCGGACGATGCGTTGAGAGATCGCTTCCGGGAGCACGGCGAGCCACCACGTGCCAAAGTTCAGGGGAAAAGGAAAGCTGATGCGCCCCCGATTGGCGGCCAACTGCCGCTTGATGAGACGCGCGGCGCGTTCCGGCGTCCACAAAAAGGGTTTCGGCCCCGGCATGGCACGACACATGGCGGAATCCACGTAGCCGGGCATGATGACATTCACGGCCACTCCCTGCGGGGCGAGCCAGCCCCGTAGTGCCTCTCCATAGGCCTTGATAGCCGCCTTCGATGCACAATAACTGGGCGTGACCGGCAACCCAAAGTAACCCGCCAAAGAACTCAACAAGGCAATCTGCCCCCGTCCCCTCTGGCGCATGGCCGGCAGTGCGGCATCCACCAACACCATCGTGGCGCGCAGGTTGATGTCCATGAGTGCCGCGCTGTCCTCCCAGCGCTCGCCATCTCCGTTGCGACCAATATTGGTATTCATGCCGGCATTGGAGATGACCACATCCAGCGGATCCGTCATGCCGCTATCGGACACCCAGTCCCTCAGGATGCCGCTATCGCGAATGTCAAAGGAACATTGCGTGACTCGGGCGCCACGGTCCCGGCACTGGCTCGCAACGGCTTCTAGTTTTTGCGTATTCCGGCCGTGCAAATGAAGGGTTATACCATGCGTGGCGTAGGCCAGGGCGAGGGCGGAGCCGATGGCGCTGGTTGCGCCGGTGATAAGGATGCTTTGGGGATGTCGATGCGGCATAAAAGTTCCTCTAGCGGGGACTGAACAAGTTCCAGGCGATCTACTGCAGTATCCAGAGCCAGGTCCATTCCGGCACGGCAATAAAATCCGCCATTGATTTGTGTGGTATGGATGAGCACGCGCTTGAAAGCACTCCACAACTCTGGATCTGGCGCGTCAGGGGCATTCCAGAACAGATCCAAGGGCATTTCACTCGTCAGACCCGGCAGATGATAAACGGGGTCGGCCAGCGCCAATACGGGCTTTCCTAAATTGAGGGCCCAGGTACCCACCGTGCTATTGATGGTGACGACCCCCTCGCTGTGCTCCAGCAGCAGTAGCAGATCACCGTAATCGTAATAGTGCACGCGATGGGCGATACCCAGCTTGGCGGCGAGTTCCGCAACGAATGTCTCATAGGCCTGCATGCCGGGATCGAGGGGGTGATTTTTTACCACCAAATGCAGATCCCGATCCCCATGGGAGGCAAAAGAGGTCAATGTCGTGGTGATAAACTCATACATATCGCAAAAGCTGGAATGACAGGTAATTTGGCTGTCGCTATAGAGCTGGAGCGGTAACAGGAAATAGGGTTTGCCTTGCCGAACGAAGTCATAAGTCGCAACCAGGTCCTTCTTCAATCGTTTTTTGATGCGCGGGAAGCGTCGGATATACCAGTAATATTCACGTATGGGATGCACCGGCGCGTGGTGCCGATAACCCCGAAAAGCAATGGGATTGAGGAGGTCTCCCGCGTGATAAAAAACATCATGCATCGCGCGCAGTCGAAAGTTACCGGGGAATTCCCTTCCCTCCGCGCCCATGGACGCCTGCGCCACCGCCTGGCGGTACCAGTGGGGATCTTTGGGAAGCTGGGAGTGCTTGTTGACCCCGCCCCGCTCCATGGTGATCCAGTAGGGGCGTAGATAGCCCTCCTCGAAGACATGGACGGTGATGCCGCGTTCCTGCGCAAGGGCGAGGGCGGTTTGATGGATAGGTCGGCGGTCGCCGAAGAGAACGATATCGGTAATGTGGTGATCCTCGAGATACCGGTTCAGAAAAGGCCCCAATCGATCCACTTCGCCGCGAAACGCTACTGCTGGTCGAGGCCACCAATAGGCCACATCTCCCGTGCAGAAGTTGATCCGGAACACGTTCCGGCCACGGGCGCGCAAGCGATCGGAGAGTAGCGCGAAAAAGGGGCTGGCAACGCCTTGCAGAAAGAGAAAATTTTTCATCTCACCCCTACGACATGGCGCAGGACCATCCGAAACCCTTTTCGCCACAAGGTGGTGCGGTGGTCACGGGCGCGTCTCCGCAGCGCACCCAACCCTGCGATAGCCTCCTCGGGTTTGCACAGGGTTTTGGTCAGGGGATGCAGGTAGCGTGGATATAATATCAGCACGGCGGCCACCAGTTCATCCAGGGATCGTCGGCGGCTACGCCGCGCCACGGAAATGCGGTCATCGGTCAACCCCCAACCACTGTAGAAAGGCACCCCATGGCAAGTCACCGGCTTGGCACGCAAAAGGGCTTCGAAGCCCGTGGAAGAGGTCAGCACATGCACGGCATCCACTGCCTCCAGCAACGCATGCATAGATACATCCGTCACCACTTCGTCGCAATAACCGGGTGCCTCCTCCTCATCCGCGCCTGGGCGGCGCAAGCGCGCCACCACGTCGGGGTGGGGTTTGTACACCAGGTAACTGTCGGGATGCTGCGCGCGCACCTGCCGCAGGAGTTGCATGTTGGTGCGAATGGAAGCACAGCCCAGAAGGATGGACGCGTCGCTCTCCACCTGCCCCGGTACCAGGATGACATGGCGCGCATGCGGCGGTCGACGCCAAGTGACACCCCCAACATTATATTTGGTGAGACCCTGGGTCACGATGTGCTTGCGAAGCCACTGCGCCCGCGCCAAAAGATCCGAATCCATTTCGAAATGTTGCAGCAGAATCTCCAGATCCGAGGGGCGACGGGGGTCGTAATAGAGCCCGGAATGGTCAAAGACATAGGAAACCGGAGGAATCAGGTCTGCCCCCAATCCCACCGAGCGGAGAAACCCGTCCTCTACCCGGACGACCTTGCGCTCTTCCTGCCCCCCTATATCGCTATTGCCCCAGAGCAAGAGACTGCTGTGTGGAGGAGCGCTGTCGACGTGTTCTATGAAGTGGAGCCGGGTTCCCGGTAAAAAGGCCCGCAGGCTCCGCCTTTTCCAAGGCGAGAACCCTACCGCATACAGTATCGACGGCATTTCTGGGCCTTGCGGGTTATTCATGCGCTGCTCCTGCATGGGCTATCAGAGCCATTTCAAAAAAGCGGCGGTCCTCTCCTCCGGCAACCGGGTCAGGCACGCAGGTCTTCGGCCAGAACCGCCATCGTCTCATCAATATCTTCCAGCGTATGCTCGGAACTCAGAAAAAAGCGCAGGCGGGCCTGCCGTTCCGGGACGGCTGGATACAGGATGGGCTGCACATGAATACCCCGCTCCAGCAACCAGTTGGAAAGGCGCACCGCACGCAGGGAGCTGCCGGTTATGACTGGTACAATGGCGTTGCCGGTGCTGGCGCCTGTTTGCAGGCCGACGTCGCGTGCCTTCTCCAAAAAATACCGGCCTCGCTGCTGCAAGGTGCTCACCCTTTGCGGTTCCGCTTGGAGCACCTGCAAGGCTGCCAAGGCGGCCGCCGCCACGGGTGGCGCCATACCGACGCTATACAAAAATCCAGGGGCCAGATAACGCAGGTTTTCGACGAGGGCGGATGCCCCCGCAATATAGCCGCCACAGGCCGCCAGCGCCTTGCTGAGGGTGCCCATCCAGATATCGACGTCCTTCGGATCCAGGTGAAAGTGCTCACGGATCCCCATCCCGTGGCGGCCCAACACGCCGAAGGAATGTGCCTCGTCGACCATCAGCAAGGCCCGATGCCGATTCTTGATCTCGATAAAGCGGGGCAGGTCGGGGTAATCCCCATCCATGCTGTAGATACCCTCGACAACGACCAGGACGCGTTCAGCCTGACGCCGCTGTTGCGTCAGGATCTGCTCCAAGGCCTCCAGATCGTTATGGGGAAAGCCCAGGCGCTTGGCACCCGACAGGCTGATGCCCTGGATGATGCTGTTATGGGCATATTCATCATGAAGAACGAGATCGTTCGGCCCAAAGAGATAACCGATGCTGGTGACGTTGGTGGCATGCCCGCTCACCATCACAATGGCGTCGTCTACGCCGTAGGCCTGGGCAATGGCCCGCTCCAACTGCGTATGCAAGGGCCGCTCTCCAGAGACGATGCGGCTCGCGGAAACGGAAGTTCCATAATGGTCGATGGCCTCTTTAGCCGCGGCGTTGACCACCGGATGCCCAGACAGACCCAGGTAATTGTAGCTGGCGTAATTGACCACGGTTTTTTCCGCTATCCGGCTGTGGGCCGAAGCGGTGCCCTCATGCATCTTGAAAAACGGGTTTTCTACACCGAAGCGCGCAGCGCCTTCCTGCAACAGGCGCACTTGCTGGTAGCCCGGGTGCAGATCCCAGCGGTAAAACCGTTCCGGAATACCGCTCTCCACGACGGAACGTACCGGCGTTTGCTCCAACTGTGTCAGGCGCCTCTCCAACGTTTTCTGGATCAGCCGATCCTTGATCTGTGCCGTCAACCCCTTGGCCCCCTGACCCATCTCAGCGCCCCTCCGCATTCATGACCCATCCATCCAGGGTTGGCGCCTGGGCCTCGACGCCGTGCAGGCCCGCCAGTCGGCGCAGCTCTTCCTCGTCTATCGCCGCAACCTGCGGATATTCACCTGGACCTTGTTTCTTGCGCAACTCCTGAAGCACGCGATCGGCGAGTTTGGCCGGCGTTGGTCCTTCGGCGAGCAGCAGAGAGGGAAGCTTGACGCCCAGACGCTGTTCCAGAGCCAAGGCCAGTTCCACGCCCATAAGGGAGTCCAGACCGATTTGGGACAGGCTCTGGGTGGCTTCGATCTTTTCCATCGGCAGGCGTAAAATCTCCGCGACTTCCCGACGGAGGAGATCGGTGATGGCGGAGACCGCCTCGTCATTCGGCAGAGAGAGCAGGTATCCGCACAGATCCTCGTCGGTGGAATCCGTCGACTCGCCATGGCCCATGGCCAGATTCCACGGGGAGAACCTGGGGGACTGCGCGATGGGCAGAAAACGGCGAATCGCCCGCCAATCCCAATCCACCACCGCATCGCCGCTCACGTCCCTGGCCAGGATCTCTTCAAGCCAATCCAGTGCCGCCTGCGACGACATGGGGGCGCTGCCCAGACGTTGCTGCAGGGCCTCCTTGGTCTTCTTGTTGCGCGCCAAAAACCCCACATCGCCAATGGCGCCCCATAATATGGCGGTGGCCGGCAAACCCTGGGCGCGTCGCTGCTGCGCCAGGGCTTCCATCCAGGTGTTCGCGGCCACGTAATGGGCCTGCCCCGGATTCCCCAGAATCGTCGTCACCGAAGAATAGAGCACGAAAAAATCCAGGGATAGGGTTTGGGTGAGGTGGTGCAGATGGAGCGCGCCTTGTACCTTGGGGGCCAGGACCCGTTGGATTTGTTCTTCGCTGAGGTTCTGCGCCAGCGCATCGTCGATGACTGCCGCGGCATGGATGACCCCCCGCAATGGACCCAATTCCAGCGCGATACGCGCAAAAAGATCCGCCAACTGGGTGCGATCGGTGACATCGCAGCGCAACGCCAGGATCTCCACGCCCCATGAGCGCATCAGGACCATCGCCTCCCGGGCATGCCCATCCATCCGGCCGGACCGCGAGATCAGCACGAGCTTGCGGGCACCGCGCTCCGCCAGGCGTCGCGCCGTTTCCAGACCAAAACCGGAAAGCCCCCCGGTCACCAGATAGACCCCATCCGCGGCAAGCTGCAGCGGTTCCCCACGCAGGCGGATGTTATTCACCACAGGGAGCGGGGGCTCCTCCATGGTCACCACGATCTTGCCTATCTGGCGTGCCTGCTGCATATAACGGAAGGCCGAGACGACCGAGCGGGCCGGAAAGCAGGTATAGGGCAGCGGAAAAAAATCCCCAGCGGCAAAGCGCCCCATGACCTGGCCAAACATTTCCTGGGTCAGCGTGGGGCGTAGCTGCATCAACTGATCCGCGTCGATCCCGAAGTAACTGAGGTTATTGCGGAAAGGGCGCAAAGCCATGGGCGTGTTTTCGTAGAAGTCGCGTTTGCCCAGCTCCAGAAATCGCCCGAAGGGACGCAATATCTGCAGATTGCGGCGAATGGCCTCACCAGAGAGACTATTGAGCACCACGTCTACCCCTTCCTGGTTCGTGTCTCGCCAGATCTCCTCGGCAAAGTCGTAAGACCGGGAATGGTACAGATGGGGCACCCCCAAGAGGCGTAGAAAATCCCGTTTCTCAGGCGAGCCCACCGTGGCGTATACCTCGGCGCCCCGCCACTGGGCCATCTGAATGGCGGCGATACCCACACCACCCGCGCCGCCATGGATCAAGACCCGCTCCCCCGGCTGCAAGCGAGCCAGTTCCATCAAGGCATACCAGGCGGTGAGAAAGGCCGTCGGCATCGTGGCCGCAGCCTCCACACCCAGATGCTCCGGCCGCCGCGTGACCGCATAGCCCTTGGTGACTACATGGGTGGCGAAGCTGGCGGGAGCAAAGCCCAGCACTTCATCGCCCGGCGCTACATGGTAGACTCCGCTTCCCACCCGACTGACCGTCCCGGCGAATTCCAGTCCCAGGCCCGGCCCCGAAAAGCCGTTTTCCAAGGCTTCATCCGACAGCATTCCCAAGGCGTACATCACGTCCCGAAAATTCAAGCCCGTGGCGCTGACCAGCACCTCCACGTCGTCTTCCGCCAGGTCCGGAGGGTTAAAACGTGCCCAGTGAAGATTGCGTAACTGCCCCGGCGCGGCAAAACGCAGTTGCCGTGGCGCCCTGGCCGTGATCTCCAGGGCCGGTTTCTCCCGCACTCGCGGTACGTACCTGCCCCCATGTCCGTCCAGAACGATTTCCGTCTCGCTATCGGGACGGACGCACTCCCGCACGAGATGTTCCAGCAATGGAGGGGTGGGCTCGCTCTCGGTCAGATCCAGCACGCGCAGGGCAAGCTCCGGCAGCTCGTTTTGCAGTGTCCGCGCAAAGCCGGTGAGGCCCGCTCCATGGAGGGGTTGCGCCATCCCGTCCGTCATGGCGGGCGGCAGGGAGGAGGGATACAGCGCCGATAGGCCATGGCGGGTGAGCACCCACACCGAGGGTGGCTCCTCCTGGCCCAAGGCCCACTGGCTGAGGGCGCGCAGACTCTGGCATTGCTCCCCCAGCAAGCGGCTCATGGACATCTCGTCGGCGGCCGGAAAGAGTCCGGGGAAATACAGGACACCCTCCCAGGCATCCACCTCTTCCCTGGACAGGACGCGCAGGGAATTCTCCAGTTCCTGCACGTTCGCCGCCTCCAGAGTGATCGTTTTGAAGCCTTGCTGCGCAAATTCCAATTCCAGCGCCGCCGTCCAGGGGGACTGGTGGTCATCGCCACACGCCTTTTCCCCCACCAATAGCCACCGGCCCTTGGCGCCCGGCTCGGGCTGGGCAGTCGGAAGGGCGTCCTCACTTTTTCTGGCGAGAAGCAGGTAGGGACCCGTGCGCAGCACATTATCCGGACCCAATAATCGAGCGTCCACGAAGCCCATTTGCGGCAAATCCGCCTGCAGTTGGGCTGCAGTCAGAGACTGTCCGGCGTCGGCATCCCGACACTCCGCCAGGGCCGTCATCCAGGGCTCAGGATGCACGCCCAGCAAAAACAGCAGCCCCTGAGGCGCAAGGCAGTCCCGGGCCATATGGATCATTTGCGCGGCGCTATCCGCATCCATCCCGTCCACCTGCACCCAGGCGAAATGCACGGTGGGCCGTGGGTCTGGCGCGGGTAAGGTACCTGCCGCGGGAATGGTCAGGGATTGCCATTGGGCTTCGCGGGCCGTCTCCGCCTGGGACTCCAGAATCTCTGCTCCGGGACTCGCGTAGTACAGGTCGCAGCAATTTTCCCGGGAAAGGGCCTCCGCCGCCTGCACTATCCAGTCAGGTCCATGGGCGTTGATCTCCATGATCCCCAAGCGGGAGGATGGGGCTAGTTGGGCGCATCGTTCCTGCGCAAAACGGGTGACCGCCGCGTGGATGGGGTCATTGACGGTTTGCAGGATAGTCCTGACCAAAAGGTCCGGATCCAGGCGCGGCGCAGCCGCGCGATCATGGTCCCCATAGTCCGCAGAAGAGGCGGCAAGTGCCAAGCCCGCGCTCCCCACCTGTAGGGTGAGGGCGGAAAACTCCGGATAGTCCCGAATCAAGGTCATCCAAATCTGCCCGGCGGAAATAGGCTCTTCGTCCGCAAAGGCAGGCATGGTCTCTGCTACGGCCTCGCCCCCGCTCTCGCTCAGAAATGCCTGGAGCAGCGCGTCCAGAAGGGGTGCATATTCGTCCCGATAGCGGTCCAAGGCATGCTGAACGTCTCCCCTCCCCAGAGCCGCCTGCAATGCCTCCGCCAGCGCCGCGACAGGCAGGGGGGTGGCCCCTTGCAGCGCTTCCCGGCGCGGCATGGCCACGAGTTCCGTGGCGATGAGTCTCAACGGCTCGTCCGGAGTACGCAGCAACTTCACCTGCCGCATGCGCACCCCTTCGCACAGCGCGACCACCGTCCCTGCGGCATCCATCAGGGTAAATTCCGCCAGGATGGAATGGGGCGAACGGCGGAGCAATCGCGCGCCGGCCCAGGCGACTTGGGTCAGCGGTTGCCGTAGCGTGATCCTGCCCATGCGAATGGGAACGAACGCCACCCCCGGGTGGTCGACGATATTATCGTGCAAGAGATCGATAAAGAGCTGAAAAGCGCCGTCCAGGAGCGCCGGATGCAGGTGAAAGCCGAGCTCAGAGGTCGCGATGCCCGAGGGCAAGGCCATCGCCGCCCACACCGCATCACCACGGACCCAGCCTTGGGTCACCGTCCGGAAGTTCGGCCCGTAGAGAAGTCCAACGGATTCCGCGACGCGATAGTGTTGTTCTCCATCAAAGTCCGGCGCGCCTTCGGGCCTCTCCAAGGCAGGCCGACGCAGGCGCAGATCCTTCCGCTCCGCAACGATGCGGGCCTTGGCGTGCAGCGTCCAGTCCTGGGCGAGGCGGTCGCGGGAGAGGGCCTGAACCTCGCCACTGGCCGCATCCAGCGTCACCCGCAGGACCTTGCCACTTTCCTCGTTCAGCGATAGGGGCGCCCATATCTCCAGATCTTCCAGCACCAGGAGCGCGCTTTCATCGCCCTGCTGACGGGCCGCCGCAAGAAACAGCTCCACATAACCCGCGCCAGGGAAAATCACACCCTCCCCAACCCGATGATCGGCCAGAAAAGGCAAACGGGCCGTATCGATGTCCTGCTCCCACTCATGCTCATGCTGGGGCACGGGATGCCCCAGGAGGGGATGCACCGGGTATCGATATAGCGTCCCGGCAGACTCTTCGGTAACCGGGTGCCAGTAGCGTTCCCGCTCCCATGGATAATGAGGCAAGTCCACAAAAGGACCAGGCTTCGGGTAAAAACGGGACCATGCTACCGGAACCCCGGTAACGAATACCTGTTGGACAGCCGCCAAAATTCGTTGCGGATGATCATCACCGCGCTGCAGCGTGGCGATGATGCGCCCCTCCCGTTCGCCCTGGGTCAAGCCATCCTGTAGATAACCGCGCAGGACTGGATGCCCTCCCAGTTCTACAAAGACATTGAAGCCATCGGCCAGTATCTGTTCGGTGGCCTGTTGAAAACGGACGGGGTCGCGGATGTTGGCCCACCAATAGTCCGCAGCGAGGGCTTCCCCCGGCAGGCTAGCGCCACTGACCGAAGAGTAGAAGGGAATATTGGCCTCGCCCGGTCGCAATCCGCACAAAGCGGCGAAAAGTTCTTCCCGGACATCTTCCATCACGGGACTATGAAAGGGATACTCGACGTCCAGACGCTTACATGCCGTCCCTTGCGCGCGCAGGCGGGCCTCCATCTCGCTCAAGGCCACCGTGGGACCGACGACGGTAGCCCCGCGCGGGCTGTTCCAAGCCGCAATGTCCAATACTTCCGCCAGATCCCATTCCCGTAGCAGCTTCCGCGCCGCGTCGGCCGCCAACGCCACCGCCGTCATCTGCCCCCGCCCCCGGCTCTGCTCCTGCAAACGGCTGCGATGGAAGATCACCTGAACCGCATCCTCCAGGTCCAAGGCGCCACAGGCCCAAGCTGCCGCCACTTCTCCCACGCTATGACCAGTTACCGCCACCGGCCGCACCTCCCAAGAGCGCAGCATTTGGGTGATGCCGACCTGCAGGGCAAAAAGGGCCGGCTGGGCATGACCGGTCAGGGCATAGCGATCCTCGCCCAAAGACCCCGCCAACTCATCGACGAGACGATACCCCGCCAGAGGGAAGAAAAAGGCATCGATCTCTTCGATGGCTTGTCGGAATATCGGCTCGGACAGCAACGAACAACCCATGCCGAACCATTGACAGCCGTTTCCGGAGTACGCAAAAACCGGGCCCCGGGGATCTGCCAGGGCGGTGTCCATGACGACTCCCACACTTTTGTCGTCATGCGCGGCAAAGGCAGCCAGGCGGTCCACAAGGTCATCGTGGCCCTCGTGCCAAAAAATCGCCCGGTGACGCAGCCAGTCCCGGCGAAAATTGGCCTGATACAGCGTGGCGTACCAGGACGTCTCCGGTTGCGCCGCCAAAACCCGGGCCAGATCCCCCGCCACCTGCTGGAGTGCCACAGGGGTCGCTGCCGTCAGTACCAAGGGCAGCGGGCATTCGGGCGCAGGAGTGACTTCTTCCGCCTGTACCGGCTCGGCGCTTTCGAGGATCACATGGGCATTGGCGCCGCCAAAACCGAACGAATTCACGCCGATCACCAGCCGGCCCTCCCCTTTCAGGGCGAGGTTCTCCGTCACCACCTCCAGGCGGTTTTCCGTCAATTCCAGTCGTGGGTTGAGACGTTCCACGCCGATGGTGGCGGGCACCTGGCGTTTCTGCAGGCAGTGAATGGCCTTGATCAGACTGGGTACCCCGGAAGCAGTCTCCAAGTGGCCCAGGTTGCTCTTTACCGAACCGATGGGCAGTGGGTAGCGGGGGTGGCGATGGCGGCCCAACGCCCGTCCAATCGCCGCCACCTCGATGGGATCGCCCACCGTGGTTCCCGTCCCATGGGCCTCCACGTAGTCGATAGCCTCAGGGTGGATACCCGTCGCGGCATAGGCCTCTTCCAAAAGTTGGGCCTGGGCCTCGACGTTGGGAATCGTCAGCCCACCCTTGTGTCCATCGGTGTTGATGGCGGTATGGGCCACCACCGCCAGGATCCGGTCGCCATCGCGCAAGGCCTGATCATAGCCCTTGAGCACGAAGACCCCGCCGCCTTCCGCACGCGCATAGCCATCGGCCGCAGCGTCAAAGGGTCGGCAGCGGCCGCTCGCCGAGAGCATGGACGCCCTGGAAAAAATCAGAAAGCCATAAGGATGCAGATGCAGGCTGATGGCCCCGCTCAGCGCCAACTCGCTCTCACCGCGCAGCAGCGACTGGCAGGCCTGATGAAAGGCTACCAGCGCCGACGAGCAGGCCGTATCCACCACCAGACTTGGCCCCCGCAGATCATAAAAGTAAGACAACCGGTTGGCGGCGATACTCGCCGTCGAACCCGTAGCCGAGTTGGACCCGATAGCCGCCAGATCATCGGCCATCCTATACGCGTAGTCGGTACTCGCCACACCCATAAAGACGCCGCAACGACTCCCGCGCAAAGAGGAAGGCGCGATTCCGGCATGGGCAAAGGCTTCCCAACTCATCTCCAGCAACAGGCGCTGCTGCGGATCCATGGCCGCCGCCTCGCGCGGCGAAATGCGAAAAAACCCCGCATCGAAGCCCGCCACATCCCCCAGCGAACCCGCCGCGAACGTCACCGAAGTTCCCGGATGGCTCCGCTGCGGATGCTCCAGATTCGCCGTGGCCCAACGGTCCTCGGCCACCTGCGTCACCAGATCCCGCCCCGCCAGCAAGTCTTCCCAGAAAGTGGCGTCAGACGTTTGCGGCAAGCGTGAGGCATAGCCGATGACGGCAATTTTTTGGTTTTTCATAGGCGGTTCACGAAGTTTTCAAATTCAGAGAGATGGCCAGTCCATCCATTGGGTACACAATCTGCATGACTCAGCCCCGGGAACTTCATCCATTCAACCAGTTTATCAAGAATACAGGAAACCGCTGGTCAAGTCAGCGCCACGCCCGCGGCGCCCACCCGACAATCGCCGCAAATAGGCAGGAGTGCGTGATTTGCACATAACGGCCTAATAGACGCGGATTATGATGTCTATCCCTGTTTCACTCCCCGCAAAAACGCTTCCCACTGGGGCAGGATGCGTTCGGGCAGGTAGCGGGCGCTTTGGGCGGCGCCACTGGCGCGGAGTTGGCTTTGCAGGGCGTTGGCGTCGGGGCTGTAGATGATCTGACGCAGGGTTTCTACCAGGCTGGCGGTGTCGTAAGGGTCGAAGTACCGGGCCGCTTCGCCATAGACCTCGCGATGTACCGGAATGTCGGAGGCGGCCACCACACCACCGCAGCGCATGGCCTCCGCACCGGAGAAATCAAAGCCTTCGCCCACGCTGGGACAGACGGTCACCACCGCCTGCCGGTAGAGCAGGCGCAGGGCGTCGGCGGGGATACCATAAAGCAGGAAGAGGTTACCCTGCTCGATCCACGGCAGGAAGCCCTCCAACGCGGTCTGGTAATCCCAGCCGATATGCCCCACCAGAATCAGCTTCAGCTCCGGATCCAGCATGCCGCGCAAGGTTTCCCATGCGGCCAGCAGACGGGCGTGGTTTTTGCGCGGCTCGATGGTGGAGACCATGAGCACGAAGCGCGTCCCCGGCCCCAGGGCGCGGGCATAAA
Organism: Acidithiobacillus ferridurans; assembly: GCF_003966655.1. Classification (NCBI taxonomy): domain Bacteria; kingdom Pseudomonadati; phylum Pseudomonadota; class Acidithiobacillia; order Acidithiobacillales; family Acidithiobacillaceae; genus Acidithiobacillus; species Acidithiobacillus ferridurans. The sequence goes on along the minus strand of NZ_AP018795.1, from coordinate 944,713 downwards.
AGGCGGTTTTTTCCTCTTCGTTATGGAAGACGCGGGCCAGCGGATAGATTCTGCTCTTACCCGTCACCGTACCCCCCACCTTCCCCTCATACTCGCCATGCAAATGACGGCGGACGATGTCGGGAATCCGTTCGGGCTCAGGCTCTGCGGGATAATAGTGGGCGGGCAGCATATTGTGGATGGTGTGGGCCCGCGCCTCCGCCTCGGGGAAGAGACTCAGCAGATCGCGCCGTGTGGCATCGGACACGCAAACGAAGTGCCCGCCGGAGCGCACGTTGGCGGCCATGGCCTGAAAGTGACTGCTTTGATGAAAGGCGCGGTCGGAGATGGTATGGGGCATGAGCACCGGGATGGCATCGTGGTAGTGCACCACCAACGCCGTGCCCGCGCTCACCCGTCCGGGAAAAGGCGTCTGCGCCACAAAAACATCCAGCCCCCGCGTATCCAGCACTGGATAGCGGGAACGGGACAAGACCTGCGCCCGCTCAATACCCACCAGATGCATACGCCGCCACGGATAGGCACAAACCCGATAATCGCTTTGCAATACCTGTTCACGGTCAGCAGCGGGCAGGCTCCGGCCATAAAGCTCCTGCCAGACAAAATCGCGGAAATGCCGGGTCTCAAAGTGCCCTAAGGGAATCCTCCCCAGCCCGGTCCAGGCACCCCAGCGCAAGCGCCAGGTCTGCCAGAAGTGATCGAGCCACTCGGCGACATCGCCTTTCCAGTCCAGCGCGCTGCGGCCCTTGAGGGATACCACCACCCGCGCAAAGCGATGCACCCGCTCCGCCTCGGAGAGTGACACGCTGCCATACACCCCGCCGCGCACGCTGCGTTTGGACATCTGCAGCAGGCCGGATAGTTCCAAATCCGGCAAGGTGGAAAGCACCCCATAAAGCAGGCGGGTTTCCTGCGGGATACCATAAAAGCCATCCAGGGCAGGGCGCATTTCCATGAGCACACGGAGAGCATTGTTGGCGTTATGCATAGTGGGGAAGTTTACCAGCCCCTTCGGTGACCGTCACGAGCTTCTATTTTTTTGGGGGCGCCTGCCGCCCTTTTGCGCGGAGGCTTTCGTTCGCGCGAGAACTCCTTCCTTAAGTCCGCCTCGTGGCGCGTTGCCCAGGTTGCCAGCATGAGGCCATGTTCCCGGCAGGTATTGCCACAGTCGCGCAAAAGGATAAGCCGCCAATGTACCCAACAATGGATTCATGGGATTTTCCATCATTGGTTTTGATTCTGGGGCATGGACGGCGTTTATGCCAAGTCCTCGAACGGTTTCAGGTCAGATACTTCTGCCAGAACTGTGCTACACCCGCACTATCGTTGATAGTATATGGCACAAAACCGATTTTACGGTACGTTTCCTGGGCAGGAAGATTACCCTCCAACACTTCCAGAGTCAGTTTACAGAATCCCATCTCACGTGCTTGGCTCTCAATAAAGGCAAAGAGTTTATGGGCAACTCCCTGTCTGCGAAAGCCCGGTTTGACGTAAACGTCGTGAATATTCCCCAGTGGCGCGCTGTTAAAAGTGGAAAACCCTTCAATACAAACAGCAATGCCAATCATTTCTTGCTTATTTGCGGCAAAATAAACACGAATCCACGGGCGACGCATGAGGTCCTCTACCAGCTTTTCATGGACCTCCTGGCGGAGGGGCTTCCTTTGGCCCATGTTATCTCTTGCATACAGATCGAGGAGTTCGCAAATGGCTAGACAATGATCTGCGTTTTGGTAATCCGCTTGGTAGACTTCAATCATGGACGATTCCTTGTGTTGGATGCTTCCACCATCTTGGCTAAACCCTGCAGTGCTGCCGCTTTTGGGTTGGCTACCTTATGAGCATTCTGAGCGGAGGCGAGGTTGCTGTGGCTAAGCCCAGCGAAATGATGGCTGGGGCCAACCAGACCGTCCATGTTCATTTCGATCATGGACATGCTTCGTCAGGTCGCCTTGGTGGCGATACCAATTTGTGTCACCCCAGCTTTTTGACAGGTATCCATGACATGCACGAATTGCTGGAATGGAACCACTTTATCTGCGGCGATAGTGACCTGCGTATGTTCTACATCACCGTCAGCACTGAGGAAACCCTGTAACTGATCCAGGGTCATTTGTTTGCCTTTAACAATGACCTTACCCGATTTTTCGATATTGATGACAAAATGTGGATGAGGCAGTTCCTTGGCTGTGCTGGAGGTCGGTAATTGCAGCTTGAGGCCTTTATCAGTGATCATTTGCAAGGTGATCATGATAAAAAAGACAAGTAAAAACAACATCACGTCAATCATTGGAATGATTTCGACCCGACCCTTTTTGCTGTTTCTTCGACGCGGAATCATGATGCGCTCCTGAGTATCTTTGAAATGAAAATCAAATGTTGTTGGGTGCCCCGTCCAGACGATTGATCAGCAGCAACTTAATCGATTCAAGCTGTTGTATGGTTTTATCAATCGCGTTGTTAAATGCATTGAAAGTAATCAGGCCAACCATAGCAATAAACAAACCGGACGCGGTAGCGATGAGGGCATCCGCCACACCACCGGTAACCTGAGTAGGTGCATGCCCTGGGGCCGCCAAAATGGAAAACGCATGGAACATACCGAGGATCGTTCCGAACAGGCCTAAAAGAGGCGCCAAAGTCACTGTCGTATCAAGAATCCACAGACGCTTATCCAGGAAAGGCGTTGTCAGGAAAATAGCTTCGTCAAGACGATTATCAAAGGCCTCTCCACGAGCACTACCATAATGGTGAACCAGATCCATGTGGCGATAAGCCGCAGTGATAATTTGCTCTTCAGGCTGACCTCTGGCCTCCTGCATCAATTCTTCCAGTTTTTCAGTGGTCAGTTTGCTGACCTCTGAGAGCTGATGAATGATGGTCTTGCCTTTGCGTAAGGCCGAGCGCATGAACCAGGCTCGATCAAAAATAACTGCCAGTTCGGTGAGAAATAGGAGGGCTAACACATAAAGCACCCCATCCGAGTAGTTGGCGAGATGAATGATATATTGGAATGACATAATTTTATTCCTCTTAATGGCGATATTAATTGAGTTCACGAAATATCTATTGGCACCGTGAACGATAAAGTGTGAGGGGGCATGTGACTGGTAAATGCCGGAAACGTGCTGTCCGACACAGCAGCCAGAGCAGCTTTGCGAAGCAGGGGATTATGTGAACCGCCCACGACGTGCACGTCTGTCGCTTTTCCACCCGCTGGGCCTAATTTGAAGCTGACAATCACCGTACCATGCAAACCCAGTCGTTTAATAATGGCTGAGATATGAACATTATTGCGTACCTGCGATCTGGCTCCAGCACCATAAGCTCCTACCCCGCTATATACTGGAGTGGGTGGAGGTGGCGGTGGCGGTGTTTTGATCGGCGGAGGCGGCGTCTTCACCACTTGTTTGGGGGGTGGCGGAGGCGTCGGAGGCGGCGGCTTTACGGGCAATGGTGCAGGACGATGTACCACAGGAACCGGTATTTTAACCGGTTTGGGTGGATGCGGCACAGGTTTTACCTTGGGCGGCGGGGGTGCTGGAGGCGGTGGTGGCGGCAGGTGAACGATTTTTACACTGATCACCTTGGGTGGTTTCTTAGGTTTTGGTTGATCATGCGTAATCAGAATGAGACCCGCCACCAGCGCAATTTCTACCGCCAATGCACTGATAATGGCATAACGAAAACTTTTGGATTGACCCTGATAACTCCAGCGGGAAGGCTTCTCAGGAACCTTGGAGGGGGTAGGTTCACCCACTAAATCACCTCTATTATTTTGTTTGGTATACTAAAAGTTATGAACAATGACATTATGGTTATTTCTTTGAATCATCCGGAATCGCTGGATTCTAACACACAATCAAGCCTTGTGAGTAAACGACTGATGATTTTTTTGCGACCTTCCTCCCCAAAAAAACGGATGACCAACCGAGTACAGGAGATGTCATGATGCAGAACAGGCTCTTCATGAAGTTGAATGCTGCGCATGGAAATACCTCGATTGGAGAATACGGAGGAAATCAGAAACAGTGTGCCGGGCTCGTCGCGCACTATCAATGTGATTATCTGTTCTGGTAAGGCATCACAATCTAAATGTTCCATCGGTTTAATTTCTCCTTTATGGACTGTGCCGACTGATGGAAAAGCTGCTGTTCCCCATCAGAAAGTGTCATGGGGTAAACGGCATCCCATCCTTTAGGGCTAATGACCACCGGCGCTCCAATCGGACCTTTTACCTGCAGAAACTCGTCGGCAAGTGAAACCTGAGCGGCAATCACCGTATCCTTGCCACTTAACATGGATTTGATGAGATCCACGCTGGCATTCGCTGTTGCTATGTCTGTCTTGGCACCAGCAAACAAGGTTAAAAATGGTCCAATCATGAGTCTGACATCTGGCGGAAGAGTATCAAAACGCCGGAAAGCTTCGGCTATATCACCGCTTTGTGCGATCTTTATAATCTCGTTACGCATCCGAATCAGGGTTTCGGGGAAGTCGCGACTACTGGTGCTACTGCGCACTTTGCGGATAGCACATATCGTTTCATTATCGGAAAATCCTTGTACCGTGATGTTGCTCCAGAGCGGTACCATCCCGTCACCGTGTTCGCCAAGTACCATGGCGCGGACAGCTTCCCGGGATACATTGATCGAGCGTGCCACTTCCCGACGAAAGCGCAGGCTGTCTTGATAAGCACCCATTCCGACAATCCTATGTCGGTCATAACGCTGAGAAAAGACTTCCACAATCAATTCGACGGGATTAGTGACCACAATCACCACCTCGTGACCATGACCATATCGAGCCAAAGCATCTGCATATGGTATAGAAATCTGCTGGTTGTATTTAGCTAATTCATCACGGCTGGGTGGAGCTTTATTTGGGTCGCTATGCGCTTGGAGAGTTGCCCCGGCAGTCATGACGATGATATCGGCGACAACCTCTTCGGGCTGCAGTGCGATATCAATAATAGGACAGTGCTCGGCAAAAGCGTCTTTTAGATCCTGGCGAAATCCGTACAACGCATTGCCACTGCTTCCATCTCGTCTTCCTACCAGTTGCAGGCGATCTGTAGGTAGCAGAAGACGCTCCAGCAAAATCCGGCTGGCGATATGCTTCCCGGTGCTGCCATTGGCGCCAATGATAGATATATCCATATGGTATAGATCTCGCGGTTAGCTAAGGCCAGGTAATAAACGGATCAGACCCTGGCAGATAAAACGAACAGCTATTGCACCCAGAATGAGGCCAGCAATTTTAGTTATGATTTCAATACCTATTTCACCAAAAAAGTGGGAAATATGATGTGCGTTATACATTGCGACGTACGCAGCAAAAGACGCAATAAGGACGTCGATGAGTATAAGTCCGTAACTAAAAAAAGTGTGAGCGTTTTGTCCATAAATAATGACCGTACCAATGGCTCCTGGTCCAGCCAGCAGAGGGATGCCTAGTGGTGTTACCAACCGCCCGCCGTTGTAAGTGCTGGTGTGGCCTTTGGCAACAGCGGTGCTGAAAAGGTCGGTAGTCAACATCTGGATGGACATTAGTAAAAGCAGTAGCCCTCCGCTGACTCTAAATTCGGCGATGCCAATATAAAAGTAGCGAAGAATATCATTGCCAAATAGTGTGCTAATAATAAGTACAAAAGCGACAACAATAGAAATATTTTTGGCTGTCCTTTTTTTTTGAACAGTGCTTTGATCACTGGTAAGTGACACAAATATCGGAACAATACCGATGGGATCCATCAGTACAAACAGGGTCACTAACGTTTGTATGAAAATCTCTATATTTGTGGAATTCACCAACTATTCTCGTTAACTAATGTTCTAAAATTTGACCCGGGCGTTGGACCGGGTCGATTAAGATGCTTAACTTAACTGAAAACTAACATTATGAGAAGCGCCCAGATAGACCAACCTCAATAAAACGAGGCATGCCGGGGTATGCTTCTGCATAAGGGTTACCTACAGCAGCAAAAGCATATTCCTTATAGGCTTGGTAGTAATGCAGGTAGTAGTGACTATCCAACAAGTTATCGATATTCAGACTCACAGTTACGGATGACAAGTGATCCTGATGAATTGGAACCTTGTAGCTAGCCTGGAGGTTAGTCAGGAAGTAAGGTGCGAGCTTTACGCCAGGATTAGGCGTGGTCGCGTCCTGCAGCAGTGGGTTGGACTCCGTCGGTGGTAAGTCGTAAGTGGTCACCTGGGGTCCAGTGTAACTCTCCATCAAGGCAGCATGGAAGTTATGATTGTGATAACCCAGGCGCAATCCCGCAAGCCAATTTGGTACAGAAGCAAGAGGATCGCCCGCGAAAACATAACCATACTGCCCTTCAAATGGCGTCACATTGGCAGAGAAACTATTCATGTACTGAGCATCCGTATAAGAGACATGACCAGAAATCGCCCACTCTGGATTGATTTCATATTTCCCAGCCAACTCCAACCCTTTCATCTGCTCTTCTCCGACGTTGGCGTATTGCGAGTAGCCAGTAAGGTAGTTCGTATAGAAGGAGAACATTCCGTGCATATTTTGTAAAAAGCCGTCGAAATTCAGATAAAGATGTTTGCCTACATATCGCAGCCCTGCTTCATAAGCGTTGACGGTTTCTGCGCCAGGGGCCAGGGTTGTACTCCCGGATGGACCCAAAACATAATCAGCTACTGGAGCAAAACGTGCGCCCTTCCCATAACTGGCATAAGCAATGACCTTGTGGGTGATATCGTAGGATAAACCTAAATATGGAAGCACCTCTTTATCATAGTTGGAAAGAGTATAGGAATTTGCTGGCGTTCCGTATTGGTTGACAGGAACGTAGTTGCTAGTACTTACACCGGTTAGAGTGACACCAGGCTCAATATGCAGCCTGTTATTGAACAGATTTATTTTGTCTGATACGTAGCCGCTATAAACAGTTCGTTGTTGTTTACTGTTGGTTGGAGATGCGGGATTTCCGTAAGAATTATATCCATAAAGTTGTGGCATAGCCAATGTGCCATAAAAATAGTTTCCTCCTCCTGGACCAGCAGTTTCCTGAGCCACCAATGCACCAACCGTGATATCATTGTGGGGGATAAATATGTTTATTTTTGGTGCTATACCAATTGTGGTATTCCCAGTAATATTGATTTGCGCGGCTTCACCCGCAGGATAACTGCCAAATACAGCGACGGGATTATAAGTGTGGGGGATGACGCCGGGAGCCGCTGCAGTCGGAGGTAGTGCTCCATAGCCGGAATAAGGGTTGTTGAAATTCACCTGATATGGATATGATTCATTAATCAAATTAGGATCCAAATATCCAGCGAGATAGCTATGTTTATGAATATAAAATGCCTTGGCACCAATGACTAGGTGACTATTGATATAAGTGCTGTCACCTATTATAGCAGTCAGATATTGGTTCTTCTGTAGAGTGCTGGCTTCCGACAAGGGATAATTATAAAAAATCCCGTATTTGTCTAATTGAGCCACTGCGTTGGGTGCGCTAATCAAATAGCCATGTGCAGTATTATAAATGACCGTGCCGGTAACTTTCGACAAGCCGTAGTCATACGGCTTAATTGCGGTAAAGAGAAAATCTGTATAACGGGCGGGTGTATTCTGAATATAGCCATTTGTCTGGGTTTGGCTTAACCGGGTATACACGCGCAGACCATCTGTACCAGGAATCTTCCCCGAGCTTGCGTCAAAACCATATGTATCTGTTGAAAATGATCCCACCTTGGTGAAAATATCCGCGTAGCGTTTTTCTGGAGGGGTTTTGGTGTTGTAGGAAACTGTACCACCTACTGTCGCAAAACCTCCGCGATCTGGCGGAGCAACACCGGGGTAAACATGAATTCCCGATATTTGTCCATTGCTTATGACCGTCCCGATATTGTTAGACAGATATGCACCTTGCCCACCAGACAACAGGTCTGTCATTGGAATGCCGTCGAGGGTTTGGGCAAGCTGGCTCATGCGCACCCCACGTACGGTCAGCACCGGTGTACCCGGACCAATATTCTGCTGATATTCATTGACCGATGGGGTTTGTTTCAAAAGGCTATATATACTTTCCGCCGAACTGGAATGTTTGATCTGGTCAGGACCGATGACGGACATGGCTGAGGCGATATTGCGCTCGCCAACCAATATCTTCTCATATTTCTTTTTTATTTCCTTCAGTTTGACCACTCTTTTAGTGTGGGCGCTTTTGGACACCTCAGAATTTTTTGTTGTAGATGCAAAAGCTGCTGAGCTGAGCGCGGGATAAAGGGCAAACATGGTTGCCGTGAGCAATAACCTACTGACCTTGGGCACACGATGGTCTGCATACGTCACTTTGATGGAAGGATTGTTCGGCTTTAAAGGCATTATTTTATCTCCGATAAAACTAATACATACCAATATTTCTCTCAAGAACGTTCCAGCTCAAATGGTTGTTTCACCGTGCCAGGAAAATTCTACGTGCCCATTACAGCAAATATTGTGCCAATTGTACGAAAGCCAGGAGGGTTTCGTGGTGTCGCTGGTGGCGTCTGCTGGTAGAGCTCAATAACTAGTTGAAAAATAAAAATAAAGTTGTTTGTTATTCTCGGGGTTGTTTCTCGCATGGCGCCCGTGGATTTGCTGTTATGACGCCGTCAAGCAATGTCTTTGCACATTGTTGGTGCGTCACCATCAGTTTGACCTCCATTTTGGTGCAGTCGTGACTATGATGCCGTGGTGATATTATGGAAAACGATAATTGATTATCCTAGTTCATTGTAAATTAACATTTGCATTCAAGGCGGTCTGCTGAGAATCTGGAAAGTAATATTTGTACCCGATACGATTTTTTATAAAAGGCGTCGTATTATATTGGTTTTTCTTCCGATGTAGCTAATCATGCTGTTGAATTAAAAACATATTTAACGCCCGCCTTCAGGGATCCGGCAGACGATCGAATGGTCTCAACGGGCTGCACTGCCGTGGTGCAGCCGGGAAAAGTCAGGCAGAATGGGGCATGCGTTCTGAGCGAGAAAGCTTTGTCGCGCAGCCCCTCATGATCTGTCCGGTTTCGACGTGACAAAGATATCCAATTGAAAACGCTATGTTTTTAATGATAGAATAATGTAAGTCACTTCAGGACGTGACGTGGCAGAAAAATTGCTTCCGTTGTCCTTGCTCTGTTAGTGGCAAAAGCTTGGTGCCAGGTTTACCGGAAAATGCTTTCATCCGACGCCGATGGAGGTGCCCGCATGACAATGTTGAGAGGTCGCGAACCTAATGCATAGGTATCTTTTACGAAAAGATGTTACCTTGGGTGTTTTTGGCTTATTGCTGGGCGCCAGCGGACTTTTCGCAGAAGCGAGCCCTGCAGGTTTTATGCCGGTTGATACGGTTTCCAGTGGTGCGATGACTCGGCAATTGTCTTACCATGCGGTGGTTAAAGTGGCCGCGACTGGAACTTACACGGACCAGGTTAGCCAAAGTATCCAGTTGCTTAACCGCAAGGGTGAAAGTAAGATTAACCCCTACAGCGAGACTTATTCTTCAGCGCTTTCAAGCTTTAAAGTGGTCAGAGCATGGGTGGAGACCCCATCTGGAAAGCAAATCATTGTTCCTGATTCTAATATATTTGTGCGGCCGGTCCCGGTGGCACAAGGGGCACCGATGTATAGTCATTCCAAAGTGCTCAGTATTGTCCCGCCCCAACTCGCTGTCGGTGATGTACTGCATGTTGTCACGGAAAAGCATTTTTTTAAGCCGTATTTTTCAAATGAGTACTCGAATTATTGGGAAATTCCTCAGAGCACGTCTGTTCGAGACGAAACCATAAAAATAGAAGCTCCAGTTTCTATGCATCTTCGGGCAGCTCAGCGTGGCGGCTGGGAGATTCTTCATACCAGAGAAGGCAGTAAGGAAATAATCCATGCGCGCATGGCTATCCATCATGCTGAATATCCCGGTATGGAGACGGTGGGAGAACGTCAGTTCAGCCCGATATTTGAAGTGACCAGTTTCCCAAGTTGGGCGGCAGTGGGTACCGCCTACTGGGTGAGAGCGGATAAAATGGCGGATGTGACCCCGTTGGTGCAGAAAGTGGCGGATATGGCTGCTGGAAAACGCGCTGGCTGGGGCGCACAGAAGGCCTTGTTTTCTTGGGATTCTGCAAACATCCGATACGTGGGGCTGGAGCTGGGGGTAGGCGGCTTCGTTCCTATCGCAGCGAATAGAACCCTGCAAACAGGCTATGGTGATTGCAAAGCGCATTCCACATTGTTGCAAGCCTTGTTTAATGCCAAAGGATTTAAGCTATTTCCAGTCCTTATGAATTGGAACAACGTGTACAATCTTCCTCCTTTGCCGACCCCCTTCTGGTTTAATCACGCTATTGATTATGCTCCTAAGAGACATCTGTTTCTGGATAGTACCGGTCAATATGAAACACCGGGACAACTGGCCGTAGGGGAGAGACATAAACCTGCGCTGGTGACCGGGCCAGATCCACGGATTGTAGTGACTCCTGGTGCCGAGCCAGAGCAAAACCACTTTGTTTACACGGCCAAGCTCCGTCTGCACAGGGATGGTACGCTGAGTGGATCCGGAGAAATGACCAGCAGAGGATGGTGGGCGTGGGCGTACCGTGAGATTTTTGCTTCAGTTCCACCATCGCATTATGCCACTGTCATGAGTATGCTCCTTGCTCCGAGTGGTGGGGGCACTGGTACATTTTTTCCCGGTGATCCTACTGTATTGGATAAGCCGTTCCAGGTTGACGCGGAATGGTCCACGCCTGATTTTGCGAAGGTGGGCAGCCATCTGAGTTTTCCTGTGCCACCCGGACCGTTCCTGGTGCCGAGCTTGGCGGCTACACCTAACCCTATTTCATACCTGGCTGAGGTGGCTGGACCGGAGTCGCGAAAGCGCAGTGTAGAGACTTATTTGGGCGGGCTGAGCTGGACAAGTACAATACATATTCCTTCGGATTATAAAGCGGTCTTCTTGCCCTCCAATCAGGATGTACACAACGCGGCCGGTAGATTCTCCTATGAAATTCGATATGATAACGATGTACTCTTGGTCCATTATGATCTAAAACTGAATCGCGTAGTTTATAATCCTCAACAATACCCTGCTTTGCGTGCACTACTTTTGGCAGATTTGTCAGATCAGAAAAGCCCGCTGATTTTTGCCCGCAAAAAAGAGGAACGCATATAATGACTAAAGTTGGTATTGCGCTAGCCGTCTTCTGTAGCTTTTGTGCCATCAATAACGCTCCAGCAGCAAGTACCCCGCCCGCACAGGTCAGTTACCGCGTTTTGTTGGCTCACAATTCATTGATAATTCATAAAAATGGTAGCTTCACCATGCAGGTGGTGCGCGTCGTGGAGCCGCTCAATGCCACTGGGGTGCAAAATCAATCCCAAGTGAATATTGCTTATCCCGGCAATTTCGCAAAACTGAAAGTAATTACTGCCTATACAGAAGACCCTGATGGGACACGCCATCCGGTCCTAGCCTCAGAGATCTTTAAACAATCCACCCACAGTGCCATTTCCGCACCATTTTTGAGTGATGGTGTGAATGAAAGTGTTATCTTTCCTGCGGTATCCCCTGGAGATGCTATCCATATTCAGTATGATCTGACGTACGCGCATCCATATTTGCCAGGGATATATGCCCTTAGTGCGGTACTTGACCCGAGTGTGTTGGTCAATAATGCCAGCATCGCCATGGATAATGGAGAAAATGCGCACCTGAAAATCTATAAAAGCAGTTCAGGCAAAGGCTGGCAAGCAGGTTCAGCCGACTTCAGGGGAGCCGTGAATAAGGTGTTAGTCCCACCCCTTGGGACTCCTGCTCTTTCTGAATATGCAGGGGTGGCGGTATTATCCACGGCAGATAGCTGGAAGGCATTGGCTGATGCCTATAATCAGCTTGCCGCGTCTTCCACCGAGGTAACACCAACGATTCATGCAGATGCTTTAAAAATTGCTGAAGGAGATGGTGGAGAGCCGGCCATCACGAGTATTTACCATTGGATTCAGCAAAATATTCACGGGGTATCGGTAAATTATGAAACGGCGGGTTTTAAACCGCTTTCTGCCGAAGAGACATTGCAGCGCGGCGTAGGCGACAGTAATGCCAAAGTAGCGTTGATGTGTGCCATGTTGCACTCCTTGGGGATAGCGGCAGTGCCTGCCATGATCTCCCAGACTTCCCGGTTCAAGGAATATCCGGGTGTAGATCCCTTTGCCTTTGATCATTTTCTGGTTTATTTACCCAAAGAGCAGCATTTTATGGACTTGGCCTATCGCCATGCTTCAGCCGACGTGCTGCCAGTTCAGGATGCTGGGCGGCCAGTGCTAATTACCGGTAAAAATCCAGAAATGACTATGACGCCGTCTCCAGACGTCAATGTGCCCCTTTTGTCCCAGACGGATGATTTCACGCTGAAGGGCTCTGAGCTGTCTGGTACGGAAGAGCTAATGGCTTCGAGCTATATGGCTCAGCAAGAACGCTCGGCGATATCCGGGCTCACAGGCCGGCGACTGCTAAAAGTCATTCGTGATGCTTTTTATGCACAAGGCGATGTGGGTGATGTGAATGCGGTTGCTTTCTTGAACCGTGATGACCTGGAAAAGCCGTTCGGGATTCGTTTGAGCTTAAACAGGGCAGGTGACTTTGTGCCAGGCAATATGTTCTCGGTTTCCTTGCCGGAAATGCATCAGATTTCTGCAGCGTTGGTCCTTTTTGCGAGCAGTATCCAGCGAAGCACGCCTAGCCTAACCACGCCGGTCAACCTCAATTTCACACTGAAAATCAAGATTCCTGAGGAGTACCGCCCCTTGTACCTGCCCGATAGTGAGAGTCTAAAGACATCTGTCGGTGACTATAAGGTTTCTTTTGCATTCAAAAACAGTGTTTTTACGGAGAATAAATCTTTGGTGCTCAACCGTTTCATTGTTTCACCTGAGGCGTTTCCTGAACTGCACAAAATCGCTGCCCTGGCTCTGGAGAGTGATCACCAGGCTTTGGTGCTGGAGAAGTCGGCGTGAACCTAAAGAGGTTGAAGGAGGCGTTGTTAGTGTTAAGTTTGGTAGGAACCTGGGCTATCGCCCATGCGGCAGACAGCCCCAACATTCAGAATGGCGGCACGATCGTGACCGTTCCCGGAGTAGGGTTGGCTCCCCCTTCCGCTATGAACGGTTTCAACCCTTTGCTTACCTCTTCTGCTTATGATTCTGAGGCTGAAGATTTGATGTACCAGCCACTAATCTGGGTCAACCGTGATTTTAAGATCAATTTTAAGCTCAGTGTGGCGAAAAAAATTGTGGTGGGTCCCAAGCATCGTAGCTTTACCGTCTATTTGTCCAGACACTGGAAATGGTCCGACGGGGTTCCGGTGACTACGGCCGATGTCGCCTATACCTACCACATGCTCATGAAGTTAGGGCCCTTGTGGCCCGGTTGGGATAGTGGTGGAGTTCCTGGGGACATCCATTCATTTACGGTGCTTGGACCGTACGCATTTCGGGTGGTTACGACCCGCTCAGTCAATCCCACCTGGTTTGAACTGTCTGGATTGAGTGATTTCTATCCTTATCCAGCTCAGAGCTGGCAGCGTTACACAGTCAAACAGATGAATGACAATATGACTAACCCCAAATTCTTTTCGGTGGTGGATGGGCCTTTTCGGCTGAAAAGCTTTCATGCGGGGCGCTATGCCAGTATGGTCCCGAATCTAGCGTACAGCGGTCCTGACAAGCCGCATATCAGTCGCTTGATATTCCGTTTTCTTAATTCGAATGCCAGCGTGTTTTTTGCCTTGAAGAGCGGTACGGTTCAGTTGGGTAATTTGCCGGATCCTCTGTATCCAGCACGTAAACAACTGACTAATGACCGATTGACGATCAGTGGACCAAACTGGGGATTCAATTATCTGGGGTTTAACTTTTCTAATCCAAAAATTGCATTTGTGAATAGCTTGTTGGTGCGCCAAGCCATGATGCATGCAATCAATCAGGATTTGATGATCAAAGTATTAGGTTTTGGTCATGGTGCACGTGCTTATGGTCTAGTGCCGGGAAATCCTCCAGTATATTTGTCGCCGGAGGCCAAGGCCTTATTAAAACATGGCGCTTACGACCCTGCGCTTGCCAATAAATTGTTGAAGGAAGCCGGCTGGCATCGTGGACCTGATGGTATCCGTGAAAAAGATGGACATAAAATGGCGTTCACTTTGTATATTCCACCATCCATGATTCGTGGGCCCACCTTGTTGGCGACGATGCTTGCCAAAGTTGGTATTTTAGTGCGGATGCGTGAAATGCCTTTCAACGAACTTTACGAAAAAATGATCGATCCACATAGCAAAAACTGGCAGGCAGTTTATCTAGCCTGGTCGCAAACTGCGTATCCTACTGGTGGTTCTATTTTTAAGTGCGGCGGCGTTCAGAATGGTTATCATTACTGCAACAAAGAAATGGATGCAATGATGGATAGAATAAGAATTACATCAGGGCTTGATGCCTTGTATAAATTTCAAAACTATTTTACAGATCAGCAGCCTGTTATTGTTCTTCCTAACATGAAATTATTTGTGATGGCTGCTAAAAATATTCATGGTGTGAGTCATGCTATCACCCCGGGAGGTAATTTTTATCCACAGTTTTTATGGGTTAGCCATGATCAATAACAGATTCTATTTCCCTGGAATGCGATTTAGGAGAAATTGGTGATGATGCGACGCATGATTCTCAATCGTTTGGGGACATCAGTTTTATCCTTATTTTTATTGGTTACCATCGTGTTTTTTTTGATTCATGCGACACCCGGTGGCCCTGCTTACAGTATTCTGGGTATGCATGCAACGCCGGAAGCTGTTGCTGCGCTCAATAAACAAATGGGTCTGGATCATCCCCTCTGGCAGCAGTACGGCATCTGGTGGGCGCATCTGTTTGAAGGCAATCTGGGTTATTCCTTTACGCAGCATGCCCCCGTTGCCTCTCTGATGGGCTCCTATCTGGCCAACTCCATCATCCTTTACGTGTTGGCTACGGTCATCGCCGTTCTTTTTTCGGTACTCATCGGCATGTTCCAGGGGTACTGGGCCGAGCGTACTCCCGGCGTGCTCATCGGCGCCGGGCAGATCATTGTGTACTCCATCCCTACTTTTTTCATTGGAGTCATGCTGATCCTGTTTTTTGCCATTTATGTCAGCTGGTTTCCGCCTGGTGGAATTGGCGGTGATCAGAGTGCCGGTGGCGTGCTGAACATCGGCAGTTATTTTCACCACATGGTGTTGCCGGCCATTACCATTGCCTTGCCCCTGACCGCCGGTTTGTCCCGCTATTTCGGGCACCAGGCCCGGAGTGAATATCGCCTGGATTATGTCCGCACCGCCCGAGCTCGTGGTGTGCCGCCACTGCGTATCGCCGTTAATCATGTCCTGCGCAACGCCATTCGGCCTCTGGTCACGGTCATCGGCATGATGATCCCCGGAATTTTTGTCGGCGGGATCCTGACCGAGAGCGTGTTCAACTATCCCGGATTGGGCTGGTTATTATGGCGCTCAGCTCTGGAGCAGGATTACCCCACGCTGTCTGCCATTGTGCTGCTCATCGGGGTGTTGACCATACTCGGCAATCTGGCGGCCGATCTCACCAACAGTATATTGGACGTAAGGGTGCGCTATGAGTAGTAGTCCGACCGATATGAATGTGAATAACAGCCTGGTGGCACGTCCCATTCCCGGCATGTTTACCCGGCTCTGGACGGATTCCCTGCGGCATTGGGTAGGACAATACAGTCATCCCATGACCTGGACCGGACTGGGTTTATTTGTTTTTTTGATGCTCTTTTCCTGGCTCGGCCCAGTGCTGTATCCGCTCAGCCCTCTGGCCATCCATGCCAATCATTTATTACTGGCGCCCTCCTGGCAATTTCCTTTTGGCACGGACAATCTGGGCCGGAACCTGCTGGCGCGAATGATGGATGGTGGGCAGGCCACTTTGGAGGTAGGGCTGTTAGGTGCGCTGATAGCCATTTCATTGGGAATCATCTACGGCATGATTGCCGCCATGAGCCCGCGTTGGCTGGACAAAGTGCTGATGCGCTTACTGGATGCTCTGCTCGCCCTGCCAGCCATCGTGTTGATGATTTTTTTCGCGGCCATCATCCCCCTCAATGCCTTGAGCCTGATCCTGGTGCTGGGTTGTCTGTCCTGGCCGGGTCTGGCGCGGATCGTGCGCAATGAGGCGCTGGCCTACAAAGAAAAAGACTACGTTCTGGCCGCCCGGCAGTTTGGGGCCAGTACGTTCTATATAGCTCGCACCCATTTGCTGCGCTCCATGCTGCCGATTCTGATCGTCAATGCCACGTTTATGGTGGCGGATCTGATTCTGGCGCTTTCCGGTTTGTCTTTTCTGGGATTGGGGATACAACCGCCGCATGCTTCCTGGGGAGGACTGCTGAATGATGGATTACAGTTGGTGATTATCGGACCATGGTGGATGATTGTTTTCCCGGGTGTGGCCATTTTTCTGGCGATTGTGGCGATGAATGTGCTGGGGCAAGGACTCCTCGCCCGTCTGGAGGGCCGCTAAGATGGCAGAAAAGGCCGTTCATTGTTCGCATATTCCGCTGCGCGAAAGCGTCATGCGCAGTGACCGCGTGCAAAATCTTCAGGTTGCGTCACCCTCCTCGGCAGGTGCCGGATTACAGGTCCGTGATCTCACCGTGACCTTCGGGCGCGGGCGCAAGGCCTTCAACGTCATTGAAGACTTGAGTTTCGAGGTGGCCGCTGGTGAGACCCTGGGCCTGGTGGGGGAATCGGGATCCGGCAAATCCATGACTGCGGCAGCCCTCATGGGTCTGCTGCCTTGGGGTGGCAAAGTCAGCAGGGGTTCGGTGCAGCTTGGTGACACAGATATTACCCGCTTATCCAATATCGCCCTGCGCACGGCGCGTGGCCGGGAAATCGGAATGATTTTCCAGAACCCCTTGTCATCCCTCAATCCCAGTCTCACCATTGTCCAGCAAATTGCCGAGCCTTATCGACTGTATTTGGGCGCATCCCCAACAGCGGCGCGTAAACATGCCCTGTATTTGCTACAGGAAGTAGGGGTTCCCGATGCGGCCAAACGGCTGGATGATTATCCCCATCAGTTCTCTGGGGGGATGCGGCAACGGGTAATGATTGCCATGGCACTGGCCTGCAAACCCCGACTGCTGATTGCCGATGAGCCGACCACCGCCCTGGATGTCATCAATCAGGCCCAGATTTTGCGCCTGATCCAACGCCTGCAAAAAGAGCAGGGGATGGCCGTGATTTTCATTACCCATGATCTGTCCCTGGTCGCCGAGTATGCCCAGAAAGTCATGGTGCTTTATGCGGGAAAGACGGTGGAGCAGGGGCCTGCAGAGGCTTTTTTTAGTGCGCCCCGACACCCCTACAGCCAGGCATTACTTCACGCCATTCCCCGCCTGGTCAACAACGAAGAACGACTAACCGATATTGACGGCATCCCACCGCGCCCTCAGGAGTTTCCAGTAGGTTGCCGCTTTGCCGAACGTTGCCCGGCAATGACTCCGGAATGTCTGACGGCCTATCCACCGCGTAGCGGTGACGACCATCATTTTTACTGTATTCATCCGGTCGGGGGTGCCGCATGAGCGCCTGGTTGGAAGTGAAAAATCTGGATGTGCGTTTTCACCTGGGTGAGGGCGGGCTGCTCCGCCAGAGCCAGGGCACCATTCATGCGCTGAGTGATATCCATTTTGGTCTGGAACAAGGGCAGACGGTGGGTTTGATTGGCGAGTCCGGTTCCGGGAAGAGCACACTGGGCCGCGCTATCTTGCATCTGGTACGTCCCAGTGCCGGAGCGGTTTATTTCAAAGGAACCAATCTGACGGCCCTCCCTGAAAAACAGATGCGTCCCTATCGTCAGCAGATGCAGATGGTTTTTCAGGACCCCTTTGATTCCATGAATGCGCGCATGACGGTCGGACAAATCATTATGGAGCCTTTGTTACTGCAGGGCATCGGCACGCCCGGTGAACGGTGGCAGAAGGCAGAGGCATTGCTGGAGCGAATGGGACTGGACCGGCGTGCCATGAACCGCTACCCGGGGCAATATTCGGGTGGGCAACGCCAGCGCATTGCCATTGCCCGTGCGCTCACTACGGAGCCACAGCTGTTGGTGCTGGATGAACCTACCTCGGGACTGGATGTTTCCATGCAGGCGCGCATTCTGAATCTGTTGCGGGACCTACAGAAGGAGATGGGCCTCAGTTATGTGTTCATCAGCCATGATCTGGGTGCGATTTCTTATCTCGCGCAAAATGTCATCGTGCTTTACCTGGGGCGTGTGGTGGAAATCGCCCCCACCGCCACGCTCATCTCCAGCCCGGCACACCCTTATACGGCGTCGTTGATGGATGCTCTGCCGCCCATGGTCCGACAGAGGGAGCGGCCACATCTACCGGAGCCGGTCGGTGACCCGCCCTCACCGGTAAATCTGCCATCAGGCTGCGCCTTTCATACCCGTTGTCCGCAAGCTGAGGCCATCTGCAGTAGTGACAGGCCTTCGCTTAACTCGGTCGGATCAGGACATCAGGTGGCTTGTCACTTTCCGTTACGGGATGTTTATCCGATGAAGGAGGCTGTTCATGCTGAATAGTGGGCCAATGATTGTGGAACATATGCGTGTTACTGCCTATAGGGCTGCCGATTTATTGCGTGCGTTTCGTTATTGGTCAGTATTGATTGAGGAACGCTCCCAACTCACGACTTCCGTGCGCAGAGGGGTTGCTGACGCGCCCGATCGAGAAGTATTAAAAGCAGCACTGATCACGCTGGGTTCCGGAAATAATGTCAGCTATGCCTCTACCACGGATCTTTCGGAAGGCGGCTTGCGTCGCGCTATCGCAAGCGCGAAAAGTCGCGCAGAGGCACTGGCTGCATTCCGGTTGATGGAAACGGCCTGTTGGCCTGCAGCAGTTCAGAAGGGGCAATGGCAATCTCCCACGGGTGCAGGGATGTCCTTAAAGGAGCGCTTTGATTATATGCGCGCACTGGATGCTGCGATGGCAACAGACGAGCGCATCCGGGACCGTCAAGTGGTACTGACAAGTATGGATCGACATCGTTTTTTTATGCACAGCGCTGGTGCAGAGCAGTTTCAAGAAACCCAGTTGTGCATTCCCCATATGGAAGCAACTGCCAGCGATGGCCATGAGGCCCAGTCGCGTAGTTATGGACCTTATGTGCAGGGATCGCTCAATGCAGAAACGCTGAAGGCTCTGGACTTTACCCCGGACACTGCACTGCGGATTGCGACGGAAGCCCTGGAACTGTTGCAAGCACCAGAGTGTCCGACTGGAGTGACAGATGTTGTTTTATCTCCTGCGCAAATGACGCTGCAGATTCATGAAAGTATCGGCCACCCACTGGAGCTCGACCGTATTCTTGGAGATGAACGAAACTATGCGGGCTGGAGTTTTGTGAAGCAATCTGACTTTGGCACGCTTCGGTATGGTACCCCCTTACTGAATATATTATTTGACCCCACCGAAAAAGGACAACTTGCTGGATATGCCTACGATGATGAAGGTACCCCAGCCTTGCCCATTTATCTGATCCAGAATGGTATTTTGCAAAGACCCTTGGGTGGCGCTCGTTCTGCCTCCAGAGCCGGTATGGAAGTCGTAGCCTGTGCGCGGGTCTGCGATCCTCTGCGTCCACCTATTGACCGAATGGCAAACGTCAATTTACAGCCGGGGCATAGCAGTTTTCAGGAAATGATTTCTCAGGTCGAAAAAGGCATCTGGATGGACGAGAATCGCTCCTGGTCCATCGACCAGCGTCGCGACAAGTTTCAGTTTGGCTGCGAGTGGGGGCGGCGTATCGAAAATGGCATGCTTGGGGGTTGGGTTAAAAACCCCAACTATCGAGGCCGCACCTTGAATTTCTGGAATTCTTTGGCGGCGGTTGGCAATCGTGACACTTACCAGATTGCGGGAACACCATATTGCGGTAAGGGCGAGCCCAATCAGGCTATTACAGTGGGGCATGCCTCTCCGGTTTGTCTGTTTCGTAATATTGAAACTTTTGGTGGTGATGTATGACGGCAACGATAGATGACTATATTAAAGCCTTACCGGACGTTCTATCTGCTTTAGTCTCAGGTAACGAGCGCCTTTACGCCAAGGTTTACCAGGAAGAAACCCAGTATGCGCGCCTGACCCAGGCGCGGGTGAACCAGAACGGGGGCATATTTCAGGAACAACTGACTTTATTCCTTAGTAATGGTCTATCTATGATCAGTATGTCCGTAGAAGGTGATTTACCATCTCCAGACCAGATTCGTGGTCTGGTACAGGCACTAAGGGAAGATTTGCCGTATGTCCCTCAGGATCCCTGGCTAACCCTGAATGAAACACCTGAGCAACTGGAAACCGGGAATGCCCATGGGTCCATGCATTTTGATGCATTGGTGAATACCCTTTGTGAATCGGCGGGGAAGCAAGACCTCGTGGGTCTGGTGTTGAGCGGCCCACAGGTGCTTGCTGTTTGCAGCAGTCTTGGTCATTGCCTGATTCATCGGGGTGGTGGCAGCAGTATTGATGTGAGCTTTTTTGATGCAGATTACAATGCCGTAAAGCGGGTGCGACGGGATCCTGATCTGGCGGACATTCCGGCATTGATGAGTGGCATGTCTCAGGATCTGAAAGCCTTACAGCAACCTGCCGTGAATATCAAGGCGGGTATTTACCGCGCCTGGTTGTCTGCAGAGGCTTTAGGAGAATTGTTAAGCACGATTAGCTGGAATGGCTTTTCCGTAGATTCCATCCGTAGTGGCAGCAGCCCCCTAAACAAGTTATACAACGGTGAAAAGCAATTGTCCCAATGGATTCATCTCTATGAAAATAGGCAGATGGGCGAGGTGCCCTCGTTCACGGGTGAGGGGTTTTTATTGCCAGGCGAAGTGCCGCTTATTCAAGATGGACTAGCTAGACATCATTTAAGCAGTCCCCGTGCCGCGAAGGAGTTTGACACGACCATCAATAGTGACAGCGGATATCCTTCGGCTCTCTATCTGCGGGGAGGTGACTTGCCAGATAGCGAAGTGTTACAAAGAATTGGCACCGGACTTTATATTGGGCGGATATGGTATACAAATATTTCTGACCCCGCCAGTTGTCGGCTGACAGCCATGACAAGATATGACTGCTTCTGGGTAGAAGGAGGCGCCTTAGTGGGACCACTATCACCAGTACGTATGGACTCCAGTATTTATCAGTTGTTGGGGGAGGATCTGGAAGCTCTTGGGATGCATGTACACCAGATTCCCGAAACCCAAAGCTATGGGCAAAGGGGTTGGGGGTCTTCCAGCCTGCCAGGGGTGATGACTGCGCTGAAAATAACTCTATAGGATGATGATCTAACATATGAATCGACTCCCCCACGTGCTGTCGGCTTTTGCTGGCATCGTCTTGTTCAGTTTTGCTTTGCCTGGCAGCGCAGTTACCGCTGCCACATCAATGACTACAGTGACCTCAGTAGGTTTGTCTCCACCCATGAATGTCAACTCGCTGCTGCCGGTGGTAAATAATGATTCCAGCGCCAATGCACAGATAATCAGCTTGATGTTTCGGCCTCTTTTGTGGATTGGTACTAATCTGAAAATCAACTGGCAGCAATCCATTGCCAAAAATATTAACGTATCGCCAGATCGTCGGCAATTTACCATTCATCTCAAAAACTGGTACTGGTCTGACGGAAGGCCGGTAACAGCGGAAGATATGCTGGCCTGCCTGAAGCTCATTCGTGAGTACGGATCACGTTACCCCAATGCGGGAATGGGCGGTATTCCCGATATCATTGTCCATGCAAAAGTGATCAATCCGCTGACTTTGCAAATAACGCTCAAGCGCAGTGTGAATCCCGACTGGTTCGAGCTCAATGGATTATCACAATTGTTCCCGGTACCCGCATGGCGCTGGAAACGGTATTCCATTGATACGCTGTTTAAGCTTCAGGATAACCCGGCCATGGTTTCCGTCGTTGATGGTCCATACAAGCTGCAACATTTCACCCTTGGCCGAGGAATCAGTTTTGTTCGGAATCCCCATTATTCTGGAAAACCTGCTACCTTGGAACACTTACATTTTAAAATGTATACTTCCGATTCCACTGCTTTTTGGGCCCTGAAAACAGGCACCATTCAGGCAGGAATGATTCCGCATTACCTGTATGCAGCACGTGGAATGGTGAAAGATCTTAAAACATGCGTCAGTAACGGTGGTTATGGCTTTAATTATGTGACACTGAATTTCACGAATCCCCGGGTGGCTTTTTTTCGTAACGTAAAAGTGCGCCAAGCACTTGCTCTGGCAATCGACCAGACACAGATTATCCAAATTGCATTTCATGGATTGGGCGTACCCAGTTTTAATCCGGTACCCACTAATCCAGATACCTATCTTTCCCCTGAGATGAAGAAGCTCGTGGCAAATCCCGCCCTTGCCTACAATCCTTCCACCGCAAAGCGGCTGCTGACCGAGGCAGGATGGGAACCAGGGCCGGATGGTATACGGATGCATGATGGACAGCGTCTTCAGTTTACGATGATGGTTCCTGACACCAGCCAGACATTGATAGCGGTCGCGGAAATGTTGAAAGCAGACTGGCAGGCTATTGGTGTAGATATGCGCCTGCGCGTCGTGCCGTTCAATCTGGAACTAGCTAAATTGCACCCCCACGGGAAGTGGGATGCGTCCATGATCGTCTGGTCTTATGATCCGGATTACTACCCCAGCGGTGATGGTTTGTTTAATACCGGGGGAGGCGGTAATTATGGGGATTATAGTAACCCAATGATGGACAAGATGATTTACGACACTACAGAAAAAAATGGCGCCCGCTTTCTGGATAGGTATGAGAATTATGCATACTCTCAGCAACCGGTGATTTTCCTACCTTATCCTGAGTATGTTGTGAAATATGCTCAGAACGTGACGCACGCACAGTTGATGGAAGGTGTTTATTCTGTAGATTGCACCCCCCAGTCCTTACACTGACCCAGTTTCTGAATAGGTGTCTTTTGGCAGACAATCTTGAAGTTTACCTTGCAGACTTTATACGTGAACGCGAGATCATTGAGGAGTTGCGCGTGCGCGTGTTTGTTCGGGAACAAGGCGTACCAGAGGACCTAGAGATGGATGAAAGGGATATGTATTGTCAGCATTTTCTTGCGCGTTGTGATGGCATTGCGATTGGAACGGTTCGTCTGGATCTGGAACTAGAGGGTAAGATGGGCCGCTTGGCGGTGATCCAACCTTATCGGCGGCGGGGGGCGGGTCGTCAATTGGTAGAGCGGCTTCACCAGAGTGCGAGAGATGCGGGCTTGTCAGAAATCTGGTGTCACGCCCAACTTTCCGCCCAGAACTTTTACAGTGTGTTGGGTTATAAGGCAGAAGGAAGCATTTTTGAAGAAGCCGGGATTGATCATGTCACCATGCGTTACTCCATGGTAAAGTAAGGTCTTTTTCTATACGCAGTGTTTCTTCCATTGCAGCCGCTAAAATCAACCGGGTGAATAGAATGTATAAGACATTCGAAAAAATGATTGACATATTTCGGGATCACGAAACCCATGAGATTTTAGATCATGATCAAAGAATATCTGTCTGGAGTTTTTATTGGAATTATGTCTCCCAGGTTAAAGGATCAATGATATTGCTGTTTGTTGCAGGTTTTGTGACAGCTATTGTTGATCTTTCTATTCCCCTGTTTATTGGTAAAATCACTGGATACGTGTCTCATGCAAAGTCTGATGCACTACCATTAAATGAAGTTCACGCTATCTTGATCATGGCTTTTGTGATCATAGTGCTGCGTCCGTTGATTCATTTTTTCCATGACATGGTGACAAACCAGACGATTGCTGCAAATTTTACCAACTTGATCCGCTGGCAGAATCATCGTGGTCTGATTCGTCAAGGCTGGGGATTTTTCCAAAATGATTTTGCCGGACGTATTGCCAATAGAGTTATGCAAACAGGCCCTTCCTTACGGGAGAGCACGGTTGCAACACTAACTGCCGTCTGGTACTTACTGACGTATGGAATCAGCTCCATCATTATTCTTGCACAGCAAAGCTGGACGCTTTCAGTACCGGTATCTTTGTGGTTTTTATTTTATGGTTCATTGATGTGGTTTTTTATTCCACGATTGACCCAGCGATCCAATATGCTGTCCAAGGCGAGATCAGGTCTGACGGGAGCGATTGTGGATAGCTATACTAATATTCATACCGTAAAACTGTTTGCCAAATCAGAAGATGAAGATCAGTTTGTGCGTGATGCGCTGACCAGTCATACTTCTGCATTCAAAGCGTCACTGCGCATGGTCACCACCTGGATGACGTCCTTGACCGTGCTGAACGCCTTATTGCTCAGTGCGACGACTGGTGTTGGACTCTGGTTATGGCATGAAGGCACTATATCTGTCGGGATATTGGTCACGGCCATTCCATTGGTTTGGCAGATTGCGAATATGTCGGGCTGGGTCGCGAATAATCTTTCTGCCATCTTCGAAAATATCGGCACTGTCCAGGATGGCATGCGTTCTGTAGACCGTCCTCGGATTATGGGAGATACCCCTACAGCCAAGCCCTTTGTTTTCAAGGGCGGGCGCATTGATTTTGATAGGGTCTCGTTCGGCTACCATCAGCGGCACGGCACAGTAGATGAAATCAAACACATTGATAATGTGTCCATTACCATCGCCCCCGGCGAGCGAGTAGCTATTGTAGGTCCTTCCGGGTCCGGTAAATCTACGTTGGTCAGCTTGCTGTTACGCTTTTTCGATGTGAATGAGGGACGTATCCTGATTGATGGTCAGGACGTCAGGGACTTGCAGCAAGAAAGTTTTCGCCAGTATATCGGCGTTGTTTCTCAGGATACTTCTCTACTCCACCGATCCATTCTCGATAATGTGCGTTATGGGCGGCAAAGTGCCACTCGGGAAGAAGTTGAAGAAGCTTTGCGCAAGGCACGAGCAGATACTTTTGTGCTGGATCTGGCGGATTCCTACGGGCGGGTTGGTCTTGATGCGCAGGTGGGCGAACGCGGCATCAAGCTCTCGGGCGGGCAACGTCAACGTATCGCCATTGCCCGAGTGTTCCTCAAAAATGCGCCCATATTGATCCTGGATGAAGCGACTTCCGCTCTGGATTCTGTTACTGAGCAGGAAATTCAACATGAGTTGGATGCTCTCATGGCCGGACGTACGGTAATTTCTATTGCGCATCGTATTTCCACGATTGCCCATTTTGATCGTATTATTGTGATGGCAAATGGGCAGGTTACTGAAATGGGTAATCACCAGCAATTATTGCAGGCCAACGGACACTATGCAGAATTATGGACTAGGCAAAGCAAGCCCATGAATCGTTAATATGAGCATTTTTGGCAATTGCCAGGCTCAAAGTCTCAGCATAGGTCCTCGTTGGTCAAGGTGCTGATGTGGGCGCGCAAATCAGCAGTCGAATTCATGGCGGTGTAACGGCCGGCCTCGATGTCTTCAATACCAAGCACCACGGCTTCACGCAATACTTTATAGGTCAAGTTTCAGCCAGTAGATTGGAGAGACGTTTCAAGAAATGGTCATAAGCGGTTCATGAACTCGGTGAACTGCTCAAAGTGCTGCTCCCAGGTAGGGGGCGAAAAATGCCGCAGGCGCTCCAGTTGCCCCTGGCGCATGGAGCTATCGGGGCGGCTATAGTCGCTCAAAGCAGCAAGCCAGGCCGAAGCATCCGAGGTTTCGATATAATCGGGCACGTCTCCGGCGATCTCCCGGAAAACGGGCAGCGGGCTGGCAATGACGGGAATTCCCACCGCCAACGCCTCCACCAGCGGCAGGCCGTAACCCTCCTCGTGGGAAGGGAACAATAAAGCACGCGCGCCCTGCAGGTAAGCCCGGAGACAGTCATTCCCGCAATGGTGCAACACCCGCACCGAATCCTTCAGGGTCGCGTCTGCACGGAACTGTTCCTGAATATCACCGCACATCCATCCCACCTGGCCAATCACCACCAGCAACGGAACATCCGTCCGGCGGCTTTTCCACTCCCGCCACAGATCCAGGGCAAACTGATGATTCTTACGCGGTTCTATGGTGCCCACCATGAGGAAATAAGACGCCGGCAAGGGATCATGGATTGCAGGAAGTGGAGCGTGGTGAAAATGATTGGCACCCAGAGGAATCACCGAGATGGGCGGCAGGGTTACGCCCCATTGCTGGGCATAATGTCGCAAAACGCGCGCCGTGTGCTGAGAATTGCTGACGACACCCGCCGCATGACGCAGGATCACCCGCACACGCGCGGCATGCCGACCATCTTCCCCTGGACGGCAGAACTGTGGGTGGGTGAGGGGGATCAGGTCATGGGCCATTACCAGCAAGCGAATCCGTTTGCGTGCCATCCATGCACCGTAGCCGCGCCGGTCCAGGCCGCTGTGCCCCATGTTCAATACCCAACTTCCCATAGGCACGGCGCGCAAGGGCAGCCTCGCCAGCCAGGCCATGGTCGTCCCCAGGGCGGGATGCGGCTGGCCATCTCGCCAAGCCAGGAGCCAGGCGAAAAGGGCAGATGACGCGGTGGGCGACAACGCCACGGCGATGGCTCCGTGTTGCATCAGGGCCTGGGCACGATGGTGAAAAAAGGCGATATACGCCAGGCAGACGCGATCCACCCCGGTGGGCATCCGCTTTTTACGCGCCCGCCCTATCAAGCGCGTGACATCGATCAATAAGGGGCGGTCACCCTGGTTCATAAGGCGCAAACACTCAAGGGAGCACTCCTGCGTTGGTCAGGCCGCGAGTAGGATAGACGATCTGCACAACCAAGCCCAGAAACCTCATCATGCCGCCGGACGGCAACGAACGCCCATTTTTCCGGATCAGCACGGTTACCTGCACTGTGCGGCGCATCCGCGCGACGTTCCGCCCATGGGTGATGTTCCCGCTACTTTTGGGCGGATGCGTGATGTAGCCCATCGCTTTTGGAACCGTTCAGATGAATCCAGGCAGGGCTAACAGGCACGACGTCGCCCCGCCATACCTGCGCCTCCGCATCCCAAGTACAGCCATGCTTGGACCAGAAATCCCGGCAGGCGTCGTTGCGGCCGGTGGACGTGTAATACCCGAGATACGCCGGGTGTCCAGCAGCCTGAATCTGCCGCACCGCGGCGGCGAGCAGGGCGGTTTCGATGCCCAGACCAAATATCCGGCAAGACAGCACCACCTGCTCTATGGCGTTATTGCGCAGCAAAGCCAGAGCAATCAGTCCGTGGGGGGCAAAACGGTCTTCCGCGCTGGCGGCCAGTAATGCCCCGCCCGAGGCCAGCCAGTCTTGCATTTCAGCACCACTCCAGCGCTGGCCGGTGGTGTTGAACTGGTTGGTTTTATTGAGCAGCTCCAGGGCCCGCGCATAGCGTGGGTGTGCGGCATCGGCCATGACCTCCATGCGCAAGGCCAATTGCAAGGACGCCAGCCAGGCATCCCGATCCTGACTCCCCGCCGCTTCTTCACGCGCTTTTTTGGCCTGGATCAATTCCGTGCGCCGGGCGGATTCCTCGGAAACCTCGGCCACCTGGGTTTCCGCCGCATAGAGCAGAGTGTAGCGCCAGCGCTCCGGGTCGCCGCTCAGGGTACGCATGGCCGGATAGGCATGGGAAACTTCCGCAATCTCCAGGGGGTTGTCATCAATAAACAGCACATGCTCTGGGAGGATGTTGGTTTCGGCCAGAATCCGGGCAATACCGGCGGGCTTGGGTTCCCAACCGATCTGCACCGAGCAGAAATCCTCCAGGCGCAGGCGTCGGCCCCAGACCCGCACGAAATTCTCCCGGGTACTCGCGGCATCGTTTTTACTGCAGATCGCAAGTAAAAGTCCCCGCGCCTTGCACGCCAGCAAGGCTTCGGCGTAACCCAAGGGCCAACCTTCCGTGACTTCCAGGGGGATAATCTCATCGGCTTCCGCGAGCACGCCTTTCCAGAGCGTATTATCGAGATCGGTAATAATGAGTTTCACCGGACGTTCGCCCTGCAAAATCCGCAAGGCCGCGCGGACCTTGTCCAGAATCCCCAGGTGGATCAAATCTCCCTGACGACTACTGAGCAAGCCGCCGTGGGTAAAATGGGAAACATGCCCATCGTAGGCGGTACTGTCCCCATAGTGCAGGCGCAGGTCATTCAGTTCCAGGTAGAAAGCGTGGTGGTGCGATGCCAGTTGCTCCTCCAGGGCATCATTCAAGTCCCGGATCAGGGCATAGAGAGACTTCTGCCGGTTCCGGCCCAGGATTCCGTTGATCTGCGGGGCGGGTTCCAGAAAGCTCAGAAAAAATACGGGAATCCCCTCGGGCAACCCCGCCAGCACCCGTTCCACCATGGCGCTCAGGGGACGACGGGTACTTTCCCGCAGCAGATTCCAGTCGAGATCGGGGCGCAAGTGGAACAAATCCCCGTCGCCGCCGTCCGTTACCAGACTCAGCAAGGAACGCAGGGTGAGTTGCACGAGAACGGCATCCTGTTCCCCGACCGGCAGCGGGGGCACCGGATCATGGGGACCGGAATCCATCAGATAATGGCGCACCGGCCAATGGGCTGCCAGCGCCGTCCGCAACAAGCCTTCCATCAGACAGGTGCCCAGAATGGCCAAGCGGGGCTGTTCGGCTGCCGGGGTAATGCCTATGGAGGGTATCGGCGGGAATTGCTGCTCTTGTTGTTCCAAGGCGTTCAGCACGGCCACCCGTTGCTGCTGCTCCTGGTAGGCCCGCCCTTCCTCGGAGTTCTGGAGGGTCCGCATGACGTGGCGGCGGGCCTGTGGAGATTGCAGACGTCGGAGATAAAAGTCCCTGCCCGTTGGATCAGTGGAACGCCCCAGATACTTGAGATAAATCGCGTCCAGAAACGCCTCATCATCCAGCGCCGCCCAGGCGGGGTCTTCCGTCGATTCATTACGGCCACGCCAACGCCGCCACCAGGATGTCTGTTCCCTGCGCGACACCGCCTCAGTATCCCCGCCGAATATACATTTCCACTCCCCAATGCCCACCGTGATCTTCGAGACGGGTATGGATTTCCCGAGCACCCGCAGCCTGAAAAGCCTGCACCAACCGGTTGAGGTTATAGGCGTTCATTTGCATGTGGGGTTCTTGCAGCGGCTTGCCGCGCAGGGCATTGATGAGCATGCGCCCACCCGGAATGCGGTGACTCAAGAAGGTCGCCGCCGGATGACGCGGGCTCACCTGAGCATACTTAAAATGGAACACACCCATACCCCCAGGGGCCAGATGTTGCAAAAGCCGTTTTAATATCGCCTGCCCACGCACTTCGGGAATGTGCTGAAACACGATAAAAGATAACATAAAATCAAAATGTTCCTGCGCAATGGCGGTCAATGCGTCATCGCCGAGCCGCCACCGGATATTGGTAACGCCCGCTTGTTCGGCCAAGAACCGGGCCTCACTGAGCATAGCCGGAGCCACATCCAGCCCCGTTACCTCGGTAAAGCGTCGCGACAGGGGCAAGGCGAGCCGCCCAACCCCACAGCCAAAATCCAGCGCCTTACCAGCCCGCCAGTCCGGCCCGAAAAACCGCGTACATTGATCCAGAACCATATTGACGTAGCGCTGACCCGATTCAAAAAAGGCCGCGCGCTGTTCGTCGGAAAGCGCAGAATCCTGATATGCCGCCTCGCTCAACACCCCATAATAAGGCCGATTTTGTGCGATCTTTTGCCAATCGGCATTACTGTCTGGCAGCATTCCCATTACATATTCGTGTAGTAATGGACGGCTTCGTCGATGTCATCAATCTCCCGCAAGCGCCCGTTTTCGAGAATGGCCGCATGGTCACAATTATTGCGGATCAGATCGGCATGGTGAGACACCAGCACCATCGCCTTGGTGGCCCGGCGCTTTAATTCATCCTCACAGCGGCGGTTGAAACGCGCATCGCCCACCGAAATCACCTCATCCACCAGATAGCAGTCGAAATCCACCGCCATGCTGATGGCAAAACTCAAGCGGGAATTCATACCCGAAGAATAGCTTTTGACCGGTTCATCCAGGTAAATACCAAGCTCCGCAAAATCTTCCACTTGTGCCACGGTTTCTTTCACATCCACCCCGTATACTCGGGCGATGAGGCGGGCATTATCCCGACCGGTCAACGCCCCCTGAAAAGCCCCCCCAAAAGCCAGGGGCCAGGAAACCGTCATACCGCGACGCACCGTTCCCGCATCCGCCCGCAGTGAGCCGCTGATAATCTGAATGAGGGTCGATTTGCCCGCGCCGTTTGGCCCCATAATCCCCCAGCGCTCACCGGGATGAATGTCCAGAGAAATATCATCCAGCACCAGCCGCATATCCCGGCCATGGTGGATGGGGAAGGACTTACTGATATGGGAAAGAATCAGGCTATTTTCACTCATGGATCGATACTCTTCATCAGCCACCTTTCGCCTTTTCCGATGTTGCCTGGACTCTATGATACAGGGGCCTCGCCTGGGGAAGCCACTACGCGAACAGTTTCGCAATCTGCCCCATGGGCAGGAACAGACGCAACGGGGTTTGCTGGAAAGGCCGAAAGTCGAAATGCCGATAGAAGCTCTCGGCCCGCTGATCCTTGGCCTCCACAATCACCGCCATGGCCGCGATCTGTTGCACAGCTTCCAGGCTGCGGCGTAGGGCGTCTACGAGCAGGAACTCCCCCAGCCCCTGGCCACTGACCGAGCGGTCCACCGCCAACCTGCCGAGCAACGTGACCGACAGTTGCCCGTAGCGCGGCAGTTGTTTCATCAGGACCGGCGGTAGTTCAGCCACCGGGATGATGGATGACGATAGGGTGTAGAAGCCGAGCACCGCAGGCCTGCCAGGCTGCGTGAATACGAAAGGCGCGGCGACGCGCTTCGCGGCGTCTTGCCGCGCCTGCTCGCGCAGATAACGATTCAGCTCCTCGTTGCCGCAATCGAAGGACTTGCGGTCGTGCGCCTTTTCAAGCGGAGCAACATGTTCAGGGACTAAAGAGAGCGCCAATCACGGCCTCGTTTTTTGACGGTAGCTCCGGACGGCCTTATCGATGCGCGCGCCCGGCTCGGACGGCGCCAGCAAGGCGCTCACAAAGGCGACCTGTTCCTCGCGGGACAGGCGGATGACTTCGTGCTCCTGCACGATCTTGGCCGCCGCTTCCTGGGTACTGTCGATGACGAATTCGCTCAAGGTGCGCCCTGTCAGCGAGGCGGCCCGCTGGAAAAAGTCTTTCTGGTCGCTGGAGACGCGCGCTTCCAGGCGTGCATTGCGCGGCTTGTCGTGCTTTTCAGGCGTGTTCAGCATGGCGGCCCCGTTAGGATGGATGTATGGCAACAGGCTCAGCGTACGCCATTTGTCCGTACTCATCAAGATATAGCGCGTGCGCCGTTGCGCGACGCCGTGGCAATCATTGACCCATTCCAGTATCCTCGGAAAAATCATGGAACGTTTTCTGAGTATTCCCTGGATGGAAGCCTATGCCGCGCATTGCAGCGCGGATGAGGCATTGGCGGCGGCACTGAAAGGATTCAATGCCAGCATCGAATACGGCTGGCTGGACACAGATTACCCCAATGTTTACCTGACCCTGGTCAATGGCTTGCCGCATGGCGTTACAGAAACCCTGCCTAAAAAAGCCCAACTGCGCGTCCATGCCAGCCGGGAAACCTGGATGCGCATCCACCAGCGGGAACTCAGCGGCAAAAAGGCCTTTCTGACCCAACAGCTCCAGTTTCGTGGCTCCATGCTGACCCTGCTCAAATATATGGACCCCTTCAATGCCACCTTCCGGCGCATGGGCGATATTCCCGCTACTTTTTAGACGCGTTTGTTATTTGGATGGCTTTGAGGAGGTGATGGCAATGTTGCTGTATGTTTCTTACGACGCCTACTTGCTGGTGTGTGCCATGCAATCCAATTCACCACTGCTTACCCTCGACCAACCCCTTAAACAGGTGGCTGAGTCCCTGGGCATCAAAGTCCTGGAGGTCTAGCTCATGAAGGTCTACACATTCTCTGAAGCTCGTCAAAAGTTCTCGTCAGTACTCGATTCAGCCCAACTTGAAGGGGCGGTTAAAATCACACGTCGAGATGGTCGCGCATTCCTAATCCGCCCGGTTCAGGAATCTCCGTCTCCTCTGGACGTCAAGGGCGTGAAGTTGAATCTCAGCCGAGACGAAATTGTCAGCTCCGTTCGCGAAGGGCGCGAGCGTGAAGCCCGCAGCTAACAAATCGTTGCAGCGGACGTTTGACCCGGCACCCATTTTTGCTGCCGCAAAACCGGCCGTCGCGTCAAACGCCGCTGAACTCAGGAGGTAGATTCAATCTGTGCAGGAGCGGGCGATTGATCTACAGGTGTTTCTTGTGGCGTTGCTGTGCTCAAAAATGCCTCTTGAGTGACGGATTGATAAATAATTGGCTCCAAGCGGCGAAATTCATTCATGCTCATGCTGTGCTCACTCGAAGATCGTGGCGACCCTGGCCAGCACCTCGTCCATGATCGGTACCGGCAGAGTGTCCACCTTGCGGGCATTTCGGGCGGCCAAGTCCATCACGCGCGGCTGGTCGCAGCGCACGACGCCGGTGGTCTTTATGCCGGTCACGGGCACCGCGAAACCAAGGCGACGGGCGAACTCACCACCATTGGTGATCGGTAGGATCACCGGCAGCTTGGTGGTTTCATTAAACTCCGCAGGCGACACGATCAGGACAGGACGGCTACCGCTTTGTTCATGCCCGGCGGTGGGATCGAGCGACACGAGGTAGATGTCACCTCGCTTCATAGCAGCTCACCGCCCACGGCGGGCGCATCGACCCATTCGCGCTCCTCGACCGGTTGCGGCTGGGAATAGTCGGACGCGGCCAGCAACTCTGCAAGTGTGTAGCGCGGGCGTGGACTGGGATTGACCACCAGTAGACCATGATCGACGACCAAGCCGACCGTCGCACCGGCTTGCAGGTGCAGCTGTTCAAGGAATGCGGGTGGGACGGCCAACATGATCGAGCCGCCGACCTTGCGCAGTTTGGTTGTGTGCATGATGCACCTTCAGTGCGTTAAATTATATTTAAGTATAATTTCAATTGCTTTGGGCTGCAAGCCGTCCCCAGCGCAGCATCGTTTGCCGAGTTTGATTTTGGCGATATTCCCGCTACTTTCCAGGCGCGTCCTGGGCATCGCTGGCAGCTTTTGCCGTGGGTTTTCTACGCTTGGGCTTCAGTTCACGGATGGTTTCCGCGCGCAGACTGGCTTCATAGCGCATGGCTAGGTCTTCCAGAGTCAACCCATACTGCCGATCAAAGAGCGCATCAAAACTTTTCAGCTTCTTTGCGGCGGCTTCTTTTTGCGCGACCACCGCGTAATCCGGGCTCACTCCCGCCAGCACTTGAAGCAGAGATACGGGGGTTTTCCCGGCGGCAAGCTCGGGAGATTCCTGCAAACGCACTATTTTATTGCGCAGAAAGCCGGTGTATTCCGTCAGAAACGATAGCAGCAAGGGCGGCAGAGGCCGCTGATGGGTAGGGTCCAGATAAAAGCTGGAAGAACCCACGACCAGATTCTCGGCATTGGGGGTTTCCAGTATCAGCAAACCCGCTGGTTTGAGCACGCGCAGGGCTTCCTGGACCATCTCCTGCAACATCGGGAAAGGCACGTGCTCGGCAATGTGAAAACCGGAGACCACAATCTGGCTGGCACGGGGCAGCTTTTGCAACGCGGCCAGCGCGTCGCCCTGCTCTACGGACAGGCCCAGTGCCGTGCAGGCCGAGAGCATACCGGCATCCTGATCCACGCCGTGGGCGGTAAAGCCTTCTTCACGGAGCAGTTCCAGCCACTCCCCGCGCCCGCAACCCAGATCCAGTATGGAACTATCGGGATAAAGATCTTTCAGGGGATACAAGAATGGCAAATAGACTTTTACCCGCGACTTGATGAGTGCTCGGGAACCCCGGTGACGGTCTTCGAAGGCGCGGTAAAAGTCGGGATCAGACATCAGGCCTCCAGAATCCTCAGCGACTCCTCTGCAAGTCGGCTTCGACCATCATGGCACAAAGCTGTTCCAGCGTCGTGGGGGTTTCCCAGCCGAGTTCCGTCTTAGCCTTGGCAGGGTTACCGATGAGGAGTTCCACTTCAGCGGGACGGTAGAACTTGGGATTGACGGCGACAATGACTTTGCCAGTAGCGGCATCTCTGCCGCATTCGGCTTCGCCCTGACCCTGCCATTCCATGGTGATGCCTGCCGCTTTGGCGGCCATGGTGACGAAATCCCGGACGGATTCCGTGCGGCCGGTAGCCAGTACATAGGTATCCGGGGTATCGGCCTGCAACATGCGCCACATGCCTTCCACATAATCCTTGGCATAACCCCAGTCGCGTTTGGCATCGAGATTCCCCAACTGGAGCTGATCGAGTTTGCCGAGTTTGATTTTCGCCATGCCGTCGGTGATTTTGCGGGTAACGAACTCCAGACCACGCAAGGGACTTTCGTGGTTGAACAGAATGCCACTGCTGCCGAATATGCCGTAGCTTTCGCGGTAGTTGATGGTCATCCAGTGGGCATAGAGTTTAGCCACCCCATAAGGGCTGCGAGGGTAGAAGTTGGTGCTTTCATCCTGGGGAATGGCCTGAACCTTGCCGAACATCTCGGAAGTACTGGCTTGGTAGAAGCGGATTTTGGGATTGACGATGCGAATGGCTTCGAGCAGGTTCAAGGCACCCAAACCGGTAATCTGCCCGGTGGTGTTGGGTTGGTCGAAACTGACACCGACGAAGCTTTGGGCGGCGAGATTATAAACTTCAGTCGCGCCGCTGCTTTCAATCAGGCGAATGGCGGAACCCAGATCAGTCAGATCAAACTCCACCAGATGCAGATTGGGGTGCTGCGCCACGCCGAGTTCCTCCAGACGCCAGAAACTCACAGAACTGGTGCGGCGGTAGGTGCCAAAAACGGTATAACCCTTCTCCAGCAAGAGTTGGGTGAGATAGGCGCCGTCTTGGCCGGTGATGCCGGTGATGATTGATGTTTTATCCATAATGTTACCTTCAAGTATGTTAATCATATAATCCTAATTCTTTGTCGTGTCTGATTTGTGTGTGCAATTGCGAAGCTAACACCTGAATCAGTTGCTTCGAATTATGACTCTTACCCTTCATTCTGGATTGCCCCAAATTTGAAGGTGATACGTATAAGCATTTCATTATTGTATTCCAGCCAGTTTCCATTTTTAACAGTTTTCTTATAACCGCTCTCAAAAACACCCTCATATTCGATATGACATGGAATATTTGGTTTTGCCAAAAATCTGAAGGCTACCATCCTGAGGGAATGATCTTTTGTTCCAACAAAACCGCCCCCGTTAGCACATGCTGTAATTGTTCCATTTTCCAGCTTTGCCTGATATTCCATGTTATACCAGTATATAAGTGCGCTTGCGGGATAAATGGTGATTCCTTCAATGAATTGGCCATCGCAGTAAACTTCATGGTCCGGCCAGAATTGTTTATCGCCAATATTAGATAGGTGTGCGTCTATATCTAAATGCGCAACCTGACTAATGCGTCGCCTGTTTTCTTGATAAATTGTGTTATGACCAAAAAATATTGCGTATAGCTCATTCAATGCAATAGCAAACATTCTTTGCACATTGCGCCGATTAAATAACAATCGAAATTCGCGCTTTGCGTTACCATTTATAAAACGAAGAAAGTCTAAATCATGAGAAAAAGTCTCCATCAAGCGTTCAATATCAACATGATTCTCCACCGGCAAATAATTGAAATATGGCTTCAACATCCTATGATAGTAAACAGTCCAATTGCTGTTGTATTTCATTAACACCGAATTACTAAGTAAGGCAAGCGCTACTCGGGTACACGTCGGACCGTTACCATCAACAGAAATGATATACCTATTCAGGTACTGCTGATCCCATGTCATTCTTTGGGCCTGCATATAAGGCTGATTTCGTAAGAATTTCTCGGTTTGCGAGCTGTCACATTGGACAATAGAAGGTAATTTGAAAATGACGTTTTCTTTGTCATTAAAAAAACGAGCTGCGCTGATGCGAACGCTAGGATCGTTCAGTATGTTATCGATAGTATTCCAGCAACTGCGATTTTCCTTGAAATTTGTGCCCGTAGTACTCCCTACAAAAACAGCCTTATCAATTTTATTTTCAAGATCGGTTCCGTCTTTTAGTTGCGTATAATAATTGTATTGAATTATTTCAAAGTCAGGTATCAGTATATATGATTGATTATCTATATTTTTATGGAAACAAAGGAGCGGAAGATCAGAACCGTGAGTCATATCTTTGTATTCGATACCAAAAATAAATCCCGGGAGTTTAGTGATGCTGGTTATGCTGCTTAGAAAGTCCTGGTAAATATTGGCGCGAGTTTCTATCCATTCTTCTGTGGCATTGTCAGATTTTTTAATGACATCGCCAGCATCATTGAATAAATAATAAAAAAATTGTTCTTTTTTTGCCTTATCAATTACTGAAGTTTTATACGCGTCAAAAGTTATATTATTTTTAGTTATCAATGAGTTGACTAGAAATAAATCTTCTGATATAAACGATTGCAGATACTCATACGACAAGTGCATGCCATTATTATCTAGCCGGGTATGGTAAGCCAAATTAAAGTTCTCCATTATTATTCCTATTGCAGCGCTTCAGGCCAGAAGTTAATCCCATCAATAATAATGCGTGATTGCTCGCCAACCCATATGCGTATCTCTAGGTCATCAGCTTTGGTTTCAAGAGTGAACTCTAAATCATGCCATGCTCCTAGAGATTCATTAATCCAGCTTGTATATTGCTGCAGCACTGTCTCTCCTTTATTGCAGACAATATCCAGAGACTCTCCACCCGTCAAATGATCGGCGCTACCTTGGATAGCAACCCGATAGCGCCTTGGCTCAAAGCGCTCATACGGCCCATGGACAAGATACCCTGCCTTGCCTGTGGTCTGCATTGAGCGGCCCTTGGCCTCGCCTACCTCGGTGCCCAAGCGCGGATCGGCGCCCCAGTAGCGGCGCACGCCATCGGGCAGCCAGGTGCGGTAGGGTGGAGTGTTACCTAGCACGATTTCTAAAGCGATGCGGGCACTTTCGACCCAGGTCAGGTGCGCGATGGCATCGCTGTGCGGGTGTTTGCCTTGCCGGTACAGCGCCAGCCAATCGCGAGTAGCTTCGGCAATCACTTCCGGCTGGTGGCTATCGGTAAAGAACTGCGCTTTCCCAGCGGTCACTTCTCGGAATACCGGAATGTCGCGTACCAGCAGCGGCAAACCATGGCTGGCAGCCTCGATGAGCGGCAGGCCGAAGCCCTCGCCGTAACTGGCAGCAATCAGGCAGGTGGATGTGCCATAGACTTGCTCCAGATATTCATCGCTGATGGCCTCTAACCAGAACAGGCGTTTGCCGAATTCAGGGTGCGTTCGTAACGCCCGCACAGTTTGCGGAATATCGCCACGCTGGTGGTCGGGCACAGGCTTCCAGCCTTCTTTGCCGACAATGACAAGATTGCTATCAACGCCCTGCGCCCAAAGCTGATTGAAGGCTTGCAGGGTTTGCAACACGCCCTTGCGTGGTTCGATGGTGCCGACCATCAGAAAACTGGGCCGATCCGCCAGGCTGCGCAGGGTTTGTGGCGCATCGCTGGGCAGGCCACGGCTTGGATTGCCGTTATCCACCACATCCGCACCCAAATGAAACCAGTCCACCGCAAAGGGACATTCCCGCTTTTCACCAAAGGTTTGCAGCCAGTCATACAACTCATCGGCCACCGCCCGGGAAATGCATAAAGTACCGTCCATGTGGGTGATGGTTTGCAGCCAGCGCTGATGCCCCTCTTTTGCGCCCTCCGGGAATACTTCGGGCATCAGCACGGGCAAAAGATCGTAGACCATAAAATAGACAGAAACGCCCCGATTACGCCAAGCATTAAAAGTACCTTCCTGCGCGGGAATAACATGAGGATGGAAATCCAGACCAAAAAATATATCGCCCTGCCAGACCTGTACCGGCGCATCTTCCGACCAGTCACCCGGGATACCAAAAAAACGGCACATGAACTGCCGGGCATAGCGGTAACCTGCTTGCTCGCTGGTGGCATATACCGCCTCCACAGCCCAGCCTGCAGGTGGATTGAGGACGATTTGCTCCAGTAGGGCGCGGGTGACGCGCTCAATCCCCGTTTTAAGATCATTCTGGGCCAATGCAGAAACATCCAGCAAGAGTTGTCGCCGCCTTGGTTGGGGTGGAAAGTTGGTCGCAAGAGCATTTGCCAAGCGCGGA
This sequence comes from Acidithiobacillus ferridurans, assembly GCF_003966655.1. Classification (NCBI taxonomy): domain Bacteria; kingdom Pseudomonadati; phylum Pseudomonadota; class Acidithiobacillia; order Acidithiobacillales; family Acidithiobacillaceae; genus Acidithiobacillus; species Acidithiobacillus ferridurans. The sequence goes on along the minus strand of NZ_AP018795.1, from coordinate 906,323 downwards.
TATTCCTCAGGCGGCAGGGAGGCCTCAAGCCGCGGCAATGCTTGCATAAGCCCGTACAGGCTATTTTCCGCCTGGGCATACGCGCCTTCGATGGCCTCGGCGTACAGATCGGCACAACGGCGCGGTTGGTGCTGGCTCCGGATGTGCTGCTGCGCCCGAGCACCGAGCGTTGACCTGCGTGCAGGCTCTCGCCACAGGGTGGTGAGGGCGTCGATGAGCTGCGCCTCGCTGAACGTATCGGGCAACAGCCAAAGGGCGTCACTGGGGAGTTCGGCCATGCTGCCGTGGGCGTTGACGATAACGGGCAGACCGTAATTCATACAGTCCAGCACGGCTGCGGAAGTCTCGCCGCGAGAGAGAGTGCGCAACTGCACGGCGATGTCTGCAGCGGCCAGCCAGTTGCGGTAAGCCTCGGCATCCGCCCAACCGGTGATCTGGATGCTGTTTTTTGCAGTACTTTGAGCGATGGTTTCCAACAGCTTCCTGCCGCAGTCTCCTCCAGTATTTTCGCCGACGAAAATCAGGCGGCACTGTCTATCTTTCGATAAAGGCGAGGCAAGCCAAGCCTCCAGCAAGCGATGATTGAGTTTTGTGGCGCCCAGCAGGCCAAAACTGCAGACGATGAATTCCTCGGCGGCTAAGCCGAGTTTTTTGCGAGCGGCTGCCCTGTCTATGTCATTCACGGGCTGTCGCAAAAGAGGTATCAGCGCCCAGTCCTTTCCCGCCTGCGCACCATAAAAGAGTCGCGCCAGTTGCCTAGAAAAATCTGAGTGAACAATTATGCTTAACGCAGGAATTATGACATTTAGATTTGATGGGTATGCCATTACGAGCTGTGCATCATTTCCTTCAAATCTTTTCTGAACAGCGGTCCATCCATGACTGTGGAATAAATTTTGAGCCCAAGAACCACTCCTTGCATCTATAATATCTCGATGCCAAAAAAAATCGCTCAGATAAAAATCATGCAGTACAACCAAACCAGGAATATCAATAAGCAGGTCGAACATATAGCTATGAAATGCCGAGTTCCCAAATTGATAGAGCACTCGGTCAAAGAAACTCACATGTTGGCAGAACCATGCCACATCATGCACGGGGGCATTGGCCTGCACCCAGGCATCGTTCACCGTATCTTGCTGCACGATCACCGTGATGTCGTAATGCCGTGCCAGTTCGGGCAGAAGCTTGGCGGAGTAATCGGCAATGCCGGTCTTTTCAGGAGGCAAAGGCGAAACAAAAGCCAGCTTGGGGCGGTGAGGAAGACGCGAGGGTGTCGCCTCGCTGACTGACGCCCATTGGGCCTGCAACTTGCTCAGCGCAGACCATGCCCGCTGGGCGCTCTCGACCCATGAGAATTTTTTTGCCTGCTCCACACCGTGGCGCTCCAATTCCTCGCGGAATTCGGCATTGGCCAGTACCTCGGCCATTTTGGCCGCCATGGCCGCATGGTCACCCGGGGCAAACAGGACATCCTGCCGCCCCACCACTTCAGGCAAGCTGGAGGAATTGGCGGCGATCACCGCTGTGCCACAGGCCATGGCTTCCAACGCCGGCAGACCAGAGTCCTCGTGCCACGAGGGGAGCACGAACAGGGTGCAGGCGTTGTAGAGCAGGTTCAGCTCAGAATCGGACACATAGCCGGTAAAGACCAGTTCACTTTCGCGCAATCCAGCCTGTTTGGCTAGGTCAAGGAAGTGGTGTTTCTCGTCTGCAACTTCGCGCCCCACAAGCACGAGGGCATGCGCTTTGCGCATTTCGGCGGGCAGGCTGGCGAAAGCGCGGAAGAGGCCATCGAGGTTTTTCCGCTGGTCTGTTCCGCCCGTATTCATCACAAAGGGGCGGTTGATGCCATAGGCATTCTTGAGATGCGTCTGTTGCGCCTCGCTCAGAGCGAGGGCGCGAAACTGCTCGCCGCAGGCGGTCGAGATATTGGTAACGGCATGTTCTGGAAAATTGAGATGCTCCCTTGCCTCACTCCCAGAAGATTCAGAAATAGAAAGCAGAAGGTCAGCCCGTTTTAAGTGATTGAGCTTGCCGAAGTACCAGCGCTCCATCGCGGGATTTGAGGCAAGGTATATCTGGCCTGAAGTTTAGACATGCAGCCTCCTCGCCAGCTTCTATGTGTGGCGATATGGCGTAGTAAATGTGGAGCAGGATTGAGTCAGGCGACCTTTTTGCGGGGTGGGTCATCGGTATCGGCCCAAAAGGCGGGGGCGGGGCACTGGAATTTCCCGGACTTCGGGTCGTAGCCCTTCCAGAATGGAACCCGCAGAAATTGCAGATGAAGCCATTGGGCCATGAGTCCTGCGGTGACAGGAGTAGCGATACGCCAGGGCGCTACTGCAGTCATGGGGAAATCTTCGGATAGGGTTTCGGCGAGGAGTTGCACCATGGACCAAGCGATGCAGCGGATTTGCATCCAGCGTTCCAAGACGGTGCGTTTTTGCTGCCAGAGGTTATGGATGCCCCACCAGCGTTTGAGATTGTGGAAGATCGGTTCGATCTGCCAGCGGTTGCTGTAGAGGACGACGATTTCGCTGGCGGTGAGATCCGTCTCGGAAGCGAGATAGAGGCGGGTGGGAGACCACCGATGATGCTTTTCATCGTAGATCGCACTCCATACGGCACGGACCGGATGGCCGTTCAGGAATCGTGCATTGGCGATGATGGATTGAAGACGGACCTTCTGCCGTTTCCCATAGAGATCCAGAGAGACGATCTCGGTGGGCAGCGCAGCCATGTCTTCCACGGTGTACTTGTTTCCATATATCCGAGGACGCCCGCGTTGGGATGTCCTCGGCGGTGGGTCGCGGAGCAGTACAGTATCTTTGCGCACCTGGCCGATGAACTGGCCTGCCGGCTGCAGGCCGTGCTGACGCAACAGGGGCAAGAGCAGGCGCCGCCGCATGAACCAAGCATCGGTGAGCAACCGGACGGGTACGGGGATGTGGGGTATAAAGGCGCGCAGCAATGCTCCGGCGATTTTCAGCTTGTGGGTGTTGCCGGTACTGGGCACCAGGCGCAAGCGGATGGGAAAGGAAATGGCTTTGCCGGAACGGGTACGCAGGGTCAACGCCAGACCCACCCAATTCTGGGCGAGGACATAACTGGGGCGGTTGTGCTTATGACTGTGGTCGAAGCGGATGGCCGCGCCTGGGGCCTTGGTAGAGTGCCGCAGGACCATCGTGTCGTCGACGACTAACTCGACGATCAGGGGCTTGGGCAAGGACTGCAGGAGCCAGCGTACCTGGGTTATGGCCAACGCCTGTGTACGCAAGGACGCACGCTCCAGGAGTTTGTAATAGGTGGTCCAGTGGCAGCGGAGGGAGATGCTGCTGAGGGCGCGGGTGACCCAGCCTTCGGGCGAGATCAGGCAACCGCAAAGCAGCTCCACAAAACTGCGCCGCGAGCGGGGCGGCACGACCGTCAGAAAGTAGGAAATCCACTCCGAGAGGCGGAGGGCAACGAGACGATGAAAGGGCATGACAGTGATTCCGAGAAGCCTAAAACGCTTCTCATTGGCCGACCCTTTTTTACAAGGGTCGGCCGCACGGCACTATCACTGTGTCAAGCACTTTCGTAGCAAAAATAGAAAAAACCCGGCGGAGCCGGGCTGTATGTCTAAACTTCAGTATCTGGCGATGAATCAACGGAATGAGGTCATAGACAACCACTGCAGTGGGAATGGCGTTGTGCAAACTCCGCACGCTAGTGACGGCCTCACCGCCAAACTCCTCAAACAAGGAAGGAATAAAAATCACATCGGGTTGCAGACTGTAAAAAAACGCATCCAGCATCGCCTCAGCGGCTTTGCGTCTCGCGTCATTGGCCGCATCATGCCCACCGACAGGCCCCGCCACGTCGAAAACCCGAATCGCCTCTGCAGGAAGCAATTCGGCAAAGGCGGCGCGAATCGGTTCGATGGTGTCGCTGTAGGCGGCATTGAGCACGAGCAGGATTTCATGCCCGGTGTGTTGCCGCGCCATTTCTTTGACCAAAGATAGTGTGTAACGGCCAATCCCCCGAAACCGGCTCGCGCTTTGCGCGCCTTGCATGTCGATGACTAACCGCATGAATTATTCTCCGTGTTGCGCGGGTTGTAGTTGGATTTGGCGCATAAAAATGTTGCGTGCGTGTTCGGGTAGGGTCTTGAGCTTCAATCTAAATTCTTCGGAATTCAGCAAGGTGCCTCGCAACGTATCCACTGAAGCGAGCCGAGCATGGTATTTGTAGACATCTTCATTCTCAGGCTCTCGTCCGAGCACTCTTAAAAAAGCTTGGCGGACCGCTTCCATGGACAGGTGTGGGCCGTCATCCTCGGTTTGGGTGGAGAAACGTGTTTGCGCAAGTAATGCCTCCTGCAAAATCGCCAGACGTTCCTCAATAGGTGAAAGACTCGACAGGCTACCCATACTCTCTTTCAAGCTGTCTTGCAGTGACTCCAATCGCTGGTCAATACGAGCAAATCCGTTATCAATTTGAACCAAAGCAGACAACATACTTCTGCCCACCCGGTCACGTCGGTTAAAGAACCCCCAAAACCAGTGATGGGCGCGATGCTCATCAGCAATAAACTTTTTCAAGCCGTTAAGTTCGTCGAGCGGGCGACAATCTGTGGACATGGAAAGTTGTACAATGATATCCGATTTGCTATAGCCCACGGACAAGCGCCCAAGATAATAGCGCAAACCGTGTTCGTCGGGATCACGCATTAGAAGGTTTTCATAGGCCGCCATGATGAACGCACGTCCGTTCAGTGCAAACAATTCATACACATTATTGACCAGCATATACGGAAACCTTTTTTCTCATAATCATGATACTTTTACTCGCTTAATCGCGACACCTGATATAGCTAACCCAAACAATGTCATCCCAGTGAGTGCAAAGAGGGTATAACTTATGTGATAATAACTGGGCACGCCGCTACCAAAGTATCCGTGATGAAAATAATCCACCGCATCGATTAGCGGAAAATACAATAAATAGCTGCGATATGGTTCTGGCACCAAAAATGTGGGTATGAATACCCCGCTGATTGGGAGCATCAGGTAAAGAATGATGTGCGAGGTTTTCTCTATAGTCTCACTCAACTCCGCCAAACCTGCCATAATCAGCACAAACCCAAAAGAAAACCAGATGATAAGCAGGTATCCCAATGCCATTGTCAGGATACTGTCTGGAACGTGGCAAATTCCAACCACAATAAAAATCGGAAATAAAAACAGAAAAACCGCCATACTACTGGAGAACTCCAGAAGGATGCGCGAATAAATGATATCCATTGGCCTGATAGGCTGATGATGCAAAAGGGCACGATTAATATTGATCGCGCCGGTCACGCGCCCTGTTCCGTTTCTCCAGAACAGCAAAGTGGGATAGCTTACTGCGAGATATTCCGCCGGACTGATTCCATAAGGGTATCCAGTCTCTATGAACGAGAAAATAATCATCACCCCCACTACAAACATAGCCGGCTCCGCAATCATCCACAGCATCCCCAGCCCTTCCCGCCCAAAGCGGGTGACGGTTTCCCGCAGCATCAGCGCCCAGATCACCCGCAGTTGCAGGCGGAGCTGAAACCAGAAGCTTTCTTGGCTGGCGTTAGCGCTCATGGTGTTCCTTGACCCCGGCGTAAAGAATGCTCAGCACACCCCAGACCATGAGGGATACAATCAACACGGCTAGAATGTCCTCAAAGCGCTTGGGTTTCTGGGACGCATCGGGTAGGTTCGGACGGCTGATGGTTTCCAGATACAGTTCCTGCTTCTGCGCTGTCACTCTTGCCTGTTCCAGCGAGGTTACCGCGGCCTCCAGCAATTTTTGCGCTAAGAGCTGATTGACCGTGAGGCGTTCGAACTCAATATCCTTGCTGGCCAAGGATTCCTGGTCGCCCGTGACTTTGGCCTGCTCGTTGGTGATTTGTCCCTTCAGTGCGTGAATACTGCTTTTGAGAACGGGTATCTGAGGGTTGGCCGGGGCATGGGCGAGGATGGAGTCCAGTTCGGTCTGCTGGGTGATCAACTGATCCTGCAGTTTGCTGACCATACCCAACTGCAAGCTGCTCTGTGCAGGGGGCTGAATACGCGATGACTGTTCCGATATTCCGCCAGGGCCAGGGTGGCATCGCGCAGGGAGCGCTTGGCCTGTTCCACGTCCTGCTTGGCGTAAAAGACGGCTCGATGCCGGGCCGTCGCGTTGAGTTGATTGACGATATCCTGGCTTTTGGCGAGGAGAAAGTCATTGATCTTTTGGGCATCCTGCGGGGTATAGGCGTTGACCTTGAGTTCACTGATGCCATTGCTGGAGTCCAGCACATCCCCCACCATGGATTGATAGTAGCGCCACAGGCGCACATAGGAGGTGTAGGGGTGAAATATGCCGCCGAAGCGGTTGAAGATGTCGATATGACTGTTGCCGTAGATCTGCTTGAGCGGGTAGGGCTTGTTGACCGCCATCATGCCGTCCCAAGACGAGATGTACGCACTGATGGTCTGGGCGGCGCTGGTGGAGTTGCTGCCCCCAAAGCTGCTGAGCAGGGAGGCGAGTCCGCTGGTGCTTACGCTTTGGTTGGGACTGTAAACGACGAAACGCGCCTCACTTATATATATCGGGGAGGCGATCACGCCAAAATAGAGGGCGGACACGCCTGTGGGTACCAATACCACCCAGATGAACAGTTTGCCGAGATTGCTGATCCTGGTCCGGAGGGCCTTGAGCACGCGCTATTCCTTAATTTTGCGGATGGTTTCAAGTATGAAACTGAAGTTTAGACATACAGCCCGGCTCCGCCGGGTTTTTTCTATTTTTGCTACGAAAGTGCTTGACACAGTGATAGTGCCGTGCGGCCGACCCTTGTAAAAAAGGGTCGGCCAATGAGAAGCGTTTTAGGCTTCTCGGAATCACTGTCATGCCCTTTCATCGTCTCGTTGCCCTCCGCCTCTCGGAGTGGATTTCCTACTTTCTGACGGTCGTGCCGCCCCGCTCGCGGCGCAGTTTTGTGGAGCTGCTTTGCGGTTGCCTGATCTCGCCCGAAGGCTGGGTCACCCGCGCCCTCAGCAGCATCTCCCTCCGCTGCCACTGGACCACCTATTACAAACTCCTGGAGCGTGCGTCCTTGCGTACACAGGCGTTGGCCATAACCCAGGTACGCTGGCTCCTGCAGTCCTTGCCCAAGCCCCTGATCGTCGAGTTAGTCGTCGACGACACGATGGTCCTGCGGCACTCTACCAAGGCCCCAGGCGCGGCCATCCGCTTCGACCACAGTCATAAGCACAACCGCCCCAGTTATGTCCTCGCCCAGAATTGGGTGGGTCTGGCGTTGACCCTGCGTACCCGTTCCGGCAAAGCCATTTCCTTTCCCATCCGCTTGCGCCTGGTGCCCAGTACCGGCAACACCCACAAGCTGAAAATCGCCGGAGCATTGCTGCGCGCCTTTATACCCCACATCCCCGTACCCGTCCGGTTGCTCACCGATGCTTGGTTCATGCGGCGGCGCCTGCTCTTGCCCCTGTTGCGTCAGCACGGCCTGCAGCCGGCAGGCCAGTTCATCGGCCAGGTGCGCAAAGATACTGTACTGCTCCGCGACCCACCGCCGAGGACATCCCAACGCGGGCGTCCTCGGATATATGGAAACAAGTACACCGTGGAAGACATGGCTGCGCTGCCCACCGAGATCGTCTCTCTGGATCTCTATGGGAAACGGCAGAAGGTCCGTCTTCAATCCATCATCGCCAATGCACGATTCCTGAACGGCCATCCGGTCCGTGCCGTATGGAGTGCGATCTACGATGAAAAGCATCATCGGTGGTCTCCCACCCGCCTCTATCTCGCTTCCGAGACGGATCTCACCGCCAGCGAAATCGTCGTCCTCTACAGCAACCGCTGGCAGATCGAACCGATCTTCCACAATCTCAAACGCTGGTGGGGCATCCATAACCTCTGGCAGCAAAAACGCACCGTCTTGGAACGCTGGATGCAAATCCGCTGCATCGCTTGGTCCATGGTGCAACTCCTCGCCGAAACCCTATCCGAAGATTTCCCCATGACTGCAGTAGCGCCCTGGCGTATCGCTACTCCTGTCACCGCAGGACTCATGGCCCAATGGCTTCATCTGCAATTTCTGCGGGTTCCATTCTGGAAGGGCTACGACCCGAAGTCCGGGAAATTCCAGTGCCCCGCCCCCGCCTTTTGGGCCGATACCGATGACCCACCCCGCAAAAAGGTCGCCTGACTCAATCCTGCTCCACATTTACTACGCCATATCGCCACACATAGAAGCTGGCGAGGAGGCTGCATGTCTAAACTTCAGGTATGAAACATTCCATGGCCATAATGCAAGCTAATGATGTGGGTTCATAATGCAGCCGGCGCAAGCCGCGCTTCAGGAGTCCTCGTATGGGCCGATTCTCGTTCTAACGGCCATGCCCGCTTTATTAGCAAATAGTTACAAATCCTGTAATCAGGGTGGCACCGGGTTGCCTGAGGATTGTGTCCAGGGATGAACCGGCTTTTTCGCCCCTTTGCGCCGGGCTGGATTATAGAGTAGATTTATAGCGCTTCGGGTCGCGAAGGGCGGCCTTGTGATGCCTGATGTGCGCGGGTAAATGCGCTTGATCGATGGTTGGGAGGCCGCACGTGGTCATGGTGACGAAAAGTTGGACCATACGCATGGGGGTCCTGGCTGCCCTGCTGCTGGGCCTGGAGGGTTGCGCCGGCTACATGCCGTATTCCGGGCCGCGCGCCGACAGTGTGAAGGATGTCGCCAGCAACAAGACCATGGCGGGGATTCAACTGGTGGACGTGAATTATGCCGTGTCCCGCTACATCAAGAACGAGATCGAACGGCCGCGCCTGGATCTGCTGAAGGACTTCACCAATCCCGACCCGCTCACCTATACCGTCGGCCCCGGCGATACCCTGCAGGTCTACCTCTGGGAGGCGCCGCCGGCCATGCTTTTTACCTCGACGAGCCAGTCCATGAGCAAGCCGTCGGGGTCCATGATGACCGCCATCCCGGAGCAGATGGTGGGGAGCGACGGGGATATCATGATGCCTTTCGCGGGCAAAATTCCTTGTGCCGGCAAAACCCTCAATGAGATTGGCGCCGAGATCCGCAAGCGGCTCAGTCATATGGCCCACGATCCGCAGGTGGTGGTGCGGCTGGTGAACAACCATGCGCAGAGCATTACCGTAGTCGGCAATGTGGCCCGGAGCGCCCTGGTGCCCATGATCCCGGGCGGCGTCAACGTACTCCAGGCCATCGCTGCGGCGGGTGGCGTGAATAGACCCGTCAACAAGGTGACCCTGCAGTTGTCCCGCGCCGGCAAGGTGCTGCAACTGCCGCTGGAGGATGTCATCCGTGATCCGGCCGAGAATGTTTCCTTGCGCGGCGGCGATATTCTGACCGCGCTGTATCAGCCTTTGCATGTGACGGTGATGGGCGCCACCAAGCAGACCAAGGAAGTGGATTTCCAGGCGTCGGGCATCAGTCTGGCGCAAGCCCTGGCGACCGTCGGCGGACTGGATGGCACCCAGGCCGATGCCAAGGCGGTCTTTGTCTTCCGCTTCGAGAAGCCTTCTCTGCTCCCCCACTGGCCAAAACCCGTGCAACTGGCCGCCAACGGTCAGGTGCCGACGGTGTTCCGCTTCGACTTCAGCAATCCGGCCACGCTTTTTGCGGCGCAGACGTTCCCGATCCAGAATCACGATCTGATTTATGTGGCATCTGCGCCTATCACCGATCTGCAGAAATTCCTGGGCTTGATCATACAGGTCGTTTACCCCATTCAGGGTCTGACGACGGCCGGTGTGGTTCCATAGGGGTAACGCGGGGTTCCTTTTGCGGGTTACCCGGTTACGGACATTTTAGGAGATTCGGGCGCGTTTTTCGGGGCGCGACCATAGATATCGTCGAACCGTACAATATCGTCCTCACCTAGATAAGCCCCGCTCTGCACCTCGATCAGCACCAGGTCGATCATGCCGGGGTTTTCCAGGCGATGGCAATGACCAGCCGGGATATAGGTGGATTCGTTGGTCAGGATCAACTTTTCCGTATCGCCGTTGACGATCCGGGCGGTGCCGCGTACCACGATCCAGTGTTCGCTGCGATGGTGGTGCATCTGCAAGGAGAGCTTTTCACCGGGCTTGACGATAATCCGCTTGATTTTGAAACGGTCGCCCTCTTCCAGCGTGGTGTAGGTACCCCAGGGGCGGTGGACGGTGGTGTGAATATCCACGCTATCGTGTTTGCGGGCTTTAAGCCGTTCGACGATGGTTTTGACTTCCTGATCCCGGTGCCGGTCGGCAATCAATAGCGCATCCGGGGTGTCTATGATGAGCACGTCGCGCAGACCGAGTACGGCGGTCAGCCGGTCCGGGCTATGCACGACGCAGCGCTGCGCATCGACGAAGAGGCTGTCGCAGGCGTGGACCTGGTTGCCGTTTTCATCTTCCGGCATCAGTACACCGTAACTCGTCCAGGCGCCGAGGTCGTTCCAGTCGAAGTCGGCGCGCACCACGGCGACGTTGGCGGCCTTTTCCATGACGGCATAGTCGATGGAAATGTCCGGGGCTGCGGCAAATTCCTCACCGAGCTCCCAGGTGTCGCCGTTGCGCTCGGCGGACGCCATCGCGGCGCTGGCGGCGGCGAGGGTCGCGGGTGCATGCTCTTCCAGCGCCTTCAGCAGGCTGCCCGCCTGCATGCAGAACATGCCGGAGTTCCACAGGTGGTCGCCGCTGGCGAGATAGTCTTGGGCGGTTGCCGTGTTTGGTTTTTCGACGAAACGCACGACCTGATGCCCCGCGCCCAGTGATTCGCCCGCCTGAATATAGCCGTAGCCAATTTCCGGCGCGGTGGGGGTCACGCCAAAGGTGACGAGGTAACCTTGCCCGGCCAGGGCTGCCGCGCTCCGTACGGCGGCGCCGAAGCGCGCTTCGTCCGCGATGAGATGGTCCGCCGGCAGGAAGAGGAGAACCGCGTCATCCCGCTCGGTCTCACGCGCCCAGAGGGCCGCTGCGGCCATGGCGGGAGTGGTATTGCGGCCTTTCGGCTCCAGCAGGTAGTGCGCGTCCGGTATCTTGCAATGGTGGGTCTTGGCGCAGGCGGCATAGGCGTCGCGCGTCAGAAAATAGTAGTCGCGGTTGGTGACCGTGAGGATGGGGCCTTTGGCTCCCAGGTTGATGATGCGATGCAGGGTTTTTTGAATGAGGCTTTCGCCGTCCGGCAGCGCGACGAAAGGTTTGGGAAAGGATTTGCGGGAGAGCGGCCACAGGCGGGAACCCGTACCGCCGGACAAAATCACAGGCACTAAACGCATGGTTATCCCCTTTTTGTCTGCCCAAATTTTGCGGATGGTTTCAAGTATGAAACATCCCATGGCCATAATGCAAGCTAATGATGTGAGTTTATAATGCAGCAGGGGCCAGCCGGGCTTCAGGAGGCCTCGTATGGGCCGATTCTCGTTCTAACGGCCATTCACGCTTTATTAGCAAATAGTTACAACTTCTGTAACCTGGGTGGCACCGGGTTGGCTGGGGGTTGTGTCTAGGAATAAACCGGCTTTTTCGCCCTGGTGCGTCGGGCTGGTTAATAGAGTAAATTTATTGCCGTGCGGCTTATTCCTGAGCGACAAGTTCAGGTAATATAGGGGGCACCATGTCATCCACCCCGGAATCATTAAGGAATTGCCGTCATGTCACGAATGGTACAGTGCGTAAAACTCGGCCATGAGGCCGAAGGTCTTGATCGTCCGCCTTATCCTGGCGCCCTTGGCGCGCGAATTTATCAGGAGGTTTCCAAGGAGGCCTGGCAGGGCTGGCTGAAACATCAAACCATGCTCATCAACGAATACCGTCTTTCTCCCATTGATCCCAAGTCACGGACATTTCTGGAAAAACAGATGGAAGCATATTTCTTTGGCGAAGGTGCCCAATCGCCGGAAGGCTATGTGCCGCCGGCACCGCAGGACTCCTGAAGGGCGCCTCCGCGGCGCGCCGCAATGCCTGTCGGCCTCCGACGTCGTTCTCGAACGACAGGGCCAGGGCGCGCCGGAGCTTCTGATATTTAGGAAATCGTCATAAAACCGTCAGATTCTGTCGCCGGAGGGTGACGTAATATTGCCTTTGCAATACGTCGCTTCCTCCTGTTTTCGCTGAAAAACATGCACATAACTATATGGCATGACTTATGCTATTGCCTGATCACTGTCGAAAGACGGCACCGCTGAATGCGGGAACTGGAACCACCTTTTGAGGAGAGATTACCCATGAAGAAAATTATTGCCCTGACGGCTGCCCTGTCCTTCCTGACGGCCACTGCTGCTTTTGCCACCGAAGTCCCTGCCGCTGCCGCAAAGGCCCCGGCAAAGACCATGGAGCATAAAGCCCCTGAGCATAAGGTTATGGAAAAGAAGGCGGTGCACAAGAAGATCGTCAAGAAGGCTCCTGCGCACAAAGTGATGGAGAAGAAGGCTATGGAGAAGAAGCCTGCGGCGAAGAAGCCTGCGGCGTGACTTGTTGAGTTCTGATGTGCAAGCCTGGGGGCCTAACTCCCCAGGCTTTTTTGTTGGATCGGCTGCCCCCTGACGCGGCGGGCGGTGCCCGGATGTCTCGAAGTCCTTGCACTTTCCAGCCCACGATTCTACGCTGAGGCTCTTCATGATCCTTGCCGGAGCTTGCAGGTCCATGGCATTACGCCCGAGTTCCATCTCCAAACTCATCGTCATCGGTTTTAGTCTGGCCATTGTGCCGCTGGTGCTGGTTATCGTCAGTGTAACCTTTTCCATCGCACACTTTGCCGAACAAGGACAGGTGAGCATTTTGCGCGCGGTAGCCATGAGTGATGCCGCCAACCGGATGAATAACGCGGTGCGATCCATGGAACGCTATGGTCTGCAGTATACGGTCCTGCAGGATCAGGCGCTGCTGGTGCTCTATGATCAGAGTTTCGCGGAGTACAAAAAAGCCAGCACCCAGTTTGCCGCCGCTGGGCCTTCTCCCGTGGATCGTCGGCATCTTGAACGGCTGGCGGCTCATCTGACCAGCGCGCGGCAACTATTGCCGCTGGTATCCCTGGGGGGCAACCGCAGTACGCTGGAAAGCGACTTCAGCCTTGCCACCGGTGAGGCGCAACATCTCCAAAGCGACGTGAATGAGGGGATCAGCACCGAAGTGGCCAAACTGGGTACCCGGGCGCTGGCCATCAAGCGTCTGACCATTGCGGAAGTATTGCTGGTGCTGCCACTCTCCATTGCCGTCGCCATCCTGTTTATCGTGTTGATCACCCGTCCCATCCGGCGTCTCGATCAGGCGGTTTCCGGCCTGGGTGACGGCGATCTGGAAACGCCCATAGCCGTGCAGGGTCCGCGGGATATTGCCAGCCTGGGTGACCGTCTGGAGTGGTTGCGTAACCGGCTCAACGCGTTGGAAGCCGCCAAGCTGCATTTCCTGCGGCAGCTTTCCCATGAGCTGAAGACGCCGCTGACGGCCATTCGCGAAGGCGCGGAGTTGCTCCAGGAGGATCTGGGGCATGAACTGGGTGCCGAGCAGCGGGAGATCGTGCACATCGTTCGCGATAACAGCTTGCGTTTGCAGCGCCTGATCGAAGACCTGCTGCGTTTCAGCCTGGCCGAGGGGCCGGTGGGGGCGGGCATGGTGCAGGAAATCTCCCTGACGGTGGTCGTGCAGGACCTGTTGTTGAGCTATAAGCCGAGCCTGCGTAGCAAATCCCTGCACCTGGTCACGGATCTGGCGGAGGTGCGGGTGCCTGGTCATGAAGATCGCTTGCGGACCATTTGCGATAACCTGCTCTCAAATGCCGTGAAATTCTCGCCGCAAAACGCTACCATACGGGTGCATTTGCAGGTACAGGACGAACAGGCGGTTCTCGATGTTCAGGATGAGGGGCCCGGTGTGGCGCCCCAAGAGCGTGAAAAGATTTTTGATATCCTCTACCGGGGCGAGGCCTCCGATGCGGGAAAGATCGAGGGCAGCGGGTTGGGACTGGCCATCGCCAGAGAATATGTACTGAGTTATGGGGGAAGTCTTGAATTGCTGGATAAAGAAACGCCGGGGGCATGGTTCCAGTTGCGCCTGCCCCTTACCGACCATGTCGCTCCCCATGGTGTTCATCGTGCTGACCCTGGCGGGTTGCGCGACCACACCGTTGCCGTCCCCGCCCAATACAGTGACTCTCAAGCCCGGTGAACAGGTGGTACAGACCAGCACCCTGATGGCTTTGCGGGATCAGATTGCGGCGCTGGAAAAGACTGCTCCGGTGACTGCGAGTTGTGTTTCCGAAAAGGCGGAGGCGGAGAGTCTGTCCGGCCAACTGGCCGAAGCCAGGGCGGGTGATCCCGGCTACCAGAAGCTACAGACGCGGGTCAACGAACTGCAAAACCGCCTCTCGCAGTCCCAGCAGCGCGAGGCGGAGTTGCGCAAGAAGCTGAACGAGCTGGTGCAGATCGAAAAAAACGCACGTTTACCCCAGGGGCACTGAACCGAAATGGAAAAGGGCAGAATCTTACTGGTGGATGATGACGCCGATCTCCTGCGTCTGTTGTCCCTGCGCATGAAGGCGGCCGGCTATGTGGTCAGTACCGCGGCCAACGGTAGCGAAGCGTTGTCGGTACTGGCGATGGAGCACCCGTCCCTGGTCATCACCGATCTCAAGATGGATGAGATGGACGGTATGGCGCTGCTGGACGCCATTCGCCGCGACTACCCGACGTTGCCGGTCATCATCCTTACCGCCCACGGTTCCATCCCCGATGCCCTGCTGGCCGCTGACCAGGGTGTCTTTGCCTTCCTCACCAAGCCCTTTGATGGCAAGGACCTGATGGCGCAGGTGGAGCGTGCCTTCAACCTGACGGCGGCGGTTCCCCCTTCTTCGGGCAAGAAGGGCCGGGACTCCAGTTGGGACCGGATCCTCACCCGCAGCCCCAAAATGCAGACGGTGCTGGATCAGGCGCGTCTGGTGGCGGCATCCGATGCCAGCGTCTTCATCCATGGCGCCAGTGGTACCGGTAAGGAACTGCTGGCCCAGGCCATCCATCAGGCGAGTCCGCGCCATAGCCAAGCCTTTATTGCGGTCAACTGCGCGGCCTTTCCCGAACAACTGCTGGAGTCGGAACTCTTCGGGCACAAAAAGGGCGCCTTCACCGGAGCGGCCAGCAGTCATCAGGGCCTGTTCCAGGCGGCGGAGGGCGGCACGCTTTTTCTGGACGAAATTGGCGATATGCCTCTCCCGTTACAGGTCAAGCTGTTGCGCGCCCTGCAGGAACGGATGATTCGTCCGGTCGGCGCCACCGAGAGCATTGCCGTCGACGTGCGGATCATCTCCGCCAGTCACCGGGATTTGGAGCAGGAGATGGCTGCCCGGCGTTTCCGGGATGATCTCTACTATCGCCTTTGCGTGGTGACCCTGGAGCTTCCCGCCCTGGCGGAGCGCCCGGAGGATATCCCGCTGCTGGCCGAGTTTTTCCTGCGGGATGCAGCGGCCAAGAATCGCAAGGACGTTCGCGGGATCGCGCCGGAGGCCATGGAGCTGCTGGTGTCGGCGCCCTGGCCGGGCAATGTCCGGCAGCTCGCCAACGTCATTGAACAGGCGGTGGTGCTGTCCACTACCCCGCGAATCGGGGCGCCCCTGATCCGTCATGCCTTGCGCGACCGGGAAGGGGAGGTCATGCCTCTGGCCGATGCCAAGGGCCGTTTCGAGATGAATTATCTGATCCAGATCATGCGCATGACCCGCGGCAACGTGAGTCAGGCCGCACAACTCGCACAGCGCAACCGCACCGAGTTTTACCGCCTCCTGCACCGCTACCACCTCGATCCCGCCGCCTTCAAGGAACCCGGTGGCGAAGCGGAGGAGGAGTAAGGGGGTGGATGCCGGACCGGTTACATCAGGATGATGTCGTACTGCTCCTGGGTATAGGTCGCCTCCGCCTGCACCTTGATGGGGCGGCCGATAAATTCCTCCAGCGCCGCCAGACTGGTGCTTTCTTCGTCCAACAGCTTGTCCATGACCTGCGGTGAAGCCAGAACCACAAAGCGTTCGGCGGGGTAGGCGCGGGTTTCGCGGACGATCTCGCGGAGGATTTCGTAGCAGATGGTTTCGGCGGTTTTCATGAAGCCGCGGCCGTGGCAATAGGGGCAGGGCTCGCAGAGGGTCTGGCGGAGACTTTCGCGGGTGCGTTTACGGGTCATCTCCACCAGGCCGAGCGAGGATATCTGGGTGATATTGCAGCGGGTGCGGTCACTCTGGATGCTTTTTTCCAGCGCGCGCTGGACCCGGCGTTTATGTTCTTCGTCCTCCATGTCGATGAAGTCGATGATGATCATGCCGCCGATGTTGCGCAGGCGCATCTGCCGGGCGATGGCGGCGGCGGCCTCCAGATTGGTCTTGAAGATGGTCTCTTCCTGATTGCGCCGCCCCACGAAGCCGCCGGTATTGACGTCCACCGTGGTCAGGGCCTCCGTCTGGTCGATGATGAGGTAGGCGCCGGACTTGAGGGTGACCCGGCTTTGCAGGGCGCGCTCTATCTCGTCCTCGACGTTGTAGAGATCGAAGAGCGGACGTTCGCCACTGTAGTGTTCAATGCGGTCGGCCACTTCCGGGATGACGCCCTGACAGAAGGTCAGAGCGGCATCGACCGTTTCCCGTGAATCGATGCGCACCCGCTGGATATTGTCGGACATCACATCGCGCATCACGCGTAAGGCTAGATTGAGGTCGCTGTGAATCTGGCTGGGCGCCGAGCTGCGCTCCAGCCGGGCGCGGATGGAGTCCCACAGGCGCCGGAGAAAATCGATATCTCCGGCGAAGTCGGTTTCCGTCACGCCTTCCGCGAGGGTGCGGATGATATAGCCGCCGCCCTCTTCGGGGGGGATCGCCGATTTGAGCTGCTCCTTGAGACGCATCCGTTCTTCCGCTGATTCGATACGGGTGGAGACGCCGATGCGTGGCACGAAGGGCATGTATACCAGATAACGTCCCGGCAGGGTGATGCGGGTGGAGAGTCGCGCGCCTTTGCTGCCGAGGGGGTCCTTGATGACCTGCACCAGCACTTCCTGTCCTTCGCGGAGCAGGGTGCAGACGTTGCGGACCTCGTGGTGGTGCCCGGCACGGGGCTCGATGTCGGTTTCGCCCTGGATCTCCTCGCTGTCGTCCTGAATATCCGCGGCGTGGAGGAAGGCTGTACGTTCCAGACCCACATCGACGAACGCAGCCTGCATGCCGGGCAGGACGCGGCGGACGACGCCCTTATAGATGTTGCCCACCAGACCGCGGTGGCCGCTACGTTCGACCTGGAGTTCCTGAAGGACGCCGTTGTCCACCAGCGCGACACGGATTTCCTGGGGGGTGACGTTGATCAGCAGTTCTTCGCTCATGGATGTCCTGAGAGGCAAGGGGGGGAGAGGCCGCAAGCGGCAAGCATCTCTGCCGTTTCAAAAAGGGGCAGGCCCATGACGCCGCTGTAGGACCCTTGCAGGCCACTGACAAAGACTGCGCCGATGCCCTGAACCGCATAGGCCCCCGCCTTGTCCACCGGTTCCCCGGTGTCCCAGTAGCTGCGCATCTCCGCGCTGCTGAGGGGGCGCAGGCGGACGGCGCTGCTGCACAGGCGCTGGTCTACACGGCCTCGATGGAGAACGGCGACAGCGGTATGCACCTGATGCCAGACGCCACCGAGCACCGTATACATCCGCACGGCTTCCTCGTAGTCGCTGGGCTTGCCGAAGGTGCGATCACCTAGCGCGACGACCGTGTCTGCCGCCAGGATGACGGCTTCGGGCCTTGCCGTCGCGGCAGCAAGGCCTTTGCTGTGGGCAAGGCGCAGCGCGAGGGTATCCGGACTCTCTCCGGGCCGCGGGGATTCATCCACGTCGGTGGCGATAACCTCTGGCGCATAGCCCAACTGGTGGAGCAGGGCCAGTCGGCGCGGCGAGGCCGAGGCGAGAATCAGGCTGGTCACGGCGCCGGGCTGGCATTCACCAACAGCAGTTCGGCGCTCCCAGCACTGAGGCCGACGCCGGTAGCCAGTGCGAGCACCTGATCGGGAACGCCATCGCGGCGCAGGGCGCGGAGGATGGTTTCGGCACGTTGGGTGGCAACATTGGCACCCAGGGGCTGTGGCGCCACCCGCACCAGTATTTCACTGGCTGTCGTCTGCTTGAGGATGCCGGAAATGGCCTGCAAGCGCTGTTTGCCGCTGGCGGAAAGCTGGTTGTCGCTGCCGAACAGGCTGTCTACCGGCATGGTGACATGCACCCCGTCGCTGGCGGCCCGGACCTGGGCGTATACCGTCAAGGCCTTGACGGAGCCGGGCTGCGCCGCGAGGGGGCTGGCAGATGCGCCTTGCTGCTTGGCGATGCCGGCCAGGCGCTGTTCTTCCGACTGCAACATTTGCTTCTGTTGCTGGATTTCGGCTTGCAGGTGCTGGGTCCGGGCACCGCTCATGGTATTGTTCGCCAGTTGTTCGCGCAGTTTGCCATACTCGGTCTGCAGCGACTGTTGCTGTCGGGTCAACGACTGCACCTGGCGCTGCAGACTGTTGAGCTGGTCTTGTTTTGCAGCCTGCTCCCGCATTTCACGGAGCCCGGCGAGGCGCGCATTAAAAATGGCCTGATCGACCCGGAAGAGCGCGGGGTCGACCTGGTCGCGGGTCATCATCTGCAGGCTGCTGTGCAGGCCGGACAAGGTCGCGGCGGGTATGGGCGGCGCGCCGCGCTGTGCGTCGCGCAGGCGCTGGATCGCCTGCTGCAGCGCCTGCGTGGTGGCGGGATCGGCTGCCGCCATACCGGGCAGCGCAATGAGCAGGACCGCGGCGATGAGGTGACGGACGCGCATCATGGTGCCTCCTGGGCGATCTGCGCTTTGGTGGTGGCGATCTGCTGGCGGGTCGTGGCGATCTGACTCTGCAAATTGGCGATTTGACTTCGCAGGGCCATTTGCCGACTGTTGCTTGGGGCGGTATTGAGGCGGGTCTGGATGTTGTCGAGCAGTACCCTGGCGAGGAGAGTCTGCCGGTCGGCATAGGCGTAGTCGTTCCGTGCCACGGCGTCCCTGGCGGCGTTCAGCGCCTGTCGTACCGGCGCGAGCCGCCGCGCGCTGACCGCAGGGGAGAGGGCGAGGATGCGTTCCCGTCCCGCCTGCACGGCAACGGCGTCGGAGACGCTCTGTTGTGGGCTGACCTGCACCATCTGCGCGCAGGCGCTGAGGCCCAGACTCAGGGCCAGGGCCATCCCCAGGCGGGGATGGAGACTTCGGTTCCATGGCATGTTCACTTCAGCGTCACTCCTCTCCGCCACGATGATAAGGTAATCGGGCCTGAATGCTCCAGGCCCGGTATAATTGTTCGGCCAGCACGACACGCACCACCGGGTGGGCGAGGGTCAGGGGCGACAAGGACCAGCGCCAGTCTGGTTGCAGGGCCGGGTCGAGGCCGTCGGGGCCGCCGACCCACAGAGCGACATCGCGCCCGCCGTGGAACCAGGTGTCGATGCGCTGCGCCAGTGCCTCGCTGTCCAGATTCCTGCCGTCTACTTCCAGTGCGATCCGCTCGGCTCCGGCCGGGGTTGCCGCCAGTATCCGTTCACCTTCCTCGCGCCGCCAGCGGGCCGGGTCCCCGCTGCGCCCGCGTCGTGCCAGCGGCAATCCCCGCCACTCGACGCGCAGTTGCGGCGGCATCCGCGCACTGTATTCGGCGACGCCCGCCTCTACCCAAGCCGGCATTTTGCTGCCGATGGCCAGCACCCAGAGGCGCATCGCGGATCAGTGCCCCTCGCTTTGGCTACGCATCTGCGGAAGTTCTCCCCAGAGCCGCTCCAGTTGGTAAAAATCGCGCACTTCCGGACGCATCACATGGATGACCACATCACCGAGGTCGACCAGCACCCAGTCGCCCACGGTGAGGCCTTCCTTGCCTATGGGTTTTACGCCTTCCTCGCGCATGCGTGCCATCACCGCGTCGGCCAGCGCCCGCAAGTGGCGGTCG
Source organism: Acidithiobacillus ferridurans (assembly GCF_003966655.1). Classification (NCBI taxonomy): domain Bacteria; kingdom Pseudomonadati; phylum Pseudomonadota; class Acidithiobacillia; order Acidithiobacillales; family Acidithiobacillaceae; genus Acidithiobacillus; species Acidithiobacillus ferridurans. The sequence continues at coordinate 886,320 of NZ_AP018795.1, read as the reverse complement.
GAGGTGCCGGAGGCGATGATGAGATAGTCGGTGATGTCGGTCTGTTTGCGGACATCGATGCTCTTGATGTCGAGCGCCTTGTGTTCATCCAGAACGGAGATGGCCAGGTCGCGAAGGGTTTCTGCTGTCGCCAAGTGTTATGATCCTTTGTTGTCGGGCTATGGGCTCTGGTAGAGCCCTTCGGCGTCAATATAATCCAATACCTCGTCCGGTAACAGAAAGCGCGGGCTCTGATGACCGGCGAGCAGGCTGCGAATACTGCTGGCGGAGATTTCCAGGGCTGTGACCGTATGAAACAGGATACAGCCGGCGGGCGTCTGGCGCAGGGCGCCGACATCTTCGCAACGGCGCTGATAGAGGGCCTGGCGCAGGGCTTCGGGTAATTCGGCGGCAGGCCAGCCCGGGCGCCCGGTAACGACGAGGTGGGTGAGATCGAGAATGTGCTGCCAGTGGTGCCAGGTGTCGAAGCGCAGAAAGGCATCCATGCCGATGACCGTGGCGAGTACCGCATCCGGGCGTTGCCGACGCAGGGCGGTGAGGGTATCCACGGTGTAGGACGGCCCCTCCCGCTCCACTTCCCAGGAACTGACCGTGAATTGCGGATGGTGCGCGACGGCGATGCGGGTCATGGCCAGACGGTGGCGGGCGTCGGCCCAGGGGCTTTGGCGGTGGGGCGGGTGCCCCGCCGGGATCAGCATCACCTGTGCAATGCCGAGGGCCTGCCGCACCTCCTCCACGGCGCGCAGGTGCCCATAATGGATGGGGTCGAAGGTGCCGCCGAGGATGACCAGATCATCATGTGTGGAACTGTGCATTAGTGGAATATAACCAAGGGCCGCCTGCGGGGGAAGTCGTCCGGCAGAACCGGCGGAGATCAGGGGGTGCAGCCCTCCGCGCTGACATCGCCACGGAGCGAGTGAATGAGCGCGGGCAGTCCGCGCACGGCGATGCCATGGACCAGCACCATCCTCTTCTTCCGGCAGAAAAGCAGGGTCGGCGTCGCTTCTTCACCGCTGGACTGAAGCAAGGCGGTGTTGGCATGGACCGCCTTCATATCTTCGGCGGGAATCTGCGCCAGGGGCCGGGTGCCACCCTCCTCGGTGCTTTTGTCAAAACCCATCTCGTTTTCCGCCCATGCCGCCGCCGGGTCGGGGGCGGCGAGAATCGTGGCTGCCTTGGCGGCGCTGGAATCTTTCAGAAAACCGACGGGGATCAGTTTTACCCGGAGTTGACCGTCGGCGACGGGTTTTTGCAATGCCTCCCAGAGCAGATGGCAGTAGATGCAGTTGGGGTCGGCAAACACCACCATGAGTGGCCCCGCGTGACCGATCGTGAAGCCCGGTGCCTGCATGGCCGCCGGGGCAATCTGTCCGGCGGGGACCTTTCGGGGTTGGGGCAGATACTTTTCCGTGGCCGCCTGGGTGATATCCTGGCCCTTATCATTCACCACCGGGCCGAGCAGGAGGTAGCGATTGGACAACATCCAGAGTATCCCCTGCTGATGCTGGCTGTTTTCGGCGATGATGCCGGTGAGTTTTTGGGTGGGGCCCGGAAAGACCTTCACCACATGGGCCTTGCCGTGGAAGTTGTCTTGCACCAGATGCTCCGCGGATTGAAGATTCGGGCTGGTGGCGCACCCGGCGAGCAGCAGCGGGCCGAAGAACAATGCGCCCAAAGCCGCCCCTGCGGACTTTCCGAATCCTACGCGCGCCTTTTTTCCACCGCTCCGATCTTCCGTTTCCATGGCCCTTCCCCAGAATTTTGCAGGACGAATTTCATTGAAGCGTGGATACTAGCAAATGTGCCGGAGTCTGGCACATCGTCTGCCGACGGTTGGTCTGGCGGAGCTTTGCGGCTATGCTTTGGACAGGGTCCGTTCACATGGAGTACAGGTCATGGCGTTGACGATTCCCGCCCCCGACCGCGAGGATGCCGCTGCCGATACGCCGGGTGTGGCGGTATTGGCGGCGGGGTGCTTCTGGTGCGTGGAGGCGGTGTATCTGGGCCTCGCGGGAGTGACGCGGGTCGTGTCCGGTTATACGGGCGGCGCGGCGGAAACGGCCAATTACCGGGCGGTATGCACGGGGACGACCGGCCACGCCGAGGCGGTAGAGATTCACTACGACCCGGCGTTGCTGTCGTTTGGCCGGCTGTTACAGGTCTTTTTTGCGGTGGCCCACGATCCGACGCAGCACGATCGGCAGGGGAATGATGTGGGGACGCAATACCGGTCCGCGATATTCACCCTGAATGACGCTCAGACGGTGCTGGCGCGGGACTATGTGGCGCAGCTTGATCAGGCGAAGGTTTTTGCCGGACCCATCGCCACCGAAATCACGCCCCTGACGCATTTTTATCCGGCGGAAGACGATCACCAGGATTATGCCCGCCAGCATCCGAATCAGCCCTATATATGTGCGGTGGCGCTGCCGAAAGTGGAAAAACTGCGCACGCGCTTTCCGCAATGGTTGCGCGAGAATCAACGGAGGTGATGACGATGATCCGTTCATCCGCAGGTTTTGATCTGACCCCCATCGATGCCGGGAAGCGCGCAGAAATGGCGCAAGGATTGTCTGCCGAGGTGCGCCATGTCCTGTTTGAACATGGCACGGAGCCGCCCTTCTGCGGTGGGCTGCTGCACGAACAGGGCGACGGGACTTTCGTTTGTGCTTTGTGTGGGTTGCCGTTGTTTCGCTCGGCAGCCAAGTTTGAGTCGGGGACGGGCTGGCCGAGTTTTTGGGAGCCTTTTGCACCCGACCATATCCATGAGATCCGCGATGCCAGTCATGGCATGGTACGCACGGAAATCCGCTGCGCGCGTTGCGACAGCCACCTGGGGCATGTGTTTTCCGATGGTCCGGCCCCGACGGGGCGGCGTTACTGTTTGAATTCGGCGGCGCTGCGCTTTCAAAGGGCCACCTAGCAGGACCCTGCGGCATCCTGGTTTCCGTCGTCGACGGGGTTGTTGCTGGCGAAGAGCGGGGCGTGTTACCGGACAGGGGGAGCATGAATATGGATACACGCCCTGCGGCGCAAGCGGACGTCCGTCCATTTACGGGACTTGACGGCGCAACCGCGGCCCGGCGCCTTGCCGAAGATGGCCCGAACCTTCTGCCCGGAAGCACGCCAAAAACGCTGCTGGCCATCGTGCTCGGTGTCCTGGCCGAGCCGATGTTCGTGATGTTGCTGGTGGCTGGCGGCATCTATCTGCTGCTGGGCGACCATGCCGAAGCGCTGTTTCTGCTGGCCTTCGTGTTCGTGGTCATCGGCATTTCCCTGGCCCAGGAGCGCAAGACCCAGCGCGCGCTGGAGTCGTTGCGCGATCTCTCCGCGCCGCGGGCGCTGGTGATCCGCGACGGTCGGGAGTTGCGGATCGCCGGGCGCGAGGTGGTGCGCGGCGATCTCCTGGTCCTGCATGAGGGGGATCGCATCGCCGCCGATGCGCAACTGGTGCAGGGCCAGCTCACGGTGGACGAGTCGCTGCTCACTGGGGAGGCGGTGCCGGTGGACAAGCTCCCCAATCCGGAGTTCGGCGCGCTGGCCACGTCGGGCGGTGCTGACGGCGCTGCGCTGTTCGCCAGCACCGTGGTCACCAGGGGGGTGGGCCTTGCGGTGGTGCAGGCTACGGGGATCGCAACCGCCGTCGGCCGCATCGGTCAGGCGCTGGCAACAACGCAAGAGGCGACCTCCGGCCTGCAACAGTCCTCGCGCACCCTCATCCGTAATCTGACGGCGATCGCGCTGTTGCTGGCGCTGTCGCTGGTTCTGGTGGCTTGGTTGTGGGATGGCCGCGCGTTGCTGGAAAGCCTGCTGTCCGGTATCGCCCTGGCGATGGCCATCCTGCCCGAGGAAATTCCGGTCATTCTCACCGTGTTCCTGGCGCTGGGCGCCTGGCGTATCGCCAAAGCCAGGGTACTCACCAGACGCGTGCCGGCGGTGGAAGCGTTGGGTGCGATCACCGTGCTGGCGGTGGACAAGACCGGCACGCTGACGCAGAACCGCATGCAGGTGGCGGAACTTGCGGTGGGCGACGCCGTATTCGTGGTGGCCCAACCCGATCTCCCAGAGACCTTCCATACCCTGGTCGAGTTTGCGATGCTGGCCACTCCCATCGATCCCTTCGACCCGATGGAAAAGGCCATCCAGGTATTCGGCCATGGGCGTTTGGCCGGGACCGAACATGTCCATGACGACCGTCAGCCTGAGTTTCAGTATGAATTATCCCCCGACATTCTGGCGATGACCCGGGTGTTTTCCGGTGCGCGACCCGATGCGCATCTGCTGGCGACCAAAGGCGCGCCTGAAGCCGTGGCCGATTTGTGCCACTTGTCCGCGGCGGACAGGTTGGCGATCCAGCAGCGGGTGGAAGCCATGGCCGCACGAGGTCTGCGCGTGCTGGGCGTGGCCAGGGGCCTGTGGGAGGCTGGCAACCCCGATACTCCCTGGCCCAAAACCCAGCACGATTTCGATTTCCGATTTCTTGGCCTGGTAGGCTTTTTCGATCCGCCACGTCCCGACGTTCCCGCCGCTGTTGCCGAATGCCGCGACGCTGGTATACGGGTGTTGATGCTCACGGGCGATCATCCTGCCACAGCGCGCGCGATCGCCGGGCAGGTGGGGTTGTCCGAGCGTGCCGAGGTCATTACCGGCCCCGAAATCGCCGCACTGGATGACGAGGCGCTACGTCTGCGCTTGAAACAGGTCGATCTGTGCGCCCGCCTGTTGCCTGAACAGAAGCTGCGTCTGGTGCGGGCACTGCAACAGGCCGGCGAGGTGGTCGCCATGACCGGTGACGGCGTCAACGATGCCCCGGCGCTGAAGGCCGCCGATGTCGGCATCGCCATGGGCGAACATGGCACCGATGTGGCGCGGGAGGCTGCGGCGCTGGTGCTGCTGGACGATAGCTTTGCCAGCATCGTCGGTGCCATCCGCAGTGGACGGCGCATCTACGACAACATCACCAAAGCTACACGCTTCGTGTTTGCGGTGCATATGCCCATCGTCGCGTTGGCGCTGCTTCCGGCGCTTTTGCGCTGGCCGGTATTATTGCTGCCGGTGCATATCGTGCTGCTGGAGCTGCTCATCGATCCTGCCTGTTCCATCGTATTCGAGGCCGAACCCGCAGCCGCCGACATCATGCATCGGCCGCCGCGTTCCCTCCATGCCAATCCATTTGCCGCGGGTAACATCGGTTTTGCCTTGACCCAAGGCCTGGGGATTGCGGCCATTCTTCTGGCGGGATCGGCATGGTTGCAACACCTGGGTTGGGCCGAAAAAGACGTTCGTATCAGCATATTCAGTGCCTTGGTGTTTGCACTGTTTCTGTTGATCCTCGCCAACCGCGACCTCACGCGTCCGGCTCTGCGTAATCTGAGTGGCAACAATTCTTTGCTGGCGCCCATGTTCGCGGGAGTGGGCGCGGTGCTCGTCGCGGTCCTGGCGATTCCTTTCACGCGCGGTGTGATGGGTTTCGCCGCCATCGGCATGCCGCCACTGCTGATCGCCGGCGGGCTGGTAGTGCTCTGCGTTCTGTGGCTGCAAACCGTGCGCTGGACAAACAATCGACGGTTGCACTGGACGCAAAAGTAAGGCCATTCGATAGCTTGACTTTCTATCTGATTAACCGGTTAATTGTGTCATGATTGGCGTATGGGTCATGCATGTCACGGAATGCTTTATTAGCAGGAAGTATTACGGATTGGTGTCGCAAACCTTTTTGGAGAGAAAATCATGAACAAGCTGAGGCAGGTAAGGCGACTGGTTTATATGGCGCTTTTTGTTTTTGTGAGCGCTTCCATGCTTTCCGGATGCATAATAGCTCCCCCGTATGGCGGCTATTATGGGGGTTATGGCGGCTATTATGGAGGAAGGGGAGAAGGCGGGTGGCATCATGGTGAAGATCACTGATTGCAACGGTCCGATGTCAATGCATCCATGATGGCTGTCAAATATTATTGCCGTATATGTTTGGTATAGGTGAAATCATATGAGAAAAAAACTGGCTATGATGCCGTTGGTCATCCTCGGGCTGACGTTTTCCGTTGCCCAGGATGGATTTGCTGACCAGAGGGGCTATGCGGATCATTACTATATGAAGTATCCGGCTTACTATGGCCCACGGGAGGACCACTACAGGTATCGGGATGAGCGTAGATATCGGGATCACGAGTGGCACCGGGAAAATCGGCGGCAGGAATACCGGCATCGGGACTATCACCGTGCCGATCACTAGGAATTTCCGGAGAGGTCACGCGGGCCGCTAAAGGTACGGAGCGTAAATCCCGAGAACTAATGCTACCCGGTAACCCCGGAAGCGCGTACCCCTGGAGTATTCCAGGAGCTGCCTTCCGGGGCCGCTAAACCAAGCCCAGGGTTGCGCTACTACGGTCTGAATATGCGTAAAATGACCGGAGATTTGCTTGCGTGGAGTGTAGCCATGCCAATATGACCCCACCAGTACAACCAGACAAATGAAGAAAGAAAGTCGTGCATCTTCTTGGGAAGCTGGTAGAAGCCTATGGGCGCAGCCACTCCATAATTTGGAATCAGGAAAAACATGATAAATCCCAGGAGGGCCATGCCGGTCACGGCAACCAAACCAAAACCATGTACCATGCCCGGCACCCCGCCGCGCATCCCGCTTGGCGGCAGCTTTCTGCTTGCCAGCCCCCTGATATCGGTGCAGACGTTGTCCAAGTAGGGCCCGCTGTAGGGGAACAGGTGTGAGCGCAGGTTTTTGTTGGAGAAAACCTGCACCCAGAATGCGACAACAATAATCGCTGCAAACATGCCAATCCACATATGCATATGAAACAGTAAATGCCGGAATGGAAGTTCGCCGACTTTTTTCCATATGGCCTTCATGTCAAGTTCGCTGAACAGCAGAAGCGTTACCGCCAACGCAAATCCCGCATGTATCCATCGCGTACTTCTTGGCCACTCTTGAATCTCTTCAGGCATGTGAAACTCCGTAGTTTGATAAATCCGTTAGTGTAACAAAATCAATGAAAAGCGCGCTGCGTGACACCACGCAGCGCGAAAAAGTCTTAGAACTTCGCCGATACCGTCATAAAATACTGCCGTGGTGCCCCCGGATCAGCCAGAATGGCACCGGTACTGTTACCGCCAAAGTATCCACCACTGGTGATGTACTCAATGGGGTTATAGTGTGCATCAAAGAGATTGTATATTCCCACGGAGAGCTTCACGTCTTTCAGGGTCGGGATGTATGGATTCAATCGGGTCGTTTTTATCCAAGACTGAGGTTGGAGACATTGTATCCCGGCTGCTTCTGGTGCGATGGCGCACCGGTTAAATTATTGAAGAGGTACTGTGAACTGGTGTATTGATCCACGAACTGTGGGGAGAACAGGAATCCATGGTAGTAGTAGCGATAGTCAATACCCGCGCTCATGGTGAGGTACGGGCTATAAGATACGTTGGCGCCATATAAGGTCGTACCCCCACCCTGCGGCGTATACGAGGTGTAGTACGAATGATTGAGCGCCAGATTGGCGAACAGATGCCAGTTCCAGGAGGGGTTGTCGGCCATGGCGATATTGACGCCGTTCACCACTGCATTGGCCGCGGCAAACTTGGTTTGTGCGATGTTTGTCAGATAGGTCGCTATGGTCTCATTGGCCAAGTGATCATAGTAGTAGTTGATATTGAACGTGAAGTTATGCAGCAACATCCAGTTGTGCACGAAAAACTTGGCTCCGACTTCATAATCCGTGCTTTTTACCGGTTTTAAACTGTTGAAGTCTATATTGCCTCCGTGGCTGTTGTAGGCGCCAAAGTTATTGTCGGTGGGATTTTGATAAGACCGGGCATAATGGGCATATAGTGAGCCCCACTTTACCGGAGCAAAGCGAACTCCAACCGAAGGTTCAAGACCGGATATGGTATCCGCAGCACTGTTGATCAGCGTCTGATTTTGGGCGCCGGCAGGAAGATTGGGGAATGCCTGGGCCCCATTATTATACATCTGGGTCTGATACTGGACGGCAGCAATGCCCGGAGTAATCTTGAAGCCGGAGAACGGGGTGAACGTGTCCTGAATGAAGCCCGTCAGATAGTTGTTATACAGAACGTCACTATTGTACTGACTGGGGAAGGAGGGGCTGGTGCCCATGAGTGTATTGTATCCTGCATAGGGCGTGGTGTATTGCTGATGAATCCACGACCCTCCGGCCTTCAGGAGATTCATAGGCAGGCGCCAGTCGAAATACAGCTTGTCGCCATAAGTTTCCGAGTTCGGATGGTAATACTCGGAATTCACGCTGCTTCCTGGTACAAAGTTGGTAATGCGGTAATGCACCCGGTGGCCATGGCGATACCAGGCCATTTCGTGCAGGGTGACGTCCCTGCTGAGCTGGAGGTTCAACTTGGAGTACAACATGTAGCCTTGTACTTTCAATTGCTTAAACCAGATGGACTCAGGCAGAGATGCATAAAACCCGCTGGTCTGTTGGCTATACAAAGGCGCATTGGCGTTCAGGCCCTGGGTGGTGATGCCCGGTATCGGGGTGACCGGTATGAAATTGGGCCTGAACTCGCGCGAACTGTCGACATAGCCGCCAAGGCTGAAGGTGCCACTCCGGAAGGTCTTCACCGCCTTGCCAAAATAGGCGAGAGACTGGGACGGCGCATTGAACGTACCGGTGCGGAAGGTATTGTTTTTCGTATAACCTCCGGCCAGAACCGCGGACCAGCCATCGTACATTCCCGTTTTGAGGTCAAAGTTGTAGCCGAGGGTGCCATTACTGCCGAAGGTGGTACCTATTTCAGCGCTCGGATTTACGGATGGCTGCAGCGGCACAAAGTTGATGGTGCCACCGACGCTGTCGAACCACCGGCCGGCGGGATTTCCGGGGCCATAGGTCACGTTGATGCCATGGATCATCTGGAGAATGGGGATTTCGTTGGAATCCCAGCCGCCGTTATGGGAAATCAGGTTGTTCATGGGGATTCCGTCAAACAGCACCGTCAAGCCATTGCGCTCGACGTCACCATTCACGGATGACCAGCCTACCTTTACGCCGCGCACTGCGATTTCATAGCGCGCGGTCGAGGAGATACCGCCATAACCACGGACAGCGATGCCGGGTGCCAGAGAGAGCGCTTGTGCCGCCCCCGCGGCGGGACCTACACCCTGAATTTCACGCTTCCCGAGAACCGCCTGGGATTGGGTGGATTGGAAGATTTTCTTCTTGGTCAGCTTGCCGTCGGTGCTGGCCAGCGCCTTGGCAGATTTAGAAAGTGCGCTGGCCGAAGCATTTACCTCGCCGACACTGGTGGATTGGCCGCCTGAATTGGCACCATATGCGGCTGTCAGGGTATTCCAGGTGCAAAGCCCTGCGGTACACATTGCGAACAATAACGGGTTCATACGAGTCCGCTTATTCATTTCTGGCTCCTGTATAAGAATATGATCGTATAAAGCTGCATGATTTCATTAATGTTGCCCAAACAACGGGGAAAACGATACAGGAGAATTGTGACACTATTATTACGTTACAATGACCATAATATGACAATAATACGGCTAAAAACCGAGGCGAAGGAATGACTCGCCCCGGCGAACCGTATTACTTCGTAATGCTAGAATGAGGCGTTGATACTAAGATAAACCGAGCGTGGCATACCTGGTTCCCCAAGTATCTGGCCGGCCACGCCATAATAGCCGCCACCGGAAATATACTCGTAATTGTTGTATTGCTTATTCAGAAGATTAAGGACTGTTACATTAACCGAGGCATCATGCATCCCGGCAAACAGATATCTTTTGGATACCTTGACCCGCAGTGCGGCATTGAATATGCCAAAACTGGGCAATTTCTGACTTGTGGGAGCTCCGGTGTTGTTGTTGTAGATGTTCTGGACACCGGTATACTGCCACCAGACTCTTGGCTCATAAAGAATGCCCGAATTATAAAGCTGATAGTAGGCGCCGATGTTGGCGGTTTGCGCCGGCACATTAGAAATAGGCAAGCCAGCGTAGGATACGCCATGACCGGTGGTGTAGTTTGAGTAAGTGGCCTTCTCGAAACTCACGTTGGAGAACAGGTATAGATTGTAGAGCGGATTGTCGTCCATCGACAGATTGACACCGCTGAATACCGACGAACCCGATGCGAAGCGCGAGTAAAGATGGTTGACAACCGGGATGGGGATGATTTCATTGGTATCATTCAGATGGTAGTAATTAGCATTGAAGACGGCGTGATGCAGCAGTCCATAACTTTTGACATACGCCTTTACCCCAATCTGGTACTGTGTCGACTTTTGCGGCTGTAACGTGGATGTCAATTCATGCGCATACGTCCCGGTAGCGCCCGCCGGTGCCTTGTAGCCGGTGGCGTAGTTTCCATATAGCGCAACATTGGGCGTCACCTTATAGTTGATGCCGATGGACGGTTCGAACTCGGTGAAATTCGTCGATGAGTTCGGTTGATAATCGCCGTTGTGGCCGATCAGGTTAGCCACACTCGTGGGGAATTGGGCGGCAGAGTTGTTCACAAAGTTGGTTTGAAACTGAACCACGCGGATACCGGGGGTAATGCGCAGACCATGGATAGGGTGGATGACGTCTTGGACAAAGGCCGCAAGGTCTGTCATGTAGAGATACGAGCTATGGAATGCGCTCGGCAAGGATGGGCTGTTGTATACCGGAGAACCATTGATGATTACGTTATTTCCGGCATTGGGGCTTAGCGAATCATAAGTCGCAATCTGGTTCTGATTGTAGAAATACAACAGGGAGTTGTATTTCGAGTTCAGGAAATACCCGCCGAGTGAAATATTGTTGTATGGTGCGTTTACGGTCAGATAAAGCTTGTCCCCGTAGGTATGGTCGGAGGCGTTATAATGCTGATTCAGCACGTTGGCAGCATTGCCGGTATTGTTGTAGTGCAGATGCACGCGGTCGCCATAGCGATACCATAGCAGGTTATGGATCACCATGCTGGGGGTAAGATGTTGTTCGAAGCGAGAATAAATGAGATAGGTCTTTACAAAAGCTTCCTTCCAGTAAACAGAATATGGGAGGGTGGTATAAAAGCCCGTGGTTTGTTGACTGTAGATGGGTCCGGGATTCACGGTTCCGGTATTTGGGTTGACCCCGTAGATAGTGACATTGGGATTGGCGGTTACCGGGATTGGCAATGGTCTGTAGGCCACAGAACGTGAGACGTAGCCACCAAAACTGATGTGGCCGCCACGAAAGCTTTTCCGGACCTTTCCATAATAGGCATAATTATTACCGGGATTGTTGAACCCATACCCGTTCAAATAGTTTCCGCTGCTGCCTACCCCACCCGCAATGATCCCTGACCAGCCGTCGTGCTGGCCAGTGCGAATATTGAAGTGGATACCTTTGGAATCAAAACTCCCATAGTACATGCCTATGGATGCCCCGGCCTTCCTGGTCGGTTGCAGCGGCGAAAAATTAATGGATCCGCCAATATTGTTGTACCAGCGATTCAGCGGATAGCCTGGACCGTAGGTTGCGGTAATGCCCCTGATCATGGACATCTGGGGCAGCTCTGAGCCCTGCCAGACGCCGTAAGCCGGATCCACCATGGGTACACCGTCAAAAGTGACCATGACCGTGCCATCATTCGCGTTGCCCGCGATGTTGCCCCAGCCGGTCTTCATGCCGTTGATGCTGATCGATGAGCGCGGCGCGCCACTCGGGCCATCGGTGGCGACATTGATGCCCGGGGCCACGGCCAGCGCTTGTGCCGCCCCACCCGCCGGCCCTGCGGTAGCCATCTGACGCTTATTGATGACTTTTACCGACTGGGTGGAATTGAACACCTGTTTTTTAGTGGGGAGATGGGTCAGCGTGTTTAGAGCGCCGGTGGTAGAGGATACTTCTCCAACGCTAATACTGGACGAGGTGGTGGGAGCGGTTACACCGGTAGCGAGCGCCATGCTGGACATCCCACATAAACCCGCAGCAATCAATGCACTAAATAAAGGATGATAACGATACTGATGTTTCACGGATATACGCCTCTTGCCTCTTGGAATGGCCCCTATACTAACGGCCGAATATTGCATCCATGTGTCACTGAGGTGGCGTTAATATGACATTGTTATGACGTTATTATGACATTTCACACATTCTTTGGTGGTGAAAAGCGGTATCCGAAACTGTGCACTGTTTCCAGCCAGCCTTTGGCGCCGGCACTTTCCAGAATTTTGCGTAGACGATAAATCTTGACCACCAGGGTATTGGGAGCGAGATAGGTGCTCTTGCCCCCCCACAGGATATCGGCGATCTGCTCGTTGGAAACGACTTCGTCCGGATGGGTGGCGAAATAGTACAGCAGATAGAAAAGTCGTCGCGGTAGATGAATTTCCTGTCCCAATATCCAGACACGCAGTGATACCAGATCGATGCAGAGGTTTTCCTCTTGAACCAATCGGGCAGGTGCTTGTGTGCGCAGCTTTTTGAGGAGACCGCATACCTGGGCGGTTAAGATTCCCAGCCCCATACCGGCAGGGATATACGCCTGTGCACCTGTTTCCAGAGCCGCTACGGCGTTTGTTTCCTCGTGGTTTTCTCCCGCACTATTGCCGACCACCAGGAAGGGCAATTCGCCCTGACGCGATGCGAATTGCAGATGCCGCAGCCAGTCGCGCATACTGCTAGACCACCCGAGCAGGACCATTACTTGAGGATCCCAGCGGCGCACCAACTGTTCGGCTTCGGCACGCTCGGTGACCCGCATTACCCTGCCGCCGGTGCGTTCCAGAGCTATTTCGACAGAGACGATCGTTTTACCGTTGGTCCGTGCATTCACCAGCAGAAGGATTCGTGGGCCTTGCGGTGATTCGGTCCGGATCGGCAGGGGCGCGCGCGTCTGCGCCAGCATCGCCGCATGTAGCACATGTACGCTGTGTACAACAACACTATCTAGTAAAATCAATAACATGGTAAAAATCTCATGCTTGCCGTGAAGGTGACGAACCAATGGAAGAAGTTCATCAGGGCATGGTTGAGGGATTCGATGACGCCCGGTTGGGGTACGTGTGTGCCCGTGGGTTGACTCATGCAGATCTCCTTATGGGGGCTGATATAGCGGCTCCCCTTAGCGTAACTGGCTTATGTGACACTAATATGAAGATTGCATGACTATGTTATGACAAGAACGAACCGTCGAAATCTGACCTGTGGAGATTCGCTCCAGCCTGGTCACAAAGTTGATGTCGGTGACATTCAGCGCCTGGGATCATTTAACGCCGCATGTAACCCGCTCATTCGCCGTGTCTGGCGCTGAATGGCGTTTTCCAGTCGCTCCCGGGGAGCGATGAGGGTGAAGCATTTGCGGGCGCGGGTGATGGCCGTGTAGAGCAGTTCGCGGCTGAGGACGGGGCTGTCTTCCGGGGGAATGATGAGGACGGTGTGGGCAAACTCAGAACCCTGTGCCTTGTGGACGGTCATGGCCCAGGCGCTTTCGGTGTGGTTGAGGCGGCTGGGGAGGATGGCGCGGGGGGGGCTTCGCCATTGGGGAAGTAGACGCGCAGGCGTTTATCCAGGTCGGGCAGGGCGATGCCGATGTCGCCATTGCTGAGGCCGAGGTTGGGATCATTGCGGGTGACGAGGGTGGGGCGGCCGGCATACCAAAGGCCGCGGCTCTGCAGGATGCCCTGGCGCTGCAAGTAGTCTTCGATGGCGCGGTTGACGCCGGTAACGCCCCAGGGGCCTTGGCGCAGGGCACAGAGGACGCGGAAACCAGCGTAGTCGTTGAGGATGGTTTTAACCCATGCGCTATGTTGTTGCCGGTCTTTGGGTGGCGGCTGGCCTGCAGTTTGCCAGACCGGACCATAGGCGCTTTCCGAGCGGGCGAGTTCCAGTATCTGGTGGATGGCGGGGGCGGGTTGCCAGGCGAGGGTGCCAGTGTGCGCCGTTTGCAGGATACGGATGGCGGTTTCGGGGTGGCCGCTATGCACGGCGTCCGCCAGCGCGCCGATTTCTGCATTGAAGCGATGGCTGCGTTGCAGGCGGATGATGTTTGCGGCAAGGGGGCCGGGGCCGTTGTCGCCGGGCTGCGGCGCGGCACCGCAACTGGCCTGCATATAGCGGCAGGTCTCGGCGTCGTATTTACCGCTGCCGAGACTGAGTTCGGCCAGCACCGCTCCCGCTTCGACGGAGGCAAGCTGGTCCTGATCGCCGAGGAGGATGAGGCGGGCCGCAGGCGGCAGGGCGCGGAGCAAGGCGGCCATCATCTCCTGATGAATCATGGAGGCTTCGTCCACCACGAGTACGTCCAGTTCGAGGGGTTGGCGGCATCGTGGCGAAAGCGACGACTGTCGGGGCGGGCGCCGAGCAGGCTGTGCAGGGTGCGCGCCGGACGCAGGCGGGCGAAGGCGGCAGTCATATCGGGTATTCGGCTCAATTGCGGAAGGGTGCCGACCGCGCTCTGCAGGGATTCGTCGATGCGCACGGCGGCCTTGCCGGTGGGGGCGGCAAGCACGATGCGCAGGGGTGTGCTGCTGGTCGCCATGAGCAAGGCCATGAAGCGCGCGGCGGTGTAGGTTTTGCCGGTACCGGGGCCGCCGGTGATGATGCTGAAGTGGCTGCGCAGGGCGAGGGCGCAGGCGATTTTTTGCCAGGGGAGTGCATCGTCGGGTTCATCAGATGCCGGGAAAAGCTGCTCCAGCCAGGGCCTTAAGACCTCGGGGTTGGCGGCATCGGCGACGCGCTGTTGGGCGCGCTGGCGCAGGGTCGCGGCGATGAATTGCTGGTCGCGCCAGTAGCGGCGCAAATAGAGGCGGGCGGCGCTGAGGACCAGGGGTGTTTCTGCGCCGTTTGCCGGGTCGGAGGCGTTGCGTTCGGTGACCTGTACGCAGAGGCTACGGGCGAGGGTTTCCGTCCATTGGGCGGCATGGGGCCAGTCACCGAGTGCGGTGGCCAGCATGGCGTGCCCCGACGCAGGCCAGTCCAGGAAGCGTTCGGGCGCGCCGAGGAAGTCTTCCAGCGCGATGCAGGTGTGGCCTTCTCCCTCCAGCCGCGCGAGGAGGGCGCCCGCCAGGGGCAGGAGGGCCGGGGCCTGCGGGTCCAGGCGGATGAGGAACTGCGCGAAGGCAAGGTCGAGGGGCCGTAGCCAGCCGGCGCTGGTCCAGGCGCGGAGTTGGTCGATCATGGGGCTGGTCATGGGCTTACTCCTGGCTGGGTTGCTCGCTGCGGTCCGCCGAAGAGGCCGTCGAGGGCATCGAGCAGGGCGAGGTCGGCGGGAAGATGGAGCATGCCTTGCTCCGGTCCTTGCAGCCCGCGCAGGAAGAAGAAGAGGGTGCCGCCGAGATGGGCCTCGGGCCGGTAACGGCTGCCCATGCGCTGGCGCAGCAGGCGGTGCAGGGCCAGTTGGTAGAGGCTGGATTGCAGTTCGTAGCGATGACCGAGGGTGGCGTCGCGCAGTGCTTTGGCGTGGTAATCGGCATCCTCGCTGCCGAGCACGTTGGATTTGTAATCGAGGACGTAGTAACGCCCCCCCTGCTCGAAGACGAGGTCCATGAAGCCGCGCATCATGCCGTGAATGACCCGCTGGGGGAGCCTGGGGCGATCGGCGTCGGGGAAAATATGTTGTTGGCAGAGCCTGTCCAGGTCGTCGCTGCGCAAGGCGTCGCTGGGAAACCAGAAGGCCATTTCGCTCAGGGTGTCGCTGAGATCGCAGAGCGTCGCCGTGAGGGGGGCAAGGGGGCTATGGACGATGGCTTGCAGCCATTCGGCGGTCTCCTCGACCCAGTCGCCCAGGCCGGCCTGGGCGCAGGTCTTATGCAGTTGTTCGGCAAAGTGGTCCTGACCGATTTGGGCAAAGCCGTTCCGGGCGAGGCGTTGCAGTTGGTCGTGAAGAAAGGTGCCGGCGTTCATGCCTTGCGGGTAGCGATGCCATGGCGCGCCAGCCTGGGCGCGCCGGGGCGTCGGTGGCGCCGCCGGGTCGGCAGGGAGTTCGCGCACCAGATGGGAGAAGCTGGCAACGCCCCAGTGCTTCTCGAAGCTGGCGGTGTACTCTGCAGGCGGGTTGTGGGCGTTGTCGAGGGGCCGCATGAACAGCGTCGTGGGGATGCTGTCCGGTAGCGTCTCGACGACAATCTCCGGAGAGCGGCGGGCGCAGTCTTCGAGCAAGGTGGCGAGATCGCGGGCGGTGCGTTCGCTACCCAGCAGATGGGCGATGGCACTGCCGGTGAAGATATGGGATTTCCTGTCCTGGCGTTCGGCGAGGCCCAGCCAGAGGGCGTGTTCGGCGCGGGTGAGGGCGACATAGAGGAGGCGGAGATCTTCCTGCAACCGTGCCCTTTCTGCCGCTGCCGTGTCGCCGCTTTCCCAGTGGATGGCGGACTGTCCGTCCGCGCTGTGGATGACCGTAAAGGGGTTGGCCCTGGCGGGCCTGCAGGTGGCGATGAAGGGCAAAAAAACCAGGGGATATTGCAGACCTTTGGCGGCGTGGATGGTGACCACGCGCAGCAGTCCGGCATCGCTCTCCAGACGCAGGATGTGGGCATCACTCTGATCGCTTCCGGCGGCGATGGCCTCGCGCAGGTGGCGAATGAGGGCCTCGGGACCGTCGAGGGTGGCGCTCGCCTGCTGCAAGAGTTCACCGAGGTGGAGCAGGTTGGTGAGGCGACGTTCGCCTTCGGGCTGCGTCAGCAAGCGGGCGGCAATGCCGAACTGATGGATGCTGTGGTGGAGCATGGCCAGGACGCCCTGCCGCCGCCACTGCCGGGACAGATCCTGGAACTGCTCCAGTTGCGCCTCCCAGGCCGCTTCGTCCTGATGAAAGGCGTCCAGGGCGCTGAAAGACCGTCCCAGCAGCGGCAGGGCGAGGGCGACGCGCAGACGGCGGGCATCTTCGGGTTCGGCCACCGCCTCCAGCCAGAGAAGCAGTTCGCGGGCTTCCTCACTGGCATAGACGGAATCCCGCTCCGAGAGAAAGACGCTGCGTAATCGGCGGTGGTGGAGGGCCTGACGGATGCTGGCGGCTTCATGATGATCGCGGACGAGAATGGCGATGTCCTTGGCCTCCAGCCGTCGGGTGATTTCTCCCTCCTGCGCGAATCCTGCTTCCGGGTTGTCGAGCAGTCCGACAATGCATTCTGCGGCCTGTGCTGCGCAGCGTTCCAGATAGTCGCCTTTGTTCAGTTTCCCGCCGGCATTCCAGAAAGTCAGCGCGGGGGCGGCTTTGCCATGGATCCGCCAGACTTTTTGGTGGCCATGGGCCTGCACCGGCTGGTAAGGGAGCGGGTTGTCGGCACCGGGGGCCGCATAGGCAAAAGCGCCTTGGGGGTCGTCGTGTTCGGCGGCGGTGTAGATGGCGTTGAGGGCGCTGACCAGCGCATGGCTGGAGCGATAATTGGTGCCGAGGGCGTAATGGCGGCCCTCGGTCAGGCGACGTGCCTGCAGATAACTGCCGATGTCCGCGCCGCGAAAGGCGTAGATGGACTGTTTGGGGTCACCGATGAGCAGAAGCAGGGTATTGGGGTCGTTGTCGGCGGCGTGGTAGATGTCGTCGAAGATCTGGTATTGCAGGGCGGAGGTGTCCTGAAACTCGTCGATGAGGGCGGCGGGATATTTCTGCCGCAGGCGGGCGGCGAGTGCCGGTCCCTGGGTTTTGTCGTGCAGTACCCTGGCGAGGCGCTGCTGATAGTCGGCAAAGCTGACCTGCCCGCTCTGGGCCTTGAGCTGACTCAGCCGGGCGTTGATCCAGGCGGCGGCGTGGGTGCGAATTTCACCATGCAGTTGGGCGAACTGTTGGGCGATGGTTTCCAACTCCCTGAACAGGGTATCCAGTGTCTCGGCAGCGGGGTGGATGACGAGAGGCGGTGTTTTTTTGCAATACTCGGGCAGTTGGCTGGCAGCAAGGCGCTGGCATTTATCCGGTTCGTCGGGAATCAATATATCGGAATGGTCGGCCCAATCACGCAGCGCGGCGAGGGCCCGACTGACAATCGCTGCGCTTAGGCTTTTACCATTCAATGGATTGTCTGCCTTGGGACCGTTTACGAGCCCCAACAGCCACTCCGCAAAAGCATCATGCTCCGCCGCCCATTGCGCCTTGAGGGTGGCGAGCTGCCGTCGGGGCGCACCGACGGCGGCGGACAGCCAGTCCGCCAGTGTCGATTCGGGGGCGGGCAGGGGCGGATCGAGTTTGCACAGGGCTTCTGTTTCCTGCCGGATCTTGTCGGGACTGGAAAAGAGCTGGAGGACCTCATCGAGGACGGGTTCGCTCAGCGGATAGATCTCCTGCCGCCAGAAGTCGCGCACCGCGTCGTCGCGCAGATCGGTCTCATCCAGAAGCAGCGTCTCGCGGAAGTCGCTGCCGGTGGCAAAGGCGTGCTCGCGCAGGGTGCGCTGGCACCAGGCGTCAATGGTGAAAATGGCGCTGTCATCCATGGCATCGGCCGCCAAGGCAAGCTGATGCGCGGCGCGGGCGCGGACCACGGGGTCGGGATGGTCGGCCAGCAGCGCTTCGAGAAAGGGATCTGGCTGCGTTGGATGTTCGCTGCCGCGGAAATATCGGGCGGCCGTTTGCAGGCGATCGCGGATGCGTTCCTTGAGTTCCTGGGTGGCGGCGCGGGTGAAGGTCATCACCAGAATATCTTCGGGCAGAAGAGGGCGTGCGAAGCGCTCACCTTCTGCGCCATGCCCAAGGATCATGCGCAGATAGAGGGCGGCGATGGTCCAGGTTTTGCCGGTGCCGGCGCTGGCCTCGATGAGGCGGCTGCCGTGCAGGGGCAGGTGCAGGGGGTCGAGGATCGTGGTCATGG
Source organism: Acidithiobacillus ferridurans (assembly GCF_003966655.1). NCBI lineage: Bacteria > Pseudomonadati > Pseudomonadota > Acidithiobacillia > Acidithiobacillales > Acidithiobacillaceae > Acidithiobacillus > Acidithiobacillus ferridurans. The sequence continues at coordinate 867,546 of NZ_AP018795.1, read as the reverse complement.
ATGCGCCTGCCATTCCAGGGTTTCCAGCCAGTCGGCGAAGGGGCGGTAGAGGGCTGCGGCGTATTCTGCGAAGCCGCGTCGTTGCAGCCCGGTTCGGGCGCTGCTGAGGGCGGCGAAGTCGGGATAATCGCGGAACAGGTTGAGATTTTTCCTGACTTCGCCGGGCAGGTGGTCATTGCCGTCGTAAATCGGCGCCGGGTTTTTGCCCTGCAGACTGACGAGGGCGGTTTTGAGGGTGACCGGCAGGGGCTCGCAGAGACCTTCCTGCCAGAGATCCAGCAGATCGTCCAGTGCGGCCATGGCGCCCGGTGGCGGTGGCGCGGCGCGGACAAGCACATCCCGGCCCACCACGATGCCATCGCAGCGCAGGCCGACGGCATTGGCGAGCAACTGTTGGAGCCAGAGCGCTGCGAGTTTATCCCCTTCGGGTTTTTGGCTCTCCTTATTCAGTAGGCGACTGGCGCGGAGCTGGACGAAGGCGAGGTCTCCTGCACTGTTTTGGTGCAATGTGGGCAGCCAGTCCTCCAGCAATATCCGGCCGTGGGCATGGGTAATAGCCTGTCGTTGCGGCGCTGCGGCCCATTCCATGCGGATCTCCTGCCAGACGGTCAGGACGGGAGTGATGTCGTCGAGCAGCGCGGCCGCGGTTCTCGCCGCCATGCCCGCGAGGGGATAGCGACCACCGCGCTGTTGTGCCCGCGCTCTTTCGGCAACTCGGTCAGGGCCGTTTTTTTCTGCGGCGCGGAGCAGGTCTTCGAGCAGGTGATAGGTTTCGAGGCTGTCCAGCGTGAAGGGTTCGTCGTCCTCCTCAGCCGGATCTTCTTCGTTGAAGTCCGTGCGCAGGCGTTGCCGGTAAAAGGCGCGGGCGGGCAGGCGAAAAAACTCCAGCAGCTCGCGGATGCTGCGGGGGTGACCTCGGCGGGGTCGGGTAGCGCGGTGTTTTCCGGGGCGCTGTGCGGAGAGGGATACCACTCGCGGGCCCAGGTGCGCAGGCCGGGTTTGCCGGACAGATAGTCGGGGCTGAAGGGTTGTAGGGGATGCTCGAAAGTGCGCTCTTCCAGGGCCAGCGGCCAGCCGTCGCGAATGGCCTCCCGCAACTGCGCCACCAGCAGGGAGGGCGCCCGTTCATGGTTATTGCGCTGATCCCTTCCCGCCCAACTGACGTAGATCTCCTGACGGGCGGCCAGGAGCGCCTCCAGCATCAGATAGCGGTCGTCATCGCGGCGGGAGCGGTCGCCGGGGCGGGCCATGCCGGGTAGCGCCATGAGGTCGAAGTCCGGACGGGGGCTGCGCCGCGGGTAATCGCCCTCGTTCATACCGAGCAGGCAGACCAGCGGGTAGGGCACCGCGCGCATGGGCAGGAGGGTGCAGAAGGTGACTCCGCCGCCAAGAAAGCTGCGCCCCAGATCCGGCGCATCCAGCATCTCCAGCCAGGCGCCGCGAAATACCGCGAGGGGGAGCGCTTCGTCAAAACCTGCCGCCGCGCAGTCCTCCAGCCATTGGCGCAGGGCCTCTTCCAGATTTTGCAGGAGCGCCTCATCGTCGTCATCGCTGGCGCTGAAAAAGTCCGTGAGCAGGTTGCGGGCCGCTTCACCCCAGCGTCCCGGCACCAGAAATTCCACCAGAACGTGCTGCCAGTGCTCCAGCTTTTCCAGCAATTGACCGAGGGGGCCGAGGAGCGCGGCGTCCAACCCGCCCACCTCGCCGTAGGCCTCGATCCCGGAGAAATGGCTGTCGTCGCCGTTGGCATAGCCGAGGCAGAGGCGTTGCAGGGCAAAGTCGCCGCTGTTCTGGGGACCGCAATGGGGCATGCCTAGCGCGGCCCGGTGCTCTGCCGAGAGCCCCCAGCGCCAGCCGGCCTCGGCCAGCCAGTGCTGCACGATGGGCAGGTCCTCCAGTTCCAGACCAAAGCGCCGGCGCAGGGCGGGGCAGTTGAGGAGATCGCGGATTTCGCTCTGTCGGCAGCGCTGTTCTGGCAGCCGCAGCAGCCAGTCCAGGGCCAGGAGCAGGGGCTGTTCGTCGCGGGCCTGCAGATCGACGATGTGGTAGGGAATGTAACGCCTGTCTTCCCGGTCATATTGATCGAAAGTGGCGCGGATGAGGGGCGCAAAACCGCCGATCTCCGGGACCATGACGATTACGTCGCGGGGTTGCAGTGTGCCGGCGGCAAAGCGGTCCAGCAGTTGATCGTGGAGAATCTGCACCTCGCGCAGGGCGCTGTGGGCGATGTGAAAGACCACGGAGTGATCGTTGTCGTCGAGCGCCGTGCAGGTTTCCGGCCTGATGCCTTCCAGATCACGGATTTGCACCTGCAACTGGCGCAGGAGGGTGGCGCCCTGATCTTCGCTGAAGAGATCGATGCGCGGGATGTCCATCTGGCGCTGCAATGCCGCCGTTTCATCGAACTGGTCCAGCAGATGGAGAAAATCCCGGCCCTGACGTCCCCAGGCCGCGAGCAGGGGGTTGCCGAACTGATGCAGGTCCTCTGTTGCGGTGGCAGAGAGATCGTGGCCGTTGCGCGGGGATTGGCGACGGCGCTCGCGCCTGAGCAATTCGCGTCCCGAGACGATGTCGGCCCAGTGGTAGCGGCAGGGGTTGGGCACCGCAAGGATCACCTGCATCTGCCGGCCCAGCGCGGCCAGCGCGGTCAGACTCTGTTCCGGCAGGGTGGCTGCTCCGAAGATGACGACGCGGCGGGGCAAGGGCGTTACGGGGGGGCGCCCGGCATTCAGGGCGGCGAGAAATTGCTCATGCACCTGCGCCCGGCCCAGCGCCTGGTCCTGCCCGCTGCTGTGCAGGTCCTGCCGTAACGCCTGCCAGAGCCGGGGTTGCCAGCACTGGTCGGCGGGCAGGGTCACCCGCTCGCCATCGCCCCGCCGCAGCAGGGACTGGTCTGTGGCCCAGTCCGCCAGCCAGTCGCCACGATAGACCTGATACTGGTCGAAGAGATCGGCGATCTGCGCGGCCATTTGCCAGCGCCGCTCCAATGCGCCGTCCGGCCGCTGTGACTGGCCGATAAAATGCCGCAAGGGGGCGAAATCGGCATGGGCCAGCAGTTCCGGCAAGAGCCGCATCAGTCGCCAGGTGAGCGGTGCCTTGTCCAGCGGCGCGCGGCCCGAGACGATGCCGGTGCCCAGCACCCGTGCATAGCTTTCCCAGAGAAAACGCCCCGGCAGGGCGACGCGCACCGCTGCACAGATGCCCTCATGGGCTGCCAGTGTCCATTGCAGCCACTCGGCGATGCCGTTGCTCTGGACGAGGAAGATTTCCTCTTCCAGTGGCCGAAGCGGGTGCTCGCGCAACCATTCCAGAACGGCATCGCCGAGCCACTCCAGACGGTCGCCGTGGAGGACGATAAAGCCCGGTTCGATTTCCGGATGACTCATGCGAGGGCGGGCGCCGAGCCGACCGGCGTGATTCGGTATGGATTCTTTGACCGTTCGCGGGCATCTGCCTGAAAACAACCCAGTAAACGTCTGTGCCGGCTCATCCCCGCCCCCTCTTGCGACTTCGGTAAGGTTATGGGTGTTTTGTCATGCGACCCTGCCCTTGTTGCGAGTATAACCCAGAACTCCGGTAACAAACCGTCCCGCTCCGCGTGATGAACCACGAGGCGGAAATCCAGCAGGCCATCGCGGACGTTATTCGGGCGCAGCGGGCGTCATCGTCACCCCGAGTGGGGCATGCTCATTCCTTGCTGTCGACGAGGAGATTTTCTATCCGGCGATCCGGAATCAACCACAACAAGGCCAGGCCCAGATAGATGAGTTTGGCCGCCGTGGGGGACCATTGGGCGGAAACAATACCTATGAAATAGAGGGCGGGCGAGGCCTTCCCTTTCCAGTCTCGACCGACGGCGCGGCGCAAGGTCGGCGCCCCGGCGGCGATAATGCAAGACTGGAGAATAAGATAGGCGACGGCGGCCATAAAAAGTACGACGCCGTACAGTTCGGTAGGAGCGACGGCGAAATGGTTTTCACCCATCCAGCTCGTCACAAACGGAAACAAAGAGAGCCAGAAGAGCAGGTGCAGATTGGCCCAGAGAATGGCGCCGTTCACCTTTCCGCTGGCCTGTAGCATGTTGTGATGGTTATTCCAGTATATGCCGACGTAGATAAAGCTCATCACATAACTGAGGAACACCGGGAGCACCGGCAGGAGGGCATGCAGGTGCTCACCAGGGGGCACTTTCATTTCGAGGACCATGATGGTGATGATGATAGCGATCACGCCATCACTAAAGGCCTCCAGTCGATTTCTGCCCATACGGTATTCCCTTGCCCCAGTCGGATGATTCCGCGCCCATACAGGTTGATGTCTGCTATTTTTACAAATCCCCCCAATCCGGCGCGGCCAGGCGGAAGCTATCCTCCTGATGCTGGTAACGCCGCTCCCAGGGCCGCGGCGTGAGCTCGGCGCCGCCCTGTTTGACGGCCAGCACCTGGTGCAGGGCTGACCAGTTGCGCCAGAAGGCATAGGCGCAGCCCGCCATGTAGATGGCCCAGATGCGATAGCGCTTGTCCCCCACCATGGCGACGGCTTCGTCCTTGTGTGCTTCCAGGCGTTGTACCCAGTGGATAAGAGTCTGGGCGTAGTGGGGGCGGAGGTTTTCCACATCCAGGACTTCCAGATCCTGTCCCGCCATTTCCAGTACCAGGCGCCACAGATGCGGGATTTCCCCGTCGGGGAAGACGTACTTGTCCATGAAATCGCTGCCGGAATGATGTCCGTCTTCGTCGTCCTGCTGGCTGGCGGTAATGCCATGATTCATCACCCAGCCACCTTCCTTGAGCACCCGGTTGATGACGCCAAAATATTCTCCCAGCTTGGCGCGGCCGACGTGCTCGAACATCCCAACCGAAGACACCTTATCGAAATAATCCCGTTCGGGGATGTCGCGGTAATCCTGCAGGCGGATTTCCACCCGATCCGCCAGCCCCTCCCGTTCCATACGTTCCTTGGCGTAGGCAAACTGCTGCTCGCTGAGGGTAACGCCCACGCCCTGAATCCCGTAATGTGTTGCGGCCCAGCTCAGCAGACCACCCCAGCCGCAGCCGATATCCAGAAGCTTTTCACCCGGCTGCAGATGGAGTTTGCGGCAGATATGGTCCAGCTTCTGCTCTTGGGCGGTGTCGATATCTTCCGCACCGGTTTTGAAGTAGCCGCAGGAGTAGACCATATTGCGGTCCAGCCAGAGCTTGTAGAAGTCGTTGGAAACATCGTAGTGGTAGTGAATCACATCGGCATCCCGGGATTTGCTGTGGGTGGCCTGATGTTTGCGGAAAATGCCGATTTTGGGTTTTTTGGCGGGGAAGGCGTCACTCAGCCCTTCCGCCACCGCGAGAATATCCTGATAGCGACCATCGATGCCGATGGTGCCCTCCACATATCCTTCGCCAAGCACATCCAGGGCACTGCCCATGAGCATGCGCGAGATGAGTTTGGCGGAGCTGATGCGCATGGTGACGCGGATGTCCTGGTTAAAGGCGTATTCATGGCCATCCCAGAAGACGATGCGCAGAAACAGCGGCTTTCCGTTGAGACCCTTTTTGACGTGGTCCAAAAAGTTGGTGCGTAGATCTTTCACGTTGAGACTCCTGTCCTTTCAAGCCAAGCGGAACGGCAGAAACGCCCGCTCATCAGTGCGAACGTCTGCCCCCCAATTCAGTGTAGAACATCCTCGCTCGTTGAAATTCCCGTCAGCATCTGTAACAGCGGGTTACGGGACAAGCCCGCCGCAATCATCACTGCATGAAAAGTGCCCTCCAGGGTGGCAATGGCGCCAGCGCGGCGTCCGAAACCGCCATTCACTGGCTGGCATGCACGCACATAGGCCATGACGGCCTCTGGATACTGTGGCGCGATGTGGAGATGCACCATCTGTAGTATCCCCCAGAAGATGGCCTCCAGACGGGTGCTGGCGCCATCGGGGCTGAGACGCAGGCCGAGGGTGGCATCTTCGCAGTCATGCAGGAAGATTCGATCCTGCGGGCGATGGGGCTGACCCAGAAGCCGCTGCAAGGCCCAGGCGATGCCGCTGTCGATCAGGTTGGGGTGACTGCCGAAGCCTCCGGCGACGGCCTCCATGCCATGCAGAATCGCTTCGGCGCCGCTACGCATGATTTCGGGCAGGGGCTCATCCGGGGCGAGCAGGCGCTGCAGTTGGATACAGCGCTGCCAGTCCCGCAGTGTCTCGCTATTGGCTGCTTTTTTACGGCCTGCGGCTTGGGCCGCCCAATTCAGTACATGCGGGCGCGGATCGCGGAGAGGGGCAGCGGCCAACAGACTCAGGGCGCGCACGCCAAAACTGGCATTGGTCAGGCTGGAATACCGCCCCTGATCGTCCTGCAGGGAGTGCAGCCAGCGGACCAGCTCGGCGCGGTGGGGAATAGCCATGCCCCAGAAGCGGAGTACGGCAACGGCGTAATAGGTATCCGGTGCGGTGGACTCTTCCACGCCCCAGACCCGGTAGAAACAAAAGCCGCCATCCGCCGACTGACGGCTCAGCACGTAGTTTTGCGCCCGTGCCCAGAGTTTCTGGTCATTATCCATGTCCATGCCCGTCATCCACATTCAACGCTCTGATATCCCACCCGCAAGCCGGACAAATCATTCGCAGCAGCAGTCAGCTTCCCAGCGCAGAATGTGGCCCGGTGGCACCAATTCCCGCAGGTGCGGCATCACCGCATCCACGGCCTCCGGTTCGTCAAAAAATTCCAGTACCAGCGGCAAATGCACATTGAGGCGCAGAACATCGTCGGCATGCACTTGTCCTTTGCTGCCAAAGCCCGCGATACCGCGAAAGGCGGTGACGCCATGGACCTTGTACTGGTCGTGGAGCATGCGGAAGATTTCTTCCATGAGATTGTGTCCGCTATGTTTGTCGCCTTCTTTGATATAAATGCGTACTACGGATACGGTCGTCATGATGCACCTCTCAGATACTGCGGGAAACCCAGGCCCCGGCAAAAGCGGCACCGACGCACAGAAACAATGATGTAAACATATATAGCAGCGCCTTGATGGCTTCGCCATTTTCAAAAAGCACCAAGGTTTCGAGGGAAAACGTCGAAAAAGTGGTGTAGGCACCCAGGCCGCCGGTGAGTATGCCCGTGCGCAATTCCGGGCTCACGGAAATACGTTCCAAGGTCTCGAAAAACAGAAAGCCCATGATAAAACAGCCCAGGACATTGATGCTCAGGGTAGCCCAGGGAAAACCGCGGCCGAATGCCGCCTGCACCAACAGGGTCTGTCCATAACGCGCCCAGGCGCCGAGCACCGCGAACAGGGCAATGAAGCCGAAAGTGGCGAACATCTCTACTCCTTATACGTTACAAATAAAAGACGCAAAAACAACGATCAACAATATTCCGAATTCCGATTGCGCACGAAATATTCACGTTCCGGATGTCAACTATGGAAAAGGCCAGCAGGATGAAAAAACCGCCAAGGGTCAGGATGAGGCCGCCACCGAGGATATCGCCCATGTCCGAGAGCGGCAGGGGAAAATTGGTCAGCACCGGTATCAGCAGGGTTTTGTGGAAGAGTTTCCAGAGATCCCGATAGGGCTGGAAGATGGACGGCCCCTGTCCGCGCTGAACGCGCTCTTCCATGGTGACCATGAAGCCGTGCAGGAGCGGTGATAACAAAAGCACCGCCAAGACTTGCTCACACTGCAGGACGATATCGTCGAGCATACCTTCCCCTTATATGACTTCCGACTCCCCACCGCCCGATCTTGCGATCAGGATCAGTAGCAGTCATTAGCCTATAAAGGCGGTTATTGGGCGGACTCCATCGCCACACGTTTTATTGATGGTAGTAAGGCGCAATGGCATGGTCAAGGCTTTTCGTGCGCGGGCTGATCCGCAACAGGGCGATATTTTCGCGGTTATAGATCTCGTAGCGCAGTAGGACGGTCTGCTGCCGGTATGCCGCGGGCACGGCGGCGCGAACAGCGGCGACGGTGTGTGCCGGGCAGACGAGATAGAGCGGCTCCGGACCGAGTAGCGCCGGTAATTCCGTCAGGGTCTGCAAATGACGGATGGGCATGTTGCCGCGCCCGGCATAAAATAGAAAGCTCGGCTGAAACCATTGCCAGGACGCCAGCCGATATGGCTGCGGACCTTGCAGGGCGGCAATGCGTTGCCCCATCTCCCGGGAGGGCTTCACCCCATTCAAGGACGGGGTGATGACCAAGACCAGCAAGGCGGTTAGCGCCACGCCGCCGACGCCCAGAGTCGCCCATGCCGGCACCCAGCGCCGCTGCCAGAGCAGGGCGCCGGCGCCGGTCGCAGCCAGCAGATAAGGCAGGCCGATCTCCACCATATCCGGCAGGTGCGGCTCGCGTAGCGGTAGGACCAGGCCCGCAAAAAGACTCATGGCCAGTCCGATCAGGAACAGCACCCCGGCTGACAGGATCAACCCCCGGCGTGTGGGGCGAGTGGTACCCGCCCGGACTTTCTCGAAATAGGCGGCCAGCAGAATGAAGAGCGGCGGATAGGCTTCCCAGACGTAATTGGGGAGTTTGGTAGCGGAGAGGGTGAAAAAACCGATCCACGCCACCGCCCAGACCAGCAGGAACGATGTCTTCGGATGGCTGCGCAAAAATTGCCGCCGGGAAAGCCATATCTCCCGGAAAACCTGGGGTAAAAAAATCGACCAGGGCAGCATCCCGAGGAAGGTGCTGATGAGATAATAGACCCAAGGACCACGGTGCCCCTGCATGCTGTCGCTGAAGCGGCCGATGTTCTGTTTGAAGATGAACGCGCGATCCCAGGCCCAATGGGTTTCGACGCCGACGGCAAGATACCAGGGCAGGGCGATGATCAGAAAGATCGGCACTCCCCAGGTCAGCCGGCCTTCCCGCCAGAGAAAGGACAGCTCCCTGCGCAGCAGCAAAAACAGGACGATGATCAGGCCAGGCAAGAGAAATCCAATGGGGCCCTTGTCCAGCGTGGCGAGGGCCATGGCGGCATAGGCGATGAGGATTTCGCGGCTGCGTATGTCCGGGAACAGATAACCGCGCAGGTAACTCAGCAGGGCGATCGTCACCGTCAGGATCAGCAGCGGATCGGGGGTGGCGCTGCGGAAAATCACCGTGCTGTGCAGTGCCGTGGCGGTCATCAGCCCGCTGATCAGCGCGATGTTTTCACCATACAGACGCCGCAATCCGATGACCAGATACAGAACCAGCAGGGCGCCGGCAACGGCGGAACCCATCCGCAATCCCCAGGAGTTCATTCCCAGCATTTTTACGCCGGTCCACATCAGCCAGTAGTTCAGCGCCGGCTTGTCAGGCATCAGCCGTGCGTTGAAGGTCGGTACCACCAGATTGTGCTGGGCGATCTGTTCTTTCAGGGATTGCGCGTAGATGGGCTCATCGATGTTCCACAGACTGGTATTGCCCACGTCCCAGCCGAAAAACAGCAGCGCCAGCAAAAAAACCGCGGCTGCCTTGAGTCCGAAGACTCGGCCGACGGCACTACTCCGGGAAAACATGGGCAGATCCCCGAGGAGTTACACGGGCGTCAGGCGGCGACTCGGAAAACCAGGATGAGCTATCGCGCGAAACGGCGGGTAATGAGGCAACAATCAAGGCGAGTAGAGGTTCCGGACCAACAAAGACTGGCAGTATAAGCGGCTCAGCCGATTTTTCAAAAAACGCCCAAAAACAGGTTGATCTACTAACTAGCCAAATTTTCTCACACATTAAATCGTAAAGAATGAATATTACGATAAACTGGTGAAACTGGACAGGGCAGGAAATATCGGCGCAGGCGCAGGCGCGGAGGCGAAGGCGGTATGCGGCACGAAGCCATTGCCTGAATGCTATGATGCCGCGAATTTTTTCGGTGCAAAACCGCTGCCCTTGCAGTGGAGACGCGCCTTGCCTACTCTTGGGTCAGCACTTTTCCGCGTCCGTCCCGTTTTGCGCAAGGAGTTTTTTCGTGTCCACACCCTTGAATACCTCATCCGTCTGGCGGGATTTACAGCAGCATCGGCAAAGTTGGGAGGGCGTGACCCTGCGTCAGCTCTTTCAGGACGACCCGCAGCGCGCCCGGAATTTTTCCGCCGAGGCCTGCGGCCTTTACCTCGATTATTCCAAACACCTCATCAACCCGGAGACCTTGCGTCTGCTGATCACCCTGGCGCGGGCGCGGCACCTGGAAGAACGCCGGGCGGCGATGTTCGCGGGCGAACGGATCAATCGCACGGAGGGGCGGGCGGCTTTTCATGTGGCTCTGCGCGCACCCAAAGGCCATGTCATGCGCACGGCGGGGGTGGATGTGGTGCCAGAAGTCCATAAGGTACTGGACCACATGGCCGCCTTCACCCGATCCATCCACGATGGCACCTGGCGGGGGGCGACCGGTCAGCCCATTCGCAAGATCATCAATATTGGGATTGGTGGCTCCTACCTGGGGCCGGAAATGGCCTGGAAGGCGCTGCGCCCGTATCGTCACCCAGGCATGGAGCTGGGTTTTGTCGCCAATGTGGATGGCGCGACTTTTACCGACGTTACGGCGCATCTGGACCCCGCCGAAACCCTGTTCATCGTCTCTTCCAAAACCTTCACCACCCTGGAGACCATGACCAACGCCCAACAGGCCCGCTATTGGGTTACCTCGGCCCTGGGCGAGGCGGCCGTGGCCCGGCACTTCGTCGCCGTGTCCACCAATGTCGAAGCTGTCAAGGCCTTCGGGATGGATACCGGACACATGTTCGGTTTCTGGGATTGGGTAGGCGGACGTTATTCCATGGATTCGGCCATCGGCCTGTCCACCATGCTGGGGGTGGGGGTGGAACATTTCACCGCCATGCTGGCGGGCTTCCATGCCATGGATAACCACTTTCAGACGGCGCCCCTGGAACAGAACCTGCCGGTGCTCATGGGCCTGCTGGCGCTCTGGTATAACAATTTCTGGGATGCGCAGACCCAGGCCATATTGCCCTATGCCCATGATCTGGCGCGTTTCCCCGCTTATCTTCAGCAACTGCAGATGGAAAGCAACGGCAAGGGCGTGGATGAGGATGGTCACCCGGTTACCGTCGATACGGGCGCCATTATCTGGGGTGAGCCCGGCACCGACGGGCAGCATTCCTTCTATCAATTGATTCATCAGGGTACGCGACTGATTCCCTGTGATTTCATTGGCTTTTGTCAGCCGCTCAGTCCGTTGGCCGAGCAGCACGAGTTGCTGATGGCTAACCTCATCGCCCAGGCCGAGGCGCTGGCCTTTGGCAAGGCGGCGGAGGAATTGCGTGCCGAAGGGGTGGCCGAGGCGTTGGTGCCATTCCGCGTTTTCCCCGGCAACCGGCCCAGCAGCGTCCTTCTGGGGGACCGCCTCGACCCCCATACTCTGGGGGCGCTCGTGGCACTTTACGAGCACAGCGTCTTTACCCAGGGGATTATCTGGGGTATCGACTCGTTTGATCAGTGGGGCGTGGAGTTGGGCAAGGTGTTGGCGCAGCGGATCGTGGCGGAACTGCGGAGTACGGCCCGCCATCCCCACGACGCCTCGACTGCCGCTTTGCTGCAGCGCTATCTGCAGCGCCGGGGTAGCTGATCCTGGCGGGTGTGCCGCGGCTGAAAATTTACGATGCCGGCCGGGAACTTTTACCTGTCGGAGGGCTTCCAACCCAGTGTTATCCGCCGGATGAAGAACCGCCAAAAACAATGAAATCGCCAAACATTCTGGCCCTCGTGGCGCTGCTTGTGTGGGGGGGCGCCAACGCGGCGACCCCGAATTTACCCCCCTTGCCAACCCTGCCCCCGCCGCCACCCATGCCGGCGCCCCAACTGACGGGCATACAGGGCGCGGTTCTCCTGGATGTGAACAGCGGTCAGGTACTGGTGGCGGAGAACGCCGAAAAACCCCTCAACCCTTCCGGGCTGGTCAAGTTAATGACGGCCTACGTCATGTATCAGGCGGAAAAGCAGGGACTGGTGCCGCCGCAGCGGCGGGTTCATGTCTCCAACGAGGCCTGGCATGCGCAGGGTTCGCGCATGTTTATTCAGCCCCACCTGCCGGTGACCATGAGCCAACTGGAGCATGGTCTGTTGATTGACGGGGGGAATGATGCGGCTGTCGCCATCGCCCAAACGGTGGCCGGCAGCGTCGGTGGTTTCGTCGATCTGATGAATCACGACGCGGCGGCGATGGGGCTGCAACACACCCACTTTACCAACCCCGATGGTTTGCCCCAGCCGGGCCAGACCAGTACAGCGCTGGATGTCGCGCGACTCTCGAAACACTTGATCCAGGCGTATCCGCAGGTGTTACAGGTGGCGGGGAAGGTCTCTTACACTTACAACCATATCACCCAGTACAACTACAACCCGCTGGCCGGTCAGGAAAACATCAATGGTCTGGGTGTCGGCCTGGCGGCAAAGAACAGTTGGGATCTGGATGTCAGCGCGACCCGCGGCGGACGCACCCTGGTGGCCGTCGTGCTGGGGGCGCCTTCACGCAGTGCGGCGGGCAGTGATGCGAGCGCGCTGCTGGATTATGGCTGGAACGGCTGGCAGAACCTTCCATTGTATAAGGCCGGACAGGTAGTCGCACAAGTCCGTCATGTGGACTGGAGTCCGGAAGTGATGGAGGGGGTGACCACCCGCGCCGTCGTGGTGTCTGAACCCAAACAGCAGGGTGTCGGGCTGCACACGCGGTTTATTCCCGCCGCCGGTCTCAAGGCGCCGATTCGCGCCGGTGCACCCATCGGTACCCTGTCTGTCCGTTGGCACGGCCATGTCCTGCAGAGTGTGCCGGTGGTTGCACGGAGCGCCGTGCAGCCGGCGGGATGGTTCACCCGCCTGTTACACGAAGGAGAATCCTGGCTGTGATCTCCGTGCCGTCGGGCGTGTCCACACCCCTGGAAATCCAAAGCTGACGGTTCTTCGCGCCGGCATGCACAGGGTGCTGCGCCAGCCATAGGTCGCTGCAGCGATCCGCAGATGCTACAGTTCCGTACGGACGATGTTTGGGCTGAGCAGTGTCCGGCCTCCGAAAGTAAGGGTCTGTCCATGATCAGAATCCCCGATGTGATGAGATGGTCACTGCGACAGCGGTTTTTTCGCTTCGTGGCCAAGGCGCGTGTCGTATTGAATCTGGATGTCTGGTTTCCACAGATTCCGATGGCGCTGGCCGTTGGGCTGTTGGGGGGGCTGGCGATCCTGAATGCCTTGCCGCGCCTGACCCGGATCTTTCCGGCGCTGGCAGGCCTTGCCCCCTCCGCCAGCCTGACCCAGGCCCCGCTCTTATCGGCACTGGGCACGGTACCCGAGGCGATTGTCGGTATCGTCCTGTTGCTGATGGCCATCGGGTTATTGTTCCGCTCCCGCTTCTCCTGGGCCATTACTCTGATATTGGCGGCCGCGATGCTGGCCATGTTGCTGCACCACTACGGTTTTGTGTGGAGCGGCGTCGTTGCCTACAATGCGGCGATCCTGATAGCGCTGCTGGTGTTTCGGCGCCATTTTGCGCATTCGAGCGTGGCTGCGGGAACCCTGTTTGCAGCGATATCCATTTTGCTGCTGATGAGTTACGCGGTACTGGGCAGTTACGTGCTGGGCGCAGGCTTTTCGCCGCCTATCATGAATCTGGTGGATGCCCTGTATTTCTCCGTGGTTACCATGTCCACCGTCGGGTATGGAGATATCGTGCCGAAAAGCGAAGACGCCCGGATTTTTGTCATCTCCATCATCATCCTGGGCATCACCGTTTTCGCAACCTCTATTTCCGCGGTTGTCGTACCGTTGCTGAACGGCAGGATGCAGCGCCTGCTCATGGGAGAGAAACGGCGCAGTTACCGTAGTCACTACCTGATCATCGGGGATAATGCGTTGGCCCAGAATACCTACCGCGCCCTGCGCGCCAGGCATTTGTCGGCGCTGGTGCTGATGTCCGTGCTACCGGAGCGACAGTGGATGGCCACGGAAGATCTCATGATCGGTGATGCAACGGACCTGGATGTATTGCGCAGAGCGGGAGCCCAGTATGCCCTGGGAGTGCTCGCATTGCGGGCGAATGACAGTGAAAATGCCTTTATCATTCTCGCGGCGAGAGAGTTGGGTGTTCCCGGGAAAACCGTGGCGGCGGTTCAGAACGGTAAGCATCTGGAACGTCTGCGACAGATCGGGGCCGATCTCATCATCTCTCCGGAAGTGTTGGGCGGGGAACTGCTGGCGCTGGCCCTGAGCGGTGAGAGTCTGGCAGGAGATGCCATTATCAGTAAATTGTTTACCGCGAAGGCGGAAGGAGCTGAGACTTGAGTGCGTTGATCGCCATAAGCATTGCCATATTCGCCTTGATTGCACTGGGTATTGCGGCGCTATTTTTGCACACGGTGGTATGGCTGCTGGCTGCCATACTCGGTCTGTTGATCTATTTTGTCCCCAGCATCATCGCTGCCGCGCGCCACCATGAGCATTTTCTGTGGGTGCTGATATTGAACATCGTGCTCGGCTGGTCGGGCATCGCCTGGATCGCGCTGATTGTCTGGGCCATTCTCGGCGAACGGAGGGAACCACCCCCGCGCAGGCTGAGCACCGATGCCTTTAACCCTCCTGCTCGCTGACCACAAAGGTACCGAGGCGCAGGCGTCGCAGGCTGGCCGCGTAGTCTTCCGGGGCCGCGGTGGGGGCCATGGGACCGATCTTGATCTTATACAGCCCGCCCCCGGTCGTGGAGGATACCGGCACCATCTGCGCGGTGCTTATGCCGAAATCCTGCAGCTTGCTGCGCTCACGAACCGCGGTCTGTAGATGCATGGGGCTTGCTGTTTCCAGATAGATTTGCTCGGATCGCGGCGTCTGCCGCCACTGTTCCAAAGTATGGGCGGTGGCCTCCCTATGTGGGGGAAGGGGAGCGGGCGGGACCGTGCGGGCGGCGGCAGGCATGGCGCGAATCGGACCGCTGGCAAAAGTGTCGTCCACCACCGCCGTCAGCTTGGCATTGGCATTGGAGGGGGCGGTATAGGCCGGTACCGGTATCGCCGCCGGCGCTTGCGGGACCGGTGCGGGTACCGTTCCGGGCACAGTGCGTTGGACTACGGGCAGTACCCTCGGCAGCGGTGCGCCAGGTGCCGGACTGCTGGGAATCACCTGAATATGTACCGGCGTGGTGCCTCGGCTGAGCATGCCCAACCGGCTGGCGGCACCATAGGACATATCCATGATACGGCCGCTCACGAAGGGGCCGCGATCGTTCACCAGGACGACGATGCTGCGCCCGTTCTTCAGGTTGGTGACGCGCACGCACGATGGTAGTGGCAATGTCCGGCTCGCGGCGGTCATTTGCCGGGCGTGGAAGGCGGTACCCATGGCGGTCACGTCGCTGGACGACTGCCGGTCGTACCAGGAGGCGATGCCATTTTCGGAGAAATCCGCGTCACCGCGGAGCGGATGGTACCAGCGACCGTTGATTTCATAAGGCTGGTTGTAGGCGGCATTCAGGTTGGGCGCGGTGGCAAAGCAGTCCTGTCCGGTAGAATATCCCGAGCCCGCCATGGCCGAACCGTAGCTATTGCGCGGCTGGCCCGCAACATGATCAGGCATGCTCGCACAACCCGCTAGTGCTGCGGCACCAAGGCCAAAAGCCCCTAGCCTCAAAAGCCGCAGATGGAACCGTACGCGCATGTTTCCCCCTGGTCGGAACCGTTCTGGACGTTTGCCGATGCGCGGTCTCCGTCTGGAAATATCCCTACATTCTAGGCCATAGTATTTGAAAAATTTAAGTAAGGCTAGGGGTTGGCCGTTTATTCTCAAGCTGTGGACTAGAAATGCCAGCAAACCAGCCTGTACTGCTGTGGCTTCTACCGCTATGGGCCATAGCGCTTTTATCGTGGAGATTGCCGGCGCGGCTCCGGCACCCAGGAGCGTGCCATCCCTCCGCTCTCCCCCGCGTGGGTTGCAGCGGGGTGCCGGAGGGACGGCCTACCCTCGCTAGTTTCCGCTTATTGCGGGGAGCAGGTATATCCGGGCGGGCAGGCGGGTGGCTGCTGGTATTGCGGGGCCGTTGGCGTACACACATAGCCGGAGGGGCAAGGTACGTTACCTTGTGGCGCGGCATAATAGCCGGGTTGTGGCGCCGGCTGCTGCTGGCTGTGTGAGAGGCCGTAACCGGCGAGTCCGCCCAGCCCGGCACCGATGGCGGCACCAGCCAGCGGCGACCCGGTTTGATTCCCGATGACCGCGCCCGCGACGGCGCCGAGCAGGGAGCCGCCCGCCGTGTTGGCCGTAGTGCCGTTGGTGGCGTAGGGATTATTCGCGCAGCCCGCAAGCGTCAGGGGCAGTGCCGCAATCATTAACCAGCGTGCAGTGTTCATGGTCATCATCTCCTTATATCGTCTTGAGCCAGTTACATTTCATTATGATGCAAAATCCCACGGGTATGCCAGTGTGGTGAATGGGGTACACCCACCGGCCTGATCGATCGCGATGCCTGCTCCGGCAGCGGGGGCGCCGTTATGGTGAGTCCCTTCCCGAAGGAATCCCCTGCGCGGTCTTTTGCCGTATAATGGGAAAGCCGGGTTCACCCCGGACCAGCCTCATAATTTCGCTATGGAGAATGCTATGACCTTATCCTTACGCCTTGCAGTAGCTTCTTTGGTGCTGGCTCTTGGGTTGAGTGGCTGTACCGCCAGTTGGGCTCCGCAAGTCAACCCCGTACCGTACTATACTTTTTACCCGGCATCTCTCAGCGTCGTCACGGCAGCGGCGGAGAGGGCACTGCCCCAGGCGGGGATGCGGTTTACCGGATCCAAACAGATCAATCCCAGTACCGTAGAAGTGCATGGCTACGATCCAGAGGGTAACGCCATCCTGATCACCCTGCAAACCAAGGGTGCTGCGGTGACAAAGTTTTCGGCGCGTATCGGTCTGTATGGGCACCTCCGTGAGGTGGAAGAGATCGAGCACTGGATGGGGCAGTATGTAGGGCAGGCCATTGCGCGGCCCTGAACGGTCAGCGTAACTGCTCCAACCACGGGCGGTAGATGGCCGCGGCGCTGGCCAGCAACGCTTCACATCGGCGCTCCAGATGGTCGTGAATGGTCTGGCGGCTCTGTACGCCCGCACCGGCTTGTTGCAAGTCATGCGCCATGCTTTCCGTCCAGGCTTGCACCGTGGTGGGAGTGACCTCCGGGTGGCCTTGAAGCGCCAGGCAGTGCTTGCCGATGGCAAAGGCCTGCTGGGCGCAAAGGTCGCTGGAAAGCAGGGGCACTGCACCGGCTGGCAGGGAAAAGGTCTCGCCATGCCAGTGAAAGAGCGTAAACGTGTCGGGAAGCTCTGTTAACCAGGTGCTGCCCATTGCTTCCGGGGTCTTGGTGACGGGCCACCAGCCGATCTCCGGGCCATCCGGGTTAGGGGTTACCTGGCCGCCCATCGCTTGGGCAATCAGTTGCGCACCGAGACAGTGTCCCAGGACGGGGAGTTCTTCGACCACTGCCCGACGAATGATTCGTTGCTCGGTGAGCAGCCACGGGTACCGGTCCGTATCGTGGACGCTCATGGGTCCACCCATGATGATCAAGGCGCCATAGTCGGCCAAGTCATCGGGAGCCGGCACGCCCAGATCCAGGCGATATACGCCCGTTCGATGCCCCTGTGCCGCAAGAATATCGTGCAGGCTTCCCAGCCCCTCTTCCGGATGATGCTGTAAAACAAGAATCCTGGTCATGATGCAGGCCCTTCTTCAGTGATGTCGGGGTGCCATGATGGCATACAAAACGGCGGTTGCCCGCCGTGTCGTATTATAACCGTAAAGATGTCGGGGGTAGCGTTCAGTCACCAGTCACCGGCCGGCGTTCGCCGTCACCGAAAAAGGCGTAGGCTTCCTCGCCATGCACCGCATCATCGCCGATCAGCAGCTCTTCTTCCGTCATGCGCAGAGGCACGATCAGGCTGATGAGCTTGAGCAGAACGTACGTCACTATGATATTCAGCACGATGATGAATGCTGCGCCGACGAGTTGTAACCAGACCTGATGCCAGTTGCCCTCGATGGCGCCGCCCGGGGTGCTCAGGGCGAAAGCTGCACAGCCCGCCTTGGTCGCCAGTAAACCGGTCATGATACCACCGAGGAGACCCGCCACCGCATGGGTATGGAAGACCCCCAGGGTGTCATCTACCTTGCGGAAGAGCGCGGTTTTACCGAGCAGATTCATGCTGAGCCAGGGGATGATGCCGGAACTGATGCCGATGGCTATCGCGCCCCAGCCATCGACCACACCTGCCGCGGGGGTGATAGCCACCAGCCCGGTGATCATGCCTTGTACAGCACCGATGACGGATGGCTTCTTGAAGTAGAAGATATCCATGATGGTCCAGACGATGACGCTGACCGCTGTGGCGATATTGGTGTTCAGCACCGCCGCGCCGGCATCGCGGCTGGCAGCGTAGGGATCACCACCGTTGAAGCCGTTCCATCCGAGCCAGAGGATACCGGCACCGACCAGCATCAGCAGTACGTTGTTGGGCTGGAAGTTTTCACGGTCACGCGCGAGGCGTGGTCCAATCACCGCGGCCGCCACAAAGCCCGCGACACCTGCAGAGAGGTGAATGACATAACCACCGGAGTAATCGATGACGCCGAGGCTGGAGAGGAAACCGCCACCCCACAAACTGAAGGCGCCAACGGTATAGGAGAAGGTGAGCCATAAGGGAACGAAAATCATCCATGCCTTGAAGCTCATCCGTCCCAATACGGCGCCAGCCATGATCACCAGAGTAATGGCGGCAAAGACAAACTGGAAATATACCATGGTGGACATGGGAAAGGCGGCGCTGGTGTTGGAGGCCGGGATCAGGGCCTGTTTGAGTTCATCCTGCATACTGATGATGGAATGCGGCATGCCGACAAAAGGAAACCACTGATTACCGAAACCCATATTGTAGGCCCAGAGGACCCATGCGATCAGTACTGCGGCAAAGGCATAAAAGGCCATAAAAGCGGAGTTGACGGCCCACTTCTTCTTGACGATGCCCGCGTACAGGACGACGAGCCCGGGAACACTCTGCAAGCCAACGACGGTCGCTGCGGTAAGCTGCCACGCATTGTCGCCGGTATTAAGCCAAGCTACTGACATGAAGAAATTCCTCCCTATAAGGATTCGGAGCGGTTGTAAAACGGTTATAGGTGATTACAGTGCATCATTGCCGGATTCCCCGGTGCGGATACGGATGGTCTCCAGCACTTCAGAGACGAAGATTTTACCGTCACCAATCTTGCCGGTGCGGGCACCTTTTTCGATGGCCTCAATGGCCTGGTCGACGACGTCATCGCTGATTACCGTCTCGATTTTGACCTTGGGGAGAAAATCCACCACGTATTCCGCGCCGCGGTAGAGTTCGGTATGACCTTTCTGGCGCCCGAAACCTTTGACTTCGGTGACCGTGAGGCCCTGGATCCCGACTGCCGACAATGCCTCACGGACATCATCGAGCTTGAAGGGTTTTACTATGGCAGTAATCAATTTCATGACGACACCTCTTGCGCAGGGTTGGAACATCTCGGGGGCAACGACCCCGGGGGTTAGAACATGAAGCCGGTTTCGACCATGCCCCGGAGTTGGTTCTGGGCGAGGCCGTTGGTACCCGAGAAACCAGTGCCGCTCTGCATGGATGCTGTAACATAAGAAAGCTCGGCCCGAGCGAAAAAGCCGCCGTCCTGATAAGTCGGCGTCACGGTCAGCGACCAGGCATGGGAACCGGGGCCGAAGCCGGTGAGGTTGGCGGCACCATCTGTAGCAGTGCCGGAGTTGCTGATGTACTCCACCCGCCCGGCGACGGAGATTTTGTCCGTCAGGCTGTAATCGGCAAGAATGGCGGCACCGAAGGTGCTGGTCTTTCTGGTGCCGGCACCCAGCGCCTGAATTGCGCTCGCCGGCACGCTGGTATACTGCACATAAGGCGTCACGACGAGGTTTGCGCCGGTATGGGTATAACCCAGGTCGTAAATGCTCTCGTTGTTCTGTAGCGGCGTGGTGGCAATGGACGAATAGGCGAAATTCGTATGTCCCATATTGCTGCCAGCCTGGAAGAAGACACTGTTTTCCTTGTTGATGGCCCAGGTCAGGGCGCCCGTCACCCAGTTGAAGCGATCGGAGTAGAAACCGTCATTCCAAGACAAGGAAGCGGTGACCGGCCCCATGGTGTAATTGGCCTGGATGCCTTTGTTGACGGCATTCTCCTGGCCCCAGAGCAGGCCGCGCTCGATGTTCCAGTTCTGGTAGCTGAAGGTGTATTCGGCGCCGATCAGGGTCGGGAGTTTGCCGATCTGGACATTGAAGTTAT
Organism: Acidithiobacillus ferridurans; assembly: GCF_003966655.1. NCBI lineage: Bacteria > Pseudomonadati > Pseudomonadota > Acidithiobacillia > Acidithiobacillales > Acidithiobacillaceae > Acidithiobacillus > Acidithiobacillus ferridurans. Next base: position 847,250 of record NZ_AP018795.1, on the reverse strand, counting down.
CGGTGGGGGCGATTTCAAGATAACCGACCGGCAGGGCGCCGAAGGTGTTCTGAGTGAAGGTACCGGTGGAGAAATAGCTGGAGCCCAGGGTCATGACGTTATACGCCCCTGCCTGCAGATAAAATTGCACCAGACCGGAGTTCTTCTGGATGATCACCTGACCGTTGCTGATGTCGGCGGACGCAGATTTGGTTGCCGGAGTGTTTGCCGGGCCGGAGGCGGCGGGGGCGAACTTGTTGTCCTGCCAGATGCCATAGCCGCTCGCCACGCCTTGCACATTGAGTTTACCCAGTGGACCCGCCTCGAAGGTCAGCGGGCTGGGCAGGGCCAGTGGCGATGCGTGGCCAGTCCCGATCGCCAGCGGCGATAGGGCGAGTACAGTCAGCGGAATGATTTTATGACCATAACTCCGTTTGGAACTCTTCATGTTTGCTGCTCCCTTTGGTGTGAAATTACAGGGAGCTTCTAGCAAACTTAGTGCCAACTTATAACAGGCTATAACGTAACGTTTTTTGAAAAATGGCGAGGAAGTGACCGCATTTGGTGCACCATATCAATGCGCTATGCACTATTATGGTGCAACCCTTGGGGTTGTCGGAATCGGATCTTCAGAGCGTGCCGGATTCGCTCAGGGAAAGCTCTTCCATGTTCAGATGCACATCATACCCCCAGAGGGTGTGAATCAAATGGAGGGTCTTTTGGGCTTCATCCTGATCGAGGGGCTGAGGATCCATCTGCCGTAGACGCAGATGTCGGTCCCCCAGCGATCCACAGACACGATCTGAATGTCCGGCGGGCGGGTGCTTTCAGCGATTTGTCGGGCAAAAGCCTGGCGCAGATACTGGTAGCCCGAGTCATCATGGATGGCGCTGACCCGGTACGCCGTAGCGTCTGGGTCGTTGCTCAGGGCAAAGAGGTGCAGGTCGCGCATGACCTTGGGCGAGAGGTATTGCAGGATGAAGCTTTCGTCACGGAATTCGCGCATGGCGAAGTGAATCTGCTTGCGCCAGTCGGGGTCTCCGGCAAAGGAAAACCAGCGGCGGTCTTCGTCCGTGGGCGCGAGACAAATCCGCTTGATGTCCTGGAACACGGCAAAACCCAGGGCATAGGGGTTGATTCCGCTGTAGCGCGGATCATCAAAGTCCGGCTGGAAGGTGACGGCGGTGTGGCTGGCGTAAAACTCCAGCAGGGTGCCGTCGGTAATCAGCCCCCGGGCATGCAGGCTGTGCAGGATATGGTAATGCACGAAGCACGCGAAGCCCTCGTTCATGATCTTGGTCTGTCCCTGGGGGTAGAGATACTGGGAGATCTTGCGCACGATACGCAGTATTTCCCGCTTCCAGCCCTCCAGGTGTGGGGCGTTTTTTTCGATGAAATAGAGCAGGTTTTCCTGGGGGGCTGGCGGGAATACGTTGGCATCAACGGGCTGGCTGGTGTCATGCGGAGGCAGGGTGCGCCATATTTCCAGGAGCTGCTGCTGCAGGTAGCGTTCACGTTCTTCGCGGCGTTGCTCTTCCTCGCGGGCCGAGAGCTGGCGCGGACGGCGGCCGCGATCCACGCCGTTACGGCTGATGGCATGGGCTGCATCCAATACGTCGGTTACCGCCTCGATCCCGTAGCGCTCCTCGCAGCGGGCGATGTAGCGCTGGGCGAACGCCAGATAATCCAGAATGCCCTCCGCATCCGTCCATTGCCGGAAGAAGACATTGTTCTTGAAAAAGGCGTTATGCCCGTAAGCCGCATGGGCGATCACCAGAGTCTGCATGGTCATGGTGTTTTCTTCCATGAGGTAGCTGATGCAGGGATTGCTGTTGATCACCAGTTCATACGCCAGACCCATTTCGCCGCGACGGTACTGCCCGGATTCGATGGCACGTTGCTTGCCGAAAGACCAGTGGGCGTAATAGACCGGAAGCCCGATGGAGGCATAGGCATCGAGCATCTGCTCGGCGCTGATGATCTCCAACTGGTTGGGATAGGTGTCGAGCTGAAGTTCTTCCGCGGCGATGGCCGCAATTTCTTCGGTGACCGCATCGATCCGCGCGAAGGTCCAGTCATTGTCGGTAAAGAGGAACCTAGACATGGCTTGGCGTCTCCTCAGTGGCAAAGAGTGTCCGGAACATCGGGTAGATGTCCTCGCGCTCGCTGGCGCGGGCGGTGACCAGCTCCGGGAAGTCCTGGGCAATGGCATCGTAGAGTCGCAGCAGATCACTCTCGCTGTCCCGGTTGACCTCCAGATAGAAGAGGTTGCGCAGGCGCGGCAGCAGGTTCAGAAGGTGCTCTTCCACCACGGCGTTGTCGGCAAAATAATTATCACCGTCGGATACCTGTGCCAGATAGACATTCCATCGATCCGGGGGGAAGCGTTGTTGCATGATTTCTTCACTCAGGATGATGGCCGGAGAGACCAGCGTCCCACCTCCCTCGCGGGCGCCGAAAAAGGCCTGTTCACTGCACTCCGAGGCGGTGCTGTGGTGCTTGATGAAGACCATCTGCACCGCCTGATAATGCCGGTGCAGAAACAGATACAGCAGCAGAAAGAAGCGCTTGGCCAGGTCTTTTTCCTTTTCACCCATACTGCCCGAAACGTCCATGACGCAGAACATCACCGCGTTGGTAATGGGGTGGGGTTGCTGGTCGATATGGGCGAAGCGCAGGTCGGCCTCGTCGATGAATGGAATCGCTTTGATTTTGCGCTCCAACGCGTCAATCTGATGATCCAGTTCGCTGAGGCGCTCCTGCTCTACGGAGACATCTTGCTTCTGTGCCAGACGGTCTTGAATCTCTTCCTGCAGGACGTTGCGAGCATCCAGCAGATCCTGCAATTCGCGGCGTTTTCCGGCACGCAAAGCCAGCCGACGGGCACGGGCGGCACGCATGGTGCGGCCGACGTGCATGCGGGAGGGGCTGCCGTCCTTGATGAAACCCGCCCGCCGCCATTGATCGGCCTGGATATCCCCCTGTGCCATTTTACGCAGATTGGGTAACGCCAGTCCGTCGAAGAGCAGGTCCAGAAACTCGTCGGCGGAGAGGACGATGGCGACTTCGTCTTCTCCCAGGCCGTCGGGAGACCCCACCCGACCCTTGCCGGAACCGCCCCCCTCGGGCTTGTTGATTTCGTCGCCACGCTGATATTCCTTGTTACCGGGTAACACCCGCTCCCAGGAGGTATCGCCGAGGTCGCGGCGAAAGCTGGGTTCATGGAGATCGCGGGTGGGGATGGAAACGGGTTGGTCGGTATTGGCCAGATCCTCAATGGAGCCGGAGCGGGCCATTTTTTCGACAGCGACCTTGAGTCGGGCGCGGACACGTCTTTGCAGACGATCCTGATTGGCCGTGGATCTGGTTCCGGAACTGCGCCGGTCGATGATCATGCTCATGGCAGACTCCCTGGTGGCGACGCCTCACCCTCATTATGACCTAAAATGGGGCGGATGGTTACGGTGGACCTCCCCCATGGACGGTCCACCGGGAACGCGGTTTATTCGTAGACCTGCTCACCGTGCTGGGTGATGTCCAGCCCCTCCCGTTCCTGCTCCCCTATGACGCGCAGGCCCAGGGTCCAGTCGATGACCTTGAGGATGATGAAGCTGACGATGGCGTCATAGACAATCGTGACACCAACACCCGTCGCCTGAATGAGCAGTTGTCCGGTATTCCCTTCCAGCATACCCGCTGTACCACCGATGGCTTTCACCGCGAAAACGCCGGTCAGCAACGCGCCGATGATACCGCCGATGGCATGGACGCCGAAGGCATCCAGAGAATCGTCGTAACCCAACCGGTTCTTCAGGTAGACCGCAGCCCAGAAACAGATGACGCCCGCCGCAAGACCGATCCACAATGCACCCATGGGGCCGACAAAACCCGAGGCTGGGGTGATCGCGACGAGACCGGCTACGGCGCCAGAAGTCATGCCCAGCACCGTCGGCTTGCCGCGCGCCAGCCATTCCGCAAACATCCAGGAGAGGGCTGCCACGGCGGTGGCAATCTGGGTGGTAGCCATGGCCATCCCCGCGCGGTCGCTGGCGGCGACCGCCGAACCGGCGTTGAAGCCGAACCAGCCCACCCAGAGCAGGGATGCGCCGATCAGGGTATACATCAGATTATTGGGGTGCATGGTGTCATGGCGGTAACCGATCCGCTTGCCCATGACGAGCGCTGCGACCAGCCCGGCGATACCGGCGTTGATATGCACCACGGTGCCGCCCGCGTAATCGAGGACGCCATCCGCAGCCAGCCAGCCGGCTGGGCCCCAGACCATATGCGCGATGGGCGCATAGACCAGCAACGACCAGAGGCCGGTGAACCAGAGCAGGGCGGAGAACTTCATCCGTTCGGCAAAGGCGCCGACAATCAGGGCCGGCGTGATGATGGCGAAGGTCATCTGAAAGGTCATGTACACCGATTCCGGAATGGTGGGGGCCAGACCATTGGCGGAATCCAGGCCCATGCCGTTGAGGAAAAGTCGACTCAGCCCGCCCATGAACGCATTGCCTGAGGTGAAGGTCAGTGAGTAGCCTATGAACATCCACAGTACGGAAACCAGGGCCGTGATGGCGAAACTCTGCGCCGCCGTGGCCAGGACATTTTTCTTGCGCACCATGCCCGCATAAAAGAGGGCCAGGCCGGGGACGGTCATGAGCAGCACCAGAGCCGTGGAGCTCAGCATCCATGCCGTATCGCCGCTGTTAAAGGGTGGGGTGGTATCGGCCTGGGCCAGCGGGCTGGCCAACCATATCCATGCGCCGATTCCCGACGCCACCGGTAAAAATGGGTGTTTCGCTCCCTTCTGCATCTTGTCGCTCCTTTTTTGCCCGTTATGGGGCTGTTCGCCCCGTGCTTACTCAGATAGCGTCAAGCAATAAGTGTGCAAGCCGGGCAGGATAACGAAAAATAAGGGCTTATGGATTGTGACAGGAGGCCGGGAATGCCGAGCGCACCAAAATAGTGCGCTCTATCCGCTGCGCGCCGGTGGAGTCGGCCATCCCGGCAAAAAAAGCCCGCGGGTGCGGGCAGGAGATCGGGACAGGTCGAAGCGCGGGCCGTTGGCCCTCTTTGCGATGGCACAGCCTCTAATGATGCTTGCGATAACGCATATACCAGTCCACCAGCAGGCGTACCTGCTTTTCGGTGTAGCCCTTGGAAGTCATGCGTGCGACAAAGTCCTGATGTTTGCGTTCGTCATCCGAGGAGCTCTTCTTGCCGAAGGAAATCACCGGTAGCAGATCCTCGGTATTGGCAAACATCTTCTTCTCGATGACTGCGCGCAGCTTCTCATAACTGGTCCAGGCCGGGCTGACGCCGTCGTTGGATGCCTTGACCCGCAGCACAAAGTTTACTACTTCGTTGCGAAAATCCTTGGGGTTGGCGATGCCCGCCGGTTTCTCGATTTTTTCCAGTTCTTCGTTGAGCAGGCTGCGGTCCATGAGTTGCCCGGTATCGGGGTCACGGAATTCCGTATCCTGCAGCCAAAAATCGGCGTACTGGATATAGCGGTCAAAGAGATTCTGGCCGTAATCGCCATAGCTCTCCAGATAGGCCTTCTGAATTTCCAGACCGAGGAACTCGGCATAACGGGGGGCCAATTCGGTCTTGAGGAAGGCGAGATAGCGGGATTCCAGTTCTGCCGGAAACTGTTCGGCACGGACCTGTGTTTCCAGCACATGCAGGAGGTGTACCGGGTTGGCCGCTATCTCGTCGCCGTCAAAGTTGAAGGTGCGTGACAGGATTTTGTAAGCGAAGCGCGTGGAAATGCCGTCCATGCCCTCGTCCACGCCGGATGCGTCACGATACTCCTGCAGGCTTTTGGCCTTGGGGTCCCGATCTTTGAGGGACTTGCCATCGTAGACCTCCATCTTGGACCACAGGCTGCTGTTGCCGGGTTCCTTGAGACGACTGAGGACGGAGAAACGAGCCAGCATGTCCATGGTGTCGGGGGCACAGGGGGCGGCGTTGAGGGCGCTGCTTTCGAGGAGCTTGCGGTAGATCTGCGTCTCCTCGGTGACGCGCAGGCAATAGGGCACCTTGACGATATAGACGCGGTCGAGGAAAGCCTCGTTGCGCTTGTTGTTGCGGAAAGCAGACCATTCCGATTCATTGCTGTGGGCCAGGATGATGCCCTGGAAGGGCATGGCGCCAAAACCTTCGGTACCGTTGTAGGTGCCCTCCTGGGTGGCCGTCAGCAGGGGGTGGAGCATCTTGATGGGCGCCTTGAACATCTCGACGAACTCCAGCACGCCCTGGGTGGCGACATTGAGGCCGCCCGCATAGGCATAGGCGTCGGGATCGTCCTGGGAGAAATCTTCCAGCTTGCGAATATCCACTTTGCCGACGAGGCTGGAAATATCCTGATTGTTCTCGTCGCCCGGTTCCACCTTGGTGATGCCGATCTGGTGCAACTGCGACGGCATCAGGCGGTGCACGGTGAACTTACGAATGTCACCACCGAACTCGCGCAGCCGTTTGGCGGCCCAGGGCGACATTACGCCATTGAGGGCGCGGGAGGGAATGCCGAAGCGGTCTTCCAGCACCGGGCCATCCTCATCCCGGTCAAAGAGACCGAGGGGTGACTCGAAGAGTGGCGATACCCTGCCATGGGCGGCGAGGCAATAGATGGGATAGTGCTCCATCAGGTTTTTCAGGCGCTCCGCCAGAGACGATTTGGCGGCGCCCACCGGACCGAGCAGATAGAGAATCTGTTTACGCTCTTCCAGTCCCTGCGCTGCGTGACGAAAATACGCGACGAGGTTTTCCACCACGTCTTCAATGCCATAGAAGTCCTTGAAGGCGGGATAGGTGAGCAGTTTACGGTTCATGAAAATACGCGACAGCCGGGGATCAGCCTGGGTGTCCACCACCTGTGGCTCGCCGATGGCCGCCAGCATCCGCTCCGCGGCGGTGGCGTAAGCCATGGGATCCCGGGCACAAAGGTCCAGATACTCATCGATGGAAAGGGTGACTTCCTGCTGCTGCAGGAAACGCTCCTGGTAACGGTCGAATAACGCCATTTGCCACTCCTTGCGGCATTGCCGCGTCTGCGATTGGTTAGACCGGCATCGGTCGTCGCGGTTCGCTATGGGGAAGACCCCGTGTACACCATGAAACTAGCATTTCCTGTGCCAGTTTGACATTTGCTGCTCCAGTCGCCTGCCGTTCTACCATGGAGATGATCGTGTGCAATCACCCCGAATAGGGTGCGCTGGAGTGGTGCGCCATTGCACAAGTATGGTGCAGATCCTGGGGGTGCGCCAGTGCAGCGCGGGTGCTCTATCCCCGGGAGACGCTTGGTTCGAGAATGGCGAGTGTTTTTAACATATTGTTCTACATATTATTTTCAATGACGTTCGCCCTGAGGACGAAAAAAAGGGCGGAATAACCGCCCTGGAAGCCACTTGAGGAGGAGTGATCACATGACCATGATCAGTATTTATGTAGCAGGAAGCGTGCCATATTCGATGCAGCCTTTCAGCTCGATGCCATGGGCCGCGCCATGCGTAGGTCCAGGGTATGGGGATAGTCAGGTTGATCTTCCGCATGGGGGGGCAGCCAAGCGTGCTCACCGCTGCCGGTTGGCACGAAAAGGCTCTCGCCCTGACCCTGCAGGATCGGCTCCGGTTGCGGACCCTGACTGTGGCCGGTCGTGGTGAAGCGGCTCTGGCGCCGCGCCTCCGCTTCCCAGGCATTGACCGGGAAGGCCTCCGGATTGCGCCCGCCGGGATGCATGACGTGGTAGCTGCAACCGCCTACGCTACTTCCGTTCCAGGTGTCGATCAGGTCGAAAGTCAACGGCGTATGCACCGGAATGGTGGGGTGCAGCGCGGATGGCGGTTGCCAGGCGCGGTAGCGTACCCCGGCCACCTGCGCTTCGTGCGCACGAGTGGCCTGCAGTGGCACCCGTCGTCCGTTGCAGGCGAGCACATGGCGCCCCGGAGTCATGCCCGTTACCCGTACCTGCAGCCGTTCGACCGAGGAGTCCACATAGCGCGCCGTGCCGCTACCCGTCATCTCTTCGCCGAGAACGTGCCAGGGTTCGATGGCGGCGCGCAACTCGATGTCGATCTCGCCGATCCGGATGTGACCGTATCGTGGAAAGCGAAACTCGGAGAAGGGCGCCAGCCAGTCGAGTTGGAAGGGAATGTCGTGTTCCTGCAGGTCCGCGCAAATTTCGCGCAGATCTTCCCAGATATAATGGGGTAGCATGAAGCGATCGTGGAGGGTGGTGCCCCAGCGCACCAGTTCATGGCGATAGGGGGTTTCCCAGAATCGCAGCAAGAGGCTGCGCACCAGCAGTTGCTGCGCAAGGCTCATGCGGGCGTGGGGCGGCATCTCGAAGGCCCGTAGTTCCACCAGTCCCTGCCTGCCGGCGGCCCCGGCCGGCGAATAGAGCTTGTCGATGCAGATTTCGGCGCGGTGGGTGTTGCCGGTGATGTCCACCAGCAGATTGCGGAAGAGACGGTCCACCAGCCATGGCTGCGGCACGATGCCGGGCGGCACCTGAGCAAAAGCGATCTCCAGCTCGTAAAGGGCCTCATGGCGCGCCTCATCCACCCGCGGCGACTGACTGGTGGGGCCGATAAACATGCCGCTGAAAAAGTAGGACAGGGCCGGGTGGTGCTGCCAGTAGGTGATGAGGCTCTGCAGCAGATCGGGGCGGCGCAAAAAGGGACTGTCGCCGGGGGTGGCGGCGCCGAGTGTCATGTGATTGCCGCCGCCAGTTCCGGTATGGCGCCCGTCCAGCATGAATTTTTCGGCGGTCAGCCGGCAGGCGTGGGCGTCATCATAGAGGGCCGTGGTCTTTTCCACCATCTCCTGCCAGTGCGTGGAAGGATGGATATTGACTTCGATGACCCCGGGATCGGGGGTGACGAGCAGCTTCTCCACCCGTGGATCGCTGGGCGGCGCATAACCCTCGATGACCACCGGCATATGGAGTTCGGTGGCGCTGTGTTCGACCGCGCTGAGCAGGTACAGATAGTGTTCCGTCACCTGCAAGGGCGGAAAGAAGCAGTACAGGCAGCCTTTGCGGATTTCCAGGGTGACTGCGGTATGGGGGATCTCCTCCCAGCGTTGCTGGTCCGCCGTGGACGATGGCTGCGCTTCAGGGACATGGCTGTAGCGCGCGGCGATATCGCCGTGGATATCCGGCAATGGCTGCATCGGCGCGAAGGGGTCAGGGTCCGGCTGCCATTTTTTATGGGCTTCGACGACCCAGGGCAGGCTGTCGAGGGGCAGACGCATGCCCAGCGGGGAGTCGCCAGGCAGCAGAACCAGCCGCCCGCCCCGGAAACTCCACGGCGCCGAGTACCAGCGCTGCTGTTTCCATTCCCAGGCGAGGGGCAGCACCCAGCCCACCGGCTGATCGAGTCCCGCCTGCAATTTGCCGATCAGCGCCTGGCGTTCCAGCGGGTCGTCGAGGCGATGGGTGCTGAGATCGATATTGATCGGAGTGCGGCCCTCCTGATGCAGAATATGCCAGGCATCCTCGTAAGCGGGCAGCAGACGGTCACTGTCGAGTTGCAGATAGCGGGTCAGGGTACAGGCGAAATTGTGGATGTCATCGGCCTGCCAGCCGTAGTCGTGCAATGGATCGGCGAGCAGTCGGGGATCGCCCCACAGGGGGATACCATCCTTGCGCCAGTATAGACCGAGCGCCCAACGCGGCAGCGGTTCACCGGGATACCATTTGCCCTCACCCGTGTGCAGCAGTGCGCCGGGCGCGAAGCGCTGGCCGAGGCGACGCACCAGCGTTTCGGCGCGTTCCCGCTTGTGGTCGCCAAGGGCGTCCTGATTCCATTCGGCGGCATCCACTCCTTCCGTGGCCACGAAGGTGGGCTCGCCGCCCATGGTGAGGCGCATGTCGGCGGCCTGAAAACGCTTGTCCAGCGCATCGCCCAGGCCCATGATCTGTTCCCATTGCCCGTCGGTGTACGGCTTGGTGACGCGAGGCGTTTCCAGCAGGCGGGTCACGGTGTTGGCGAAGTGAAACTCGGCCTTGCAGGCACCGGTGGCGCCGGTAATGGGGGCCGCGCTTTGATAATGCGGGGTACAGGCGAGCGGGATGTGGCCCTCTCCGGCAAACAGTCCGGAGGTCGGGTCGAGACCGATCCAGCCGGCGCCGGGGACGTAAACTTCTGCCCAGGCATGGAGATCAGTGAAATCGCTGGCGGGGCCTGCGGGTCCGTCCAGGGGCGCCTGATCGGCTACCAGTTGCACCAGATAGCCGGACACGAAGCGCGCTGCGAGGCCCATGTGGCGGAGCACCTGCACCAGCAGCCAGGCACTGTCGCGGCAGGAGCCACTGGCCTTTTCCAGGGTCTCCTCCGGTGTCTGCACCCCGGCCTCCATGCGCAGGGTATAGCCGATCTGTCCCTGCAGGCGTTGATTGATGGCCACGAGAAAATCCACGGTACGCTGGCGCTGGCGGCGGATATCGAGTAGAAAACGCCGTAGCAACGGGCCGGCCTCTTCCTCTTCCAGGTAGGGTGCGAGTTCCTTGCGGAGAATGGGGTCATAGGCGAAGGGCCAGTGTTCGGCCTCAGGTTCGATGAAGAAATCAAAGGGGTCAATCACGGTCAGATCGGCGATGACCTCTACCTCCACCTTCAGCGAGCGCGCACGCTCGGGAAAGACCAGGCGCCCCTGGTAGTTGCCGAATGGGTCCTGTTGCCAGTTGAGAAAATGCTTGCCCGGTTCGACATGGAGGGAGTAGGCCAGGATCGGGGTGCGACAATGGGGCGCGGGGCGCAGGCGCAGCACATGGGGGTGGATTTCCACCAGCCGGTCGAAGTCATACTCGGTCTGGTGGCGCAGTACGACATGGATGCCCATGATGATTTCCTCCGAAGTGGGTGGGGCCGCGTCTGCGGTCAGGCTTGCGCGGCATTCAGGAGCAGCCCGCTCGGCACTCCGCCGAAACCGGTATCATCCCGGGCAAAATAGGTGTCGTGAATCGTGCGGTGCACCATGGCGAGATCTTTCTGTGCCTGATCCAGGTACTCGTGGAGCAGGTCCGGGCGCAAATTCGCCAGTTTCAGGACATCCAGACGCCGCCGCGCGCGGCGCACGGCCTCGGCGGGGATGCCCGCGTTGGGCAGATAGGCGAGCGCCACCTCCATCTCCCCCAGGGAGTACTTCATGCTGCGCGGAAACTTGTTATCCTTGAGCAGGTAGTCTACCACCTGATTGCTGCGCACCTGTACCGAGACATGACGGCGGTACATCTCAAAGGCGCTGAGCGCACGCAATACGCCCAGCCAGAGGCTGCTGGTGGTCGTTTTCTGTAGCCCCTGGTCCTGGGGCAGAATCACGGCGCTGGTCACGTCGACGATGCGGGTGGTCATGTCGGCGCGTTCCATGTTGCGGCCCAGCTTGATGAACTGGTAGACGTTGTCCTGGCTCATGCTGCTGATGAGCAGCCCAACCAGGGCGTGGCGTCGGGAAATGACCTCGCTGAGAAAGGCATAACGTGCATGACGGCTGTCTGAACTGGTGTCGGCATGTTCGCGGACGAAGAGGAAAAGGGTGTTCAGGCGCTCCCAGAACTCGGCGGGAAGCAGGTCGCGGAAGGTGCGGCAATTCTCCCGGGCCTGATGGATGGCGGCCATCACCGAGTTGGGGTTGCGCTCGTCGGCAATGAGAAACCGCATGATGCGGCCTTCCTCCGGCGTGCCGTAGTGTTCCGTGTAGAGTTTGGCGTCGCCCGTCACCTGCAAGAGAATGTCCCAGCCGAACTCGGCGCCCTGGGGCAGGTCGAGCAGCAGCAGTGTGGTGGCGTTGATCAGTCTGGCCATGTCTTCGGTCCGCTCCAGATAGCGGGCCATCCAGTACAGGTTTTCAGCTACGCGCGAAAGCATGGGGCCTCCTCATCGACAATCCAGGTGTCTTTGCTGCCGCCGCCCTGGGAGCTGTTCACCACCAGCGACCCCGGTTGCATGGCCACCCGGGTCAGGCCGCCGGTGGTCACATACAGCTTGTCCGCCTGCAGGATAAAGGGGCGCAGGTCGAGATGGCGGGCTTCCAGATGGTCTTCCACCAGGGTTGGCGCGGTGGAAAGATTCAGGGTGGGCTGGGCGATATAATTACGCGGGTTAGCGGTGATCAGTTCCGCAAAGCGCCCACGCTCTTCGGATGTGGCGCGCGGTCCGATGAGCATGCCGTAACCGCCTGACTCGTTGGCCGGTTTGACCACCAGTTCGTGCAGGTGACTCAGTACATAATCGCGGTCTGCGTCACGCATGCACAAGTAGGTCGGCACGTTGGGCAGGATGGGTTCGGCGCCCAGATAGTAGCGGATGATATCGGGCACGAAGGCGTATACCACCTTGTCATCGGCGACCCCGGCACCGGGGGCGTTGGCAATGGCGACCGTGCCGCGTCGCCAGGCGCGCAGCAATCCGGGAATACCCAGAACGGAATCGGAGAGGAAGACCTCGGGGTCCATATATTCGTCGTCGATGCGGCGGTAGATCACATCCACCCGCTGCGGACCGGAGATGGTCCGGAGATAAACGATATCGTCCCTGCTGACGAAGAAATCCGCGCCCTCCGCCAGATATGCCCCCATTTGCTGCGCCAGATAACTGTGCTCGAAGTAGGCCGAGTTGTAGATGCCCGGGGTAAGCACGGCGACCACGGGCCGTTCACCCTCGCGTGGCGACAGCGCGGCCAAGGTGTCGTAGAGCCGGTTGGGGTAGTCGTCCACGGGCAGGATCGTGGAGGACTTGAATAGTTCAGGAAAGAGCCGCTTCATGATCTGTCGATTTTCCAGCATGTAGGAGACGCCGGAGGGAACCCGCAGGTTGTCCTCCAGAACATAGATCGTGCCGTCCGCATCGCGGACCAGATCGCTCCCACAGATGTGGGCCCAGACTCCGAAAGGTGGACGCACGCCGCGACAGGCCTCCCGGAAATTACGGGAACTGGCCAGGACCTCGGCCGGGAAAACACCGTCCACAACGATACGCTGTGCGTTATAGATGTCGTCGATAAAGAGGTTGAGGGCTTGTAAACGCTGCTTGAGCCCTTCTTCGATGCGCACCCATTCTCGCCGGGAGAGAATGCGGGGGATGATATCAAAGGGCCAGGCGCGGTCGATATCGCCTGCCTCGCTGTACACCGTGAAGGTGATACCCATGGCGAGGATCGCGGCATCGGCGGCCTGTCGGCGGGCACGCAGTTCACTACCGTCCAGGGTGCTGAGGTAGTCAAACAGGGGGGCTGCGGGCAGACGTGGCACCCCACCTTCGCCTACCAGTTCATCGTAACTCTTCTGCTGTTGATAATGCTTGCTCAGCCAATCCATAAACCAGTTCTCCTCTTCGCGTGATGCACGCTCACGCTTCTGAATATGGCGGTGAGACGACGTCCTCGTTCCGGTGCCGGATCGGGCTGTGCTGTGGTCGCTGGGATGATATCAGCAAAGATTATGCCAGATGCCGGCTGGGCGATCGCCTCGTTCTCCGGTCACCAACCATCACATTTCCCGCAGTTCGTGGTCCTTGGATGCCGGTTGCACCCGAATGGCGGATTTCCGGCGGGACCGTGCCGCAGTCAAGAAGAGATATGCACCAATACGGTGCGCTTGGCTCAGCCGTAGTGCAGGGCTGATTTCGTCCGTTAACGGACGCCGTTTTCTGTCGTTTCCGTGGGACTCGTGGCCGCACTTTCCCAGGCAAAGCGCGGCAGGTCATCCAGCGCCCGTAGCAACCCCTGGCTCCAGCGTTCACCGATGCTGCGGTAAAAAGGATCTTCTTCGGAAAAGGTCAGGTAGCGCCCCGCCTGCAGGCTGTTGGCGTGGTAAATGAGCAGTTCCACCGGAGGGCCTACCGTGACATTGCTGCGCATGGTGGAATTCATGGAGACCAGCGCACAGCGTGCTGCAGCCTCCAGCGAGAGGTCGGGCCTGACTACGCGGTCCAGGATCGGTTTGCCGTACTTGATTTCGCCGATTTGCAGAAAGGGATGGTCCGATGATTCATGGATGTAGTTGCCTTGTGGATAGATCATGTAGGTGGCTGGCATTTCTGCCCCGATCTGCCCGCCGAGTATGAAGGTCGCCTCAAAATTGGTGTTGGCGGTATCACGGTTGGCCTGGTTGCGCTGCACCTCGGCATTGATGAGGCCGACATAATCCGCCGCCTCTGCCATGCTGGTCAGATTGAGCAGATGGGTTTCGGCGTCCTGATCGATATCTTGCTGCATCCGCTTGACCACGCCCTGGGTGGTCGCCAGATTGCCCGCTGAAAGCAGGCAGAGAAAACGATCCCCGGGCCAGCAGAAGTGATGCATTTTCGAGTAGATGCTGACATTGTCGGTGCCCGCGTTGGTCCGCGAGTCGGAGCAGAAAATCAGACCCCCGGTGACGTGGGTGGTGAGGCAATAGGTCATGGAGTGTTCCTGTGAGCCCGACGACATGGATGGATGATAGTCGCTGAAAATACCGTCCTTGGGAAGCGCGACCAAAAGGTCGGCCGCCAGTGGCGCTAGGCGCCTCGTCCGAAATGCACTATTATGGTGCATCATATGCGTCTGCAACCGGCTGCCGCACGATAAGGGTATGCCTGGTGTTTGCGCCGGGGATGCAGAAGTATGTCCATGGTATGCCGGGGTGCAGGGGCTGCGTTCCTGATGGTCTGGTGCGCTTTTTGCTTTACTGAGCACGGAGCCTGTTTGGTGAATCATAAAATCGGAGCTTGCATGGCGCGCCGCAAAAACATAGCCACCCTGCCCACGGAGAATATGGTGCTGGACGCCCTGGAATCAGCGGTACTGATTCTGGGAGCGGGTTACCACATCCGGTATATGAATCCCGCCGCCGAGAATCTGCTGCGCATCAGCCAGCACCAGGCATTGGGACAATATTTGCCGGCGCTATGCAGTGTCGTTGGCGAAGAGCGATTTGCCACACTTTTTGCGGATACCATTGCGGCGAATGCGGCGACTCTGCGTAGAGCCCTGCCCCTGGCGCTGAGTGAGGGCGGCGGCGCCGTGGTGGATTTGGTGGTGACACCGGCACCAACCGACGGCCTCATTATCGAAATGCGGCCCATGGAACTGCCGGCGCGGCACGCCGAGGAGGAAATGCAGGACCGCATTTACGGCGCAGCGCAGGAGATGCTGCGCGGCCTCGCCCACGAAATTAAAAACCCCCTCGGTGGTTTGCGTGGCGCTGCGCAGCTCCTGGATCGTGAGTTGCAACGTCCGGAACTGAAAGATTACATCCGCGTCATTCTCCATGAGGTGGATCGCCTGCATCATCTGGTGGATCGCCTCCAGGGGCCCCGTAGCCGCCCAGTTTTTGCCGAGGTGAATATCCATCAGGTGCTGGAGCACGTGCGTCACCTGCTGAATGCGGAATTGCCCACCGGTATTGCCGTGCGTTTCGACTACGACCCCTCCATTCCCGACCTTATGGCGGATCAGGAGCAACTGGTGCAGGTTTTTCTGAATCTGATGCGCAATGCCCAACAGGCGCTGGACCGCCACGGTGCAATCCTGATCCGTACCCGGGTCGAACGCTACGTTACCCTGCTGCACCACAAGTTCCGCCTGGCGCTGCGTGTGGATGTCGTCGACAACGGCCCGGGAATCTCCCCGGACCTGCTGCCACGGATCTTTTTGCCCCTGGTCACCAGTCGTGCCGAGGGTATGGGAATGGGGCTCGCCATCGCACAGGGACTGGTGCGTGGGCATGGCGGCGTGGTCCACTGCCATTCAGAACCTGGAGAAACGGTATTTTCCGTTTCCCTGCCCCTGTCACCGCACCGGGAGGCATCCGCATGACACAGGTCTGGATTATCGATGACGATCCTTCCATTCGCTGGGTTTTAGAGAAGGCGTTGACTCAGGCCGATATCCTGGTGCGCAGCTTTGCAGACGCCGACAGCGCGCTGCGGGCCCTGGGGCGTGAGCAGCCGGGCGCCGTTGTCACCGATCTGCGCATGCCCGGCCTGGACGGATTGGCGTTTCTGCGCGAAGTTCAGTCGCGCTGGCCAAAACTGCCGGTGATCGTGATGACGGCGCACTCTGATCTCGACAATGCCGTCGCCGCTTTTCAAAGTGGGGCCTTTGAGTATCTGCCCAAGCCGTTTGACATGGACGAGGCGGTTACGCTGGTGCGGCGCGCCCTCGGCAGTGGGGCGGGACCGAGTGCGGCGGGTGTTGAGGAGAGCGATCCGGCGGAAATGATCGGTGAGGCTCCGGCCATGCAGGAGGTGTTTCGTGCCATCGGGCGACTGTCGCGCTCACAGATCAATGTGCTGATTACCGGTGAATCGGGATCCGGCAAGGAGTTGGTGGCCAGTGCGCTGCACCGGCACAGCCCCCGTGCGCGCGGACCTTTCATCGCTATCAACACGGCGGCCATTCCCGCCGAGTTGCTGGAATCGGAACTTTTCGGCCATGAAAAGGGCGCTTTTACCGGGGCGGTGCAGACCCGGCAGGGTCGCTTCGAGCAGGCCTCCGGGGGAACCCTCTTTCTGGATGAAATCGGCGATATGCCGGCCGCCCTGCAAACGCGCCTGCTGCGGGTGCTTTCCGACGGTACTTTCTATCGGGTCGGTGGCCACGCGCCCCAGCGTGCGGACGTCCGCGTCCTCGCCGCGACCCACCAGAACCTCGAAGCCAAGGTGCGCGATGGCAGCTTCCGGGAAGATCTCTACCACCGTCTCAACGTCATCCATATCCATCTTCCGCCCATACGCGAGCGGCGGGAGGACATCCCGCGTCTGGCCCGCCATTTTCTCCGTCGTAGCGCGGAGCAACTGGATGTGGAGCGGCGAATATTGAGTCCGGAGGCGGAGACCGCCTTTATGAACTGGCATTGGCCCGGTAATGTGCGCCAATTGGAAAACGTCTGTCGCTGGATTACGGTGATGGCACCCACCCGCGAGGTCCAGGTGACGGATTTGCCGCCGGAAATGGCCGCGTCGCCGGCGTCCGCCATGATATCGGACCCGAACACCCAGGATTGGCGCCTGCTGCTGGGGGCGGTGGTACGGCAGCGCCTCGCTGGTGGTGAAGAAGCCTTGCTGGACAAAATTCAGCCGCTGTTCGAACGCTGTCTGCTGGAAGCGGCCCTGCAACATACCCGTGGCCATAAGCAGAGCGCCGCGCACAAACTCGGGTGGGGGCGCAATACGCTCACCCGCAAGCTGAAGGAGTTGGGCATGGCGGAGGATACGTAAAGCGTCGCTTCTGGCGAATCCCGGGCTTTCGACTAATACCCCCTTGTATGCGGGAATACAGGGACATGTTTGGTCGAACTCGAGGTGCCTATGCAAGGTGTAATGTTACTGTTGGAAATCGTTGTCGTCCTGCTGCTGCTGGTGGAGGTTTTCATCCGTTTACGGGCACGGCGCCGCCGTTTACAGAACAAAAGCAGCGCGCCAGTCTCCTCAGCAGCGCGTTCGGCACCCGCCACAGACGTGCGGCAGATGCGACCCGAAGTGTCCAGCGTAGATGCTGTTGCGCCACCCGTAACTACTACCGGTGGTGCCGAGCAGCAAGCGCTCAGCATCGACGATCTTCTCAACGAAGCGACCATTTACCTGGAGTATGGCCACTATGCGCAGGCCGCGACCGTGTTGCGCTGGTATGTGGATATCAATCCGCATGTGACCAAACCCATCAACATGCTCCTGGATGCCTATCTTGCCATGGCCGATATCGACAGCTATGCCGAGTTGCTCGAAAGTCTGGGAGAAAAGCCGGGGGCTGCCCCTATGGACGAATCCTGGTGGCAGGAACGGGTAAATACCGGCCTGAGTCAGGATCCCGGCAATCTTGAACTCCTCGTGCTTGCCGAGAAAGTGGGCATGGCCATCCCCCTTCCGCACGTGCGAACTCCGGATGCCGTCATGACGGCGGAGATGGCGCTGGCCCTGGTGTCCCGCAACCATGATCCGGCCTACGGCATGGCGATCCTGTGGCGGGCTATCGCCCATGAACCGCGGCGACTGCCGTTGTATGCCGAACTTCTGCGCATCACCTACCAGCAACGCCGTAGCGAGGATTATATCAATACCCTGATACTGCTCTTTCTGGCGGTGGGCAGTGGTGGCAAAACCTTGCGTGAACGCATGTTGCGGGTAGGTGAAGACCTCGGCCCGCACCCCCTGTGGGATACTCTTGCACATTGGAATGGCGACCCGGAAGTATTGAGACGATTGGCCAGATCACGCCACCTGGAGATCCCGGCCGGGTTGTCCGGCGCTGCGCATAAGGCGGACGACCGCGCTTGACAAGCTTGTGCCGCGCTAACGACAATCGCCTGCAATCAACGGCTCCGCACCATACCGGTGTGTGGCAGGTGCTGAGGCAGACAGCAGGGAGCAGCAAGGGCATGAATCTGGAGGAAGTCAACCGCCTCGTACGGGCCGATATGGTTGCGGTGAACAGCGTTATCCAGGAACAATTGCGTTCGGGGGTGCCGACCATTCCGGCCATGGGGACTTATCTGATCAACGCCGGTGGCAAAAGGCTGCGGCCTATTGTTCTGCTGCTCGCCGCACGTATGGGCGGTGAGCGTGGCCCGCGTCCGATCTCTCTGGCGGCTGTTGTCGAGTTTATCCACACCGCGACGCTGCTGCATGATGACGTAGTCGATGGTTCCGAACTGCGGCGCAGCAATGCGACTGCCAATCAACGCTGGGGCAACGCCGCCGCCGTCCTCGTCGGGGATTTTCTTTACGCCCGATCCTTCGAGATGATGGTACAGGACGGCGACATGCGTATCCTCGCCACCATGGCGGAGGCCACCAGCGTTATTGCCCAGGGAGAGGTTGCGCAACTGGAGAATGCCAACGATGCCGATCTGAGCCCTGAGGCGTACTTCGCGGTCATAGAAGCCAAGACTGCCAAGCTCTTCGAGGCCGCCGCCCGTATCGGGGCGCTGGTAAACCACCTGGATGCCGCTGCGGAGAATGCCTTGGCGCAATATGGCTCGCTGCTCGGCATCGCCTTTCAGTTGATGGATGACGCCTTGGATTATTCCACCAGTGCCGAGAAAATGGGTAAAAACCGCGGCGACGATCTCGCGGAAGGCAAGGCAACCCTGCCCTATATCCACGCCATGCAGCATGCTACGGCGGCGGAGCAGGCCATTCTGCGTGAAGCACTGTGCGGCAATGCGCCAGCCGTCTTTGGAACCGTCTGGGAAATCATTGCCAGAACGGGGTCAATTGATTACACTTTGCGCGTCGCGAAGGAAAAGGCGGATCAGGCCATTGCTTGCCTGTCCGGGTTCCCGGCAGGTGTGGAGAAGGAAGCCCTTGCTTTTTTGGCGGCATTTGCCGTGCGGCGTGATTTTTGATGTATGTCATCGGGGCGTGGCTCAGCCTGGTAGAGCGCCGCCTTCGGGAGGCGGATGTCGGAGGTTCGAATCCTCTCGCCCCGACCAATTGAGGAAAGGCCCGCATTGTCGGGCCTTTTTCACAAGGACTTGGCGATCGTCGAGTCGCTTTTTGTGGTGGATCCGCGGATGGCATGGCGCTGTCAGTCCGCACCACACGGGTACCTGTGCTTATGTTGAAGTGGCTGATTCTAACGGTGTTTGTGGCGCTGCTTTGGTATGGTCGGCAGCACCGCCGCCCCCGGGCGCCACGGATAGATCGGCTGGTGCGATGCGCGCGCTGCAACCGGCATCTGCCACTACAGGAAGCGGTCCGCCGGGCTGACGGCCATTACTGTTGCCCACAACATGCTGGAGACGATCAGTGAATCCTGCCGTACCCTCCTATCGGGCCGGGCTCTATGCGGCCTTTCCCCTGATCGCTTATTTTTTTTCCTGGTATTACAACGGTCAGATGATCCCCCTGCTGGCCGTCACCAGCATGGTTTTGATGGTCTGGGGTGCACTGGTCTGGTGGCCGCGCCTGGGGGAAGGACTGGCCTGGCCGCGCGGGTTTTTGCCGATCTTCATGCTGCTCTGGCTGCTGTGGTTTGGCCTGACCCTGTTCTGGAGCGGATCACCTTACACGAGCTGGTTCTACTTTTGGGTATTGGGTGCCCTGCCACTGACATTTCTCATCAGCGTGATGATTCCGGCGCCGGTCGCAGAACAGGCCTGGGTCTGGTTTTGGCGAGGGATCTTGCTGAGTGCCTGGATTCTGAGCGGTATGGCGCTCTGGCAGTATTACCACTGGATGGGGCAGGGCGTTGGGCTATCCGGCTTGCGGCCTTATGGTCCGCTGCTGGATACCAACAGTTTCGCGGCGTGGCTGAATCTCCTGTTTTTCCCCATTCTTGCCGTTTACCTCATCGACGATGAGAAACGCGGTACGCGCTTTGGGGCGCTTCAGCTAAACATGGCCGGGTTATTTTATCTCACCACGCTTACCGTAATCCTGCTCGCGTTTTTTTCCACGAATAGCCGGGGTGGGTTGCTGGCGTGGATATGTACGATGCCTTTTGTTTTCTGGGGGTTTGGAAGGCGCCCGGGCGGCTGGGCGCGTATGGCGGTGATAACGGCGGTGGCGTTGATCAGCTTTTCCCTGCTGGGTTATCCCCAGGGCTATGACCTTCTGGGACATCTGGCGCCAGGCTTCATTACCCATAACATTTCTACGGTTTCCCGCGGGTTGATGTGGGTGGCGACCTGGCATATGTTTCTCAGCCATCCCTGGCTGGGTACCGGCCTCGGGTCATATTTTCTGAATTACCCTGCCTATCGTCTGCCCGGCGAATTGGCGTCGGCGGGTACTTACGCCCACAATGATTACCTGGAATATCTGGCCGAGGGAGGGCTCATCAATCTGGGTGTTCTCCTCGGCTTTGCCGCGACCCTGATGTACGCCCTGTACCGTCTGCTTTACCGCGCGGGCAAGGTCTTGCAGGTGCCGGATGAACGCCGCTTGCAGGCCCTGGGTCTGGTACTCGGGGTTTTCGCCGTTACCGGCCATGCCCTGGGGAATTTCATTTTCTACAATCTACCCCTGAGCCTGCTGTCTGGCCTCTTTCTGGCACGTGCCTGGCGGTTCTACGGTGTCCAGACCGAGACTGCGCCCTTGCTACCACGGATCGGCATTAACCATGGATTCATCGCGCAAGCGCTCCTGGTGCTGGCGGTGGTGGCGGCTTCCTGGAACCTCGCCGCCGATGGCGCGACTTTCGCCCTGCTGAGCGAAAACGGCTGGCTCAACCGGTTGATCCCCAACGCGAACCAGCGTGCCGTGCTTCTACTCAAGGCGGCGGATGTGCTGACGCTGGTACGACCGTTGGCGACCCAACCCCATGTGTATCTGGCCAACACCTATCTCAGTCTCGCAGAGCGCGGAAAGCAGCCGGATATTGCCCAACGCCGTTCCTTGGTAAAGGCGGCGCTCAGTCAATATCGCCAGAGTCTGGTGGGAATTCCCCAGCAGTCGGGCGTGTGGAATTCCATCGGTACGCTCTATCTGGAGCAGGGCGCCCTGCTCGGCCTCGATAAGGCGCAGCAGGACCGGTTGGCGCTGCTGGCCTGGCGTAAAGGCCTGGCGATCAATCCCGAAAGTGTCGGCCTGCGCAACAAAATCGCCCAACTGGCCTATGTGGATCAGGGGCACATCGGGGAGGGTATAGCCTTTTTATCTGCCGGGTTACAGCGGCCGCTGTTTTCTTACCCGCGCAGTAATCTGCAGATGGAAATCGCCCTCACCCAGTGGCGGGCAGGCGAAAAACGTGCGACGGAAGCCACCCTGTTGCAATTGTTGCGCGCGAATCCGGCCTATACCCCGGCTGTTTCCTGGCTGCAATCCATTCATCGCCAGACTGCGAAGGAGGCGGCAATAGCGCACTGAGTATGGATATCCCGACCAGCATCTTTGCGGCTTGTGACGTTCGTGGGGCGGAGAACCGCGAACCGCCGGAGGCGCTCATTCTAAGTCCTGCCGGCGTGCCCTTGCCTTTCCATAGGGACGCCCGGGGAATACCGCTGAGGGGCTGGGCATGCCGTCGGAACGCTTAAGCCTGCAACGCATCCTGCCGCGCTGGCGGGCGATACTGCTCCTTGCCGTCATTCTTCTGGGGCTGGTGGTGGTGCTGGCGCGGGATACGGAACTGCAATGGCGGCAAGCCCACGAGCTGCGTGTTCAGGGGCGCATGCGCTATCTGCAGTCGCGGCCTTTGCCCGCTGCCCGTGGCGTGATCTACGGTAGCAACGGTGATGCGTTGGCGGTAAATGTGCCGGCCGTGACCATCTGGACGGATCCGCGCATCTTCAATGCCCACCGTAAGGACTGGAACAAGGTGGCGCAGGCTCTGAATCTCAGTCCCGACGAGCTGACGGCGCGGGTCCGGTCCGGTGGATCCGGCTTCGCCTATATCCTGCGTCAGGTGCCGCCGCAACTGGGGCGCACACTCGATGCCCTCCATGTGCCCGGTATCTATGTCCAGAAGACCAGTCGCACTTATTATCCGTTGGGGGCGGTAACCACACCGCTGCTAGGCTTGGTACATCTCGATCACCAGGGCGCTGCCGGCCTGGAGATGGGCTATAACTCCTGGCTGTCGGGCAAGGCGGGCCGTGAGAAGGTGCTGGTAGACGGGCAGGGCGAAGTGCTCCACCTCCTCGGTGCGCGGCAGGCGCCGGTACCCGGCCACGACCTGCACCTGACCATCAACCCTCAGATTCAGTACTGGGCCTACATGACGTTGCTGGCTGCGCAACAACATTTCGGCGCCACCGAAGGCTCGGCGGTGGTAATGAATGTGCAAACCGGACAGATTCTCGCCATGGCGAGCGTGCCGTCCTGTAATCCCAATGCGCGCGGTAGTTGCGGCGATCCTATGGATTATGTCAATAACGCCGTGCACCAGGCTTTCGAGCCCGGTTCGGTAATGAAGCCATTTATGGTGGCGGCCGCCCTTGAAACGGGCAGTATCCAGCCGGACCAGCGCTTTAACGTCTCCCACTGCCTGCCCGTGGGCGGGTTCTGTATTCGCGACGATGTGGTACACCATGAACTGAACGTGGCGCATATTCTCAAATACTCCAGCGACATCGGCGCCGCCAAGATTGCCCTGCGAACACCTGCCCAGGCCATCTACGACATGTATCGGGCGGCGGGTTATGGCAAGGAGCCGGATCTGGGTTTTGCAGGTGGAACCGGTGGTGTGCTGCCTCCGCCCCAGACCTGGGACAAGGCGCGCCATGCCACCATAGCGCTGGGCTACGGCGTGTCGGTGACGACCCTGCAACTGGCGGAAGGTTATGCGGCCATCGCCAACGGGGGTTATCACGTCGCTCCGACGCTGATCGCCGGCCAGCCCACGCAGCGCGTGCGCATCATGCCCGCCGCCATCGCGGCGCACCTGCGGCACTGGCTGGAAGGAGTCTGCGCTGCCAACGGTACGGGCATCCTCGCAGCGATCCCCGGTTATGCAGTGGCGGGCAAGACGGGCACTGCCAACCTGGCCAACGGAAAAGACGGGTTTTTGAAGAACAAGACCAATGCGACGTTTGTCGGATTTGCACCTGGTTTTGCACCGAAACTGGTCATGGCGGTAACCTTGCGCGGAAGTACCCGCTACTGGAACTTCGGTGGCGTGGAGTCGGCCCCCGTGTTCCGGGTGACCATGCGCCACGCCCTGGAAGAGCTGAACATTGCACCACGCTGGTGCGGAGGCAAGGCCTGTGCCTCCAAGGAGAACCATATCACGGCCACCCAGGCGGAAATCTGGGCGGAAGGAGGCGGCAATTGAGCAGGCTGGACAAATGGGTCGCGGGAGTACTTACGGCAGGTATTGTGGCGATCCTGCTGGGGATCTTGACGACGGCGGTGTTTACCCGCATCCCTGTGGCGCACATCTATGTGAACGAGGCCGGGGCGCGCGCCATTATTGTCGGAGGGCATCAGGCAGTGGCCGCGCCCGACTGGCCGGGAACCTATTTGGTGACCCCGCGCTTCGCCGACACGGCCTTCTGGCCCAACGCCACCCTGGATTTCCAAAATGGGGCTCCGGTCACCCTGCCGCGCCGGGATATCGTGCTTTGGGTGTACCGTGGCTGAACCACGTGACTGGTTGCGCTGGCTGCGCGAGCTGCTCAAAGGCGCGGGTATGGTACTGCTGGTACTGCTGGCGGTGCTGGTACTGCTGGCCTTGGATGGTCTGCTGCTGATTCCGGGGCTGATCATCGCCTATGGGATAACCGGAATGGCCTGGCACTGGCAGGGTTTCGTTCCCGACCCCCAGGCGCCCCCCGGACCCTGGGTCAGCATGGCCGCGGGCCTGGTCGCGACCCTGTTCCTGGCGGTAGTCGACGGCGTGGCCCTGCATTTTTTGCTGCGCGACAAGGGGCAGGGCACACCAAATTCTTCTTCCTAAAAGTCGGCAGCCCGGGCGGCCTTTTCTTCCAGCGCCTCCCAGCGCCCATACGCTTTCGTTAAAGATGCACTGACGACATCGGCGCGGGCCTGCACCTCGCGCAAGCGCTCCGGGTTCTGGTAGGTTTCCGGCAGGGCCAGCGTGGCGGCGATTTCACCCTCTTCTTTCTCCAGCGCCTCGATCTGCGCCGGCAGGGCGGCGAGTTCCTGGTTTTCCTTGTAGCTCATGGCGGATTTTCTGCCCTTGCCGCCATCCCGCTTGCCGGAACCCTTGCCGCCGCCACCTTCTACCGATTTTGCCGTGCGCTGCGACTCCATCTGCCAACGCAGCCAGTCCTCGTAGCCGCCCGCATTCTGGCTGATCTGGCCGTCTTCCCCGAAGGCGATCACCTGGGTGACCACGTTATCGAGAAAGTCTCGGTCATGGGATACCAGGAAGATCGTGCCGGCGTAACTCTGTAAACGTTCTTCGAGCACCTCCAGCGTCTCCAGGTCCAGGTCGTTGGTGGGTTCGTCCAGCACCAGAATATTGGCGGGGCGGGCAAACAGGCGAGCCAGCAGCAAACGTGCGCGCTCGCCGCCGGAGAGTGCCTTGATCAGCCCCCGCGCCCGGCTGGGCGGGAAGAGGAAATCCTGCAGATAGCTCAGCACGTGACGGCGTTCGCCATTGATGTCGATAAAATCATTCCCGTCCGCGATGGCGTCCAACACCCGGCTCTCGGGGTCGAGGGTGGCGCGCATCTGGTCGAAGTAGGCGACCTCCTGTTTGGTGCCGCGGCGGACGGTACCCTCCTGTGGCTCCAGTTCGCCAAGGATCAGGCGCAGCAGTGTCGTCTTGCCCGCTCCATTGGGGCCGATAATGCCAACCCGGTCGCCGCGTTCGATGCGGGTGGAAAAATCGCGGATGACCGGACGCCCACCATAGGCAAAAGACACGTGATCCAGCTCGGCAATGAGTGCGCCGGAACGATCCGCCGTGCTGATTTGCAGGGTGGCGTGCCCCTGCTGCTGACGACGGCTGGCGCGCTCCTCACGCAGCCCCTCCAGACGGCGCAGGCGGCCCTGGTTGCGCTTGGCGCGGGCCTTGACCCCCTGGCGCAGCCAGGCCTCCTCTTCCGCCAGTTGCCCTTCCAGACGGCTGTCGGCGGCAGCCTCAGCAGCGAGGACTTCGGCCTTGCGGCTTTGATAAGCCGCAAAAGTGCCCGGAAAACTGCGTAGTATGCCACGATCCAGTTCGACGATGCGGGTCGCCAGGCGGTCGAGAAAACGTCGATCGTGGGTGACGAAGACCAGTGTGCCGCGATGGCGCAGCAGGGATTGTTCCAGCGCCAGGATGGCGGGCAGGTCGAGATGGTTGGTGGGTTCGTCGAGAAAGAGCAGGTCCGGCTCGGCGACCAGGGTGGCGGCGATGGCTACCCGCTTGCGCTGGCCGCCGGAAAGGGCGCTGACCACGCCTTCAGCGGGCAGCCCCAGGCTGTCGCGCAGGGCCTCTGCCTTGTAGTCGATCTGCCAGGCATCGTGGTGGTCGGCAAGGGCATGGGCATGGGCATCGTCCGCATCGGCATTCTGCAAGTGCCGCCAGGCAGGATGTCCGGATTTGATGGCGGTGAGCAGGTCGTGCTCACCGGCTAATTCCGGCTCCTGCGCCAGGTAGGCCCGACGTATGCCGGGCGCCACCCACAGCGTTCCACCATCGAGGGGGCAGAGCCCTGCCAGCACTTGCAGCAGGGTAGACTTGCCTTCACCGTTGCGGCCGATCAGGCCGACCCGCTCGCCCGCCTCCAGATTCAACTCGGCATGGTCCAGCAGCGCCCGGCCACCCCATTCCACTTGCCCTGCCTCCAGCCGCAGAATAGACATTCAGCCGACCCCATCCTGGTTATGCAAAATAAAGGCGTAGGGTACGGGGCGCGCTGCAGTGGCGCAAGCCGAAAGGGTGTTCTCTGGTTCTACGCGTCAACTCAGCAAACGCAGGGTGAGCGGGTAGCGGTAGACCTCGCCATTACTGGCTTTGATGGCGGCCAACACACAGAATATCAAATTCACTATGAAAATCAGCGGGAAAATGAACAGGCCTATCAACAAGGTGCTGAGAATGCTGGCTACTACACAGGCAATCAGCACCGTGATCTGGAAATTCAGCGCCTCTCGGCTTTGCTGCACCAACCAGGCGGAGCCGCTGTCCTTTTTGAGGAGATAGACGATGAGCGACGGGATGAACCCGAAGATGATACCGCCGGCATGGGTGAGCGCAGCGATATTACGATCGTCCTTACTGACTGATTCAATGAGGTCATTGCTGTCCATGTTCACGCTCCCTGTAGGATGATGGATTTTGCGCTGGGTGGCCGAGTGGCGTTCCAGTCTGTGTGGCCCGTGCTCACTATCATACTGAATTTTTTGTCAAAGAATAGCCTTGCGATGGGCCCTTTGCGGACGGCTGGAGGATTGCCACCAAGGGGCCGGACCTTTAGCATAGACTCATGCCCGACATCCTCAGCGACGAACAACGCCAGTTCCTGCAGCTTTTGCGCATGCCCGTGCCCGGTGACCCGCCGCCGGAGCTGGCGCAGGACAAAACGACGGCAAACAACGCTAGCGCTGTAGCGAACCGATCTGTACCTGCGCCATCAGCGTCGGAGTCGGTTCCGGCGCCCCTTGTGGAGACGTCCATGCGGTGCCCGGAACCACTCCCGATCCCCGCCGAAGAGGGGGCCCCGGTAGGGGGTGGTGCGGCACCCGCGACGGCACTCTCATCCGCAGAGGCGACCCCGATCCCGGTGAACGGCACACGGTCGCCGCCCACTGCCGAGCCCCTTCCATCTCCGCCGGCACCCGCCGCAGCCCAGGCCAGCGGCGCTACTGGGGAGCGGCAACGGATCACCCGCATCGCCACTCTGGACTGGCGTGATCTCAGCAACATGGTCAGCACCTGTCAGGCATGCCCCCTGGGCGAAACCCGCAAACATGCCGTATTCGGTGCGGGCAACCCGCGCGGGTCCTGGCTCTTTGTCGGCGAGGCGCCGGGCGCGGAAGAAGACCGCCGCGGCGAAGCCTTTGTGGGGCGTGCCGGTCAACTCCTCGACAACATGCTCCAGGCCATGGGCCTGAGTCGCGACAAAGACGCCTACATTGCCAATATCCTCAAATGCCGTCCCCCCAACAACCGCGATCCGCTGGGCCCGGAGGTGCAGGCGTGCATGCCCTACCTGCAGCGCCAGATCGCGCTGTTACAGCCGCGTGTGATCGTTGCCCTGGGACGCTTTGCTGCGCAGGGCTTGCTTCAGGTGGATACGCCGCTCAGCCAATTGCGCGGTACGACCCAGCACTACCAAGGCATTCCCTTGATCGTCACCTACCACCCCGCCTATCTGCTGCGTAATCCCATCGACAAGCGCAAGGTCTGGGAGGATCTGAAGCGGGCGTTGGGGGTGTTTGCGGAGCAGGCAACCTTCTAAGCGTCATGGGCGCCGCCGTTCAGTCTCTTGGGAGATGGGCGACCGTCTTTGCCTGAGCCCGATCACTCCCGAAACACCGAGGCTATGGCTCGGGATAGCAATGCCGGGTCTCTCTGCTCACCTGTAATGCGATCGACCACCTCTCCATTACGCAATATCGCGATCATTGGAATTCCCGGCGTGGATTCGGCAAGCGAAGCAACTTCCTTGGGGAAAAGGTACCATGGTGTCCACTCTACCCGGGCGATGGCCACATGCGCGGGTAGATGCGCCGCCACCTCAGCGAAAATCCTGCGATCCTGGTCCGTACAGTATATACAGCCCGGACTTTGACTGGTGAGTTGAATGACCGCGTCTGGGTGCATCGCCAGAAACTGGGGAAGCGCGATCGGAGATAGCTCCAGCATCGCCCCTGGATGCAGTTGCGCCAGACGCTCGCGGTACGCCGCCGCCAAGCACCCGACATTCGCCTTGCAAGCATCACGCATGGTAAGCCACTGTCGCTGTTCGGCAATGAGCATTTGACGCTCGTTGCTACCCTTATTAGTAGCGGTCAAGGCGTGGTGATAGGCCTCGGCAAGTTCCGTGTCCAGGGCGTGGAGTTCCTGGTTGGCGCAAATGGCCCCTTCCGTGGGCGTGGCCGCCCGGCTGCATTGGGCGGCGGGCAGGCCGGCCTGCGCCACGGCGGGCGAGGCCAAAGGCGCGGTGGACAGGATCAGCAACGCCCCAAAACGGGATGGGGTGTTCAGGAACAGGGTGTT
This sequence comes from Acidithiobacillus ferridurans, assembly GCF_003966655.1. Classification (NCBI taxonomy): domain Bacteria; kingdom Pseudomonadati; phylum Pseudomonadota; class Acidithiobacillia; order Acidithiobacillales; family Acidithiobacillaceae; genus Acidithiobacillus; species Acidithiobacillus ferridurans. The sequence continues at coordinate 818,729 of NZ_AP018795.1, read as the reverse complement.
TAAGTACATGGATACGCTCCTTCTGTCAGGTGAAAACAACATCCTGCGTAACTTATGGATTCGACTGCTCACTGCCAGAACAACCCGGGTGAGACGTCATCCGGCACCTGCGGCAAGGGAAGGGCGCAGTGCTGCTGGATGATTTTGCCGTTGCTGGTTTTGCAATTCAGGTTATAGGCCTGGATGGGCAGGGGCGCCTGCAAGGCCGCGGTGCAGCGGGCGTGGTCCTGGCCCGGGCACTTCCGGTTGAAACCCAGGACATCCGCGGCCGCCCAGGCGCGCACGACCGGGAGATAGCGGGCCAAGGCTTGGGGATCGCGGACGAAGACCACGAGGCGCGCCTGTTGGAGCTTGTGCGGATCGGTACCCGCCAGGAGGAGATCGTCGGCCGCCCCGAGCAAGCGCAGATGGTTTTGGGCATCGGTGATGGCCAGGGACTGCACCTGCCCGGCCCCGGTCAGAAAGCCCCAGAAGACCGTGCTGCCGTCGGGGAGGGTCACATGGGGCATGGGATATTGATCAAAGGACTGCAAGAGGCGTTGCTCGAGGGGCTGGGCTTTGCCGTTTCCATCGGGGAACACCAGGCCCCGGGTCCAGGATTGGATGTCCTCATAGGGCAGTTCCTTTTGCAGCTTATGGGTCAGCGTGATCAGTTCCTTGTGGCGGGCCTGCTCCACCCGCAGGATGCACTGGGCATCCTGGCCGCAGGCGTCGCGCCGTTTGAGATACGCCCCCTGCTCGGCAATGATCTTCGCCTGCTCGGGCCCGCCCGGTGCGGTGTTCTCCAGGGCGCGGCGGTAGAGGCCGACGACATACATGTCTTGACGCAACAGTTCACCGCGAAGGGTGTGCGATTCATCAAAATTCTTCGGTTTCGGCTGCGCGCAGATCGTTCCCACCGCCGGACTTTTCTGCTCGGCATTGCAATTTAAGGTGTGGGTATAAGGCAGATCGTCGATGGACTGGGCCTGGGCCGGGCTGATGCCGAGCCAGCCCATGCAACAGATGACGAAGGCGAAATGATGCCAATGGGACGATCGGTTCATGACCAGAATCTCCCGTCGCGAGACCACAAAGGCCCATCCGGGCTCATGGCACCGATTTGCCGCCGGGAAAGGGCAGCAAAGGCCCCAGCACCTCGGGGGTCACGGTGACGATCTCCGTCTTGACCAGCTTCAAGGGGCCCTTGATGGGGACCTCGATGGCCGGTTTGTGCCAATTGCAAGGGGCCGCATAGGTCTGGATGCGAAATTGCAGCTTGGCCGGATCGCCGGGATCGGGACGGTAGGCGATGACCTGATTGCGCAAGGAGCCTTTGTCTTGGGGCATCCCGCAAAAATGTACCTCGTGGGCATGGGGGAAGGTGGCCAGCAGGACCAGCCGATTCCCTTCGAAGCGCAGGAGATTCAGGGCGTAGTTTTCGGTGTAGACGTTACCTATATAGTCCCCCGTATGATCCTCCCAACCATGCCGCCCCCAAAAGCCCATTCGCCCGCCGATGGCGAAGACAGCGCCCATGCCCCCTATCTTGGGGAGGTGGGTAAAACCATAGGTGTAGGGGGAAAATTCGTCGTCTTTCTGGGCAATGAAGGTATTGTCCGGTGCCAAACCCTGATCTGGGTCCTTGGGGTCGTGATAGACGGGATAGTGAAACCACGGCAGCCGGTCCATGGGCAGAAAGCCGAGAATCCGTTGGCCCTGGGTAAGGATGAGGGCGTCATCGTTGTATTTCGGCGAGTAGGCCATGTCGGGCTGGCGGGCAAAATAGGGGTTGGGGTTGACCGCTTCGCTACCGGCGAAGTACTTGTAGGCGAGGTAGAGGGTCTGGATACCTTGAGTATCGGTGAAATGGCCCTGGAGGCTGTCGCTGATGCCGATCTCCACGCCTTTGCCGGGCTTGGGGTACAGGACCCTGGCCAGGGGCACGGCTCGGTCATTGAAGGCGAGGTTGCGCTTCTGCCAGTAGCCGGGCAAGGGCTTTTTCCTGTCCCCCACCAGGCGCAGGGGGCGCAGGTCGACAATGACCTGCCAAGTATGGTCGGACGGGGTTTCCTGTCCTTGGGCCGCGGGCAGGCCCGGCAGGGTCAGGAAGAGCCCCGCCAGCAGGGCCATGAGCCCTTTGTTCAGTTTCTTCCACATGACACGCTCCCACATCAGTCGAGGAAATGCGCGCACCCGGCCTTGTTGGCGTGGGTGCCATTCTTTTTTATGAACCATACCAGATCGTTGCCGTTGATGTATCCCTTGACGCCATGCCGCGTTCCGGGATTGACGGTAGCCCCTTCGAGTTTGCCGGTGCGGGGATCCACGTCCATGTTCCAGTTGAGGAGGTAGGGGCGCTCCGGCCAGCGGTGGAGCACGGTATCTTCGTTGTCCAGTGGGGTCCCATACCAGACGGCCCCATACAGACGGGGGATGCTGTCCAAGGGGACGGGGCCCTTGACCGGGCCGCCCAGTTTTACAGAGATGCCGCGGGCGCGGCGCTGCTCCAGGTATTTTTGCACATAGTCCAGTTGTTGGGTGTTACTCATCCCGGCCAGATCCTGGGTACTCGTTCCAAGTCCTTTCGCGGTTCTTTTGGTGAACTGGACGATCCCCGTGGCGCCGATGTCGTTCCTTGTGCTAGGCCGAAACTTTCCCCCCGTCTCTGCGGCCATGACGGCGAGGAGATGGGCGGGTTTCGCCCCTACGTGCCCGGCGACCGCTTCGGTTTTGGCGAGGAATTCGTCGCTGAGGTACTTTTCGAAACCGGAACGCACCTTCACGCATTTGCGGTAAAGCGCAAAGCGATCGTCCGCACCCGTCTGCGCCCCATCCATTCCCGCAAAAAGACCCGGCAAGGGCGTTTTCCGAACGCAAGCCGCCCCGGCGGGTTGATTGCGCTGGAGGATCGGCTCGACGGGGGGTGGGGGGGCGAAGAAATCCCGGGCCTCCTGGCGCACCCGCTGCCAGGAGGACTCTGCCCAGGATCTGGCGCGCTCCCAGAGTGTCTGCGGGAGGGAAGGGGGCGGCTTGGGGTTCTGGTCCGGATAATCGGGCATCACGGCAGGGGATGGGCGCTTGGCCTGCCGGTTCCCTTCCCGGGAGGCCGGATGGGGGCGGGATGCCATGCCGGAAGACGGGTTCGTAAGGATGGGCGTCTCGCGGGACGGGCGGGACGCAAGGGACGTGCTCGCCTCCTTGGAAGGATTCGGGAAAGGAATGTTCCGCTGCTCTATGGGGCCGGTGGGCGGCAGGGGGAAGGTCTGGGCCTCTGTGCCGGGACTTGTTCCTTGGGCCGGGGCTTCGCCGGCACCATGGGCGGTCGCTTGCTCCGAGTTGGTAAGAACCGTGGGCTGTGCTTCCCCGATTTCCGGGCGTTGGACATCCGCAGCGTTTTCGTCGCGCCGCTCGATGCTTTTGTCATCCCAGAGATCCTGGTAATCCGCGTACAGGTAGGCGCCGCCGATGGCGGTCCCGGCTACCAGGGCCGAGCTGAGAATCGGGCGTTTCGCGAACATGGCTCCCTCCATTCAAATGGGCAAAACGGCCTGGACTATTCGGAAACGGCGGAAAAAGGATTGGACGATCCCGATCCGCCCTGCCGATTGATGTAGTCGAGCAATGGATTCGTCCCCTCCGTTGCGGGTGGGGACGAGTCCTCGGCGCAAGAAGCACCCTCGTCGGCATATTCCGGCAGTTCGGGAACGGTACCTGGGTTTGCGCTCTCTCTGCTGCCCTCTCCGGCATTCTCGGAAGATGTCTGCCCTGGCTGCGGTCTGCCCAGGTTCGAAAGCGCCTGCAGCGCCTCGGGATGGGTAAAGGGGCTTTGCATGCGGAAGATGGCCTCGGCGGAGAGGGGAAAGGTGTCGAGGAGGCGGTCCTGCACCCCTTGGGCCTGGGCGAAGGCCCCGCCGCCGAAGCGGGCGAAGAGGTGGTCCACGAAGGGCATGATGAGGGGATGGTGGTAGACCACCCGGATCTTGAGGAGGGTGGCATCCTGGATGGAAAGGCCGCTCTGCTGGCCCGGCTGGACGCTACGGTAGCCCAGATGATCACTGGGGATGCCCGTGACCCAGTGGCCGTCGGGATCGCGGGTGCGCTCCTGGAAGTCGGCAAAGGCCTCTTGGGTGGGGTTGAGAATGTGGATGTCGGCCTGCTGAGCGGCGAGGGTGGCGGCGGCATAGCCCTGAGCCAGCGCCGTCATGTCCCGGCCGTGGGTATAGAGGGGCGTCAATCCCCGGGCGAGGCCATCGCGGATGGCGCCCAGGCTTGCCCCGTGCAAGGTCCCGGCCCGCACTGCCTCCTGGGCCGCCACCTCCAGTTGGGCGCGGGCCTGGTAGAGCAGGGCCGTCTGAAAGGTGCCCAAGATCGCGAGCAGCAAGGCAGGGGCCGCGATGGCGAACTCCACGGCGCTGGCGCCGCCTTCGCGCCGTCCGGCCGCGCTTTGCAAGAGGAGGTGGGGGGATACTGGCACCCTTTCTGATGCCGGTAACGGCGCCACCGCCGCAGCGGGTCCATTCCCCATTCCGATTACTGGGTTACGCCACATAACCCGCCTCCCGCCCCCGCAAGGGTTCCTCCTCCTGAAAGATGGACAGATCCACCGGCAGGCCCCGCTCGCGCATCACTTCATAGAACTCTGGTACGGCGCCCGTGGCGCGGAAGACGCCCTTGACCTTGCCGGCGGCGTCGTAGCCTTGCTGCTTGAAGGCGAATAGCTCCTGCAACTGGATGGTGCCGCTCTCGATGCCGGTGACCTCGCAGACGCTGGTCACCTTGCGCGAGCCGCAGGAAAAGCGCGTGATCTGAACAATGATGTCTACTGCTGAGGCGATCTGCTCCCGAATGGCGATAAGGGGGATGTCCATTCCCGCCATCAGCACCATGACTTCCAGACGGGACAGCATGTCCCGTGCCGTGTTGGCGTGGGCGGTGGTGAGGGAGCCGTCGTGGCCGGTGTTCATGGCCTGCAGCATGTCCAAGGCCTCGCCGCCGCGGCATTCGCCCACTACAATGCGGTCAGGGCGCATACGCAGGGCGTTGCGCACCAGTTCGCGGATGGAAATCTGGCCTTTTCCCTCCATGTTGGCCGGGCGCGCCTCCAGCGAGACCAGATTGGGCTGGTATAGGCGCAGTTCCGCCGCATCCTCAATGGTCACAATGCGTTCATGGTCGGGAATATAGTTGGAAAGTACATTGAGCAGGGTGGTTTTGCCGGAGCCGGTACCCCCGGAGATGATGATGTTTTTGCGTTGCTGTACGCAGACCTGGATGAAATGTGCCATGCGCACCGCAATGGAGTCGTAAGCTATCAAATCTTCCATTTGTAGCCGCTTTTTGGAAAATTTACGGATAGTGATGCACGCGCCTTTCAACGATAGCGGTGGAATGACGGCATTGACGCGGGAACCATCGGATAGGCGGGCATCCACCAGCGGTGCGCTTTCATCAATGCGCCGACCGATGGGCGCAACGATACGGTCGATGATGTGCCGCACCGCCATCTCACTGCTGAATAGCGCCGGGGCAGCCAGCAATCTGCCTTGGCGCTCGATAAATACTTCGTCATAGCGGTTCACCATGATTTCCGTAATGCTTTCATCCGCTAGAAAGTCTTCCAGCGGACCAAGTCCGACGGCTTCATTCAGCACCTCTTTTACGAGACGCTGCCGGTCGAATTCCGGGGGTGAATTCATCCGCCACACGACTTCCCGCACCAACTCGCCGACGATACGGCGCAGCTCCTCCGGCGATAGCGCCCCGAGGTCGACACGTCGCAAATCCATCTGACTGCGCACGGCTTCGTGGACTTCGCGCACCAATACCAGCCAGTGAGCGTCGTAAACGGGACGGGTTGGCCAGGTAACTTCCTCGGTCAGCTGCTGGTTCCAATATGGTGATTGCCTGATAACGGGCGCACCGTCGGGTGGCTTGGTACCAGAAAGGGGAAGGTAGGCAAATTCCTCGATGGATGCCGTCACGTTATCAAAGCGCGGCATGATTTGCAGACGGTATCCCGCGATCGATATTTCGTCGTGCGCCTCCACCGGACCGTAGGCTCGCATGCGTTCGCCGTTGACCAGCACTGCTCCGAACCTTCCTAATCCTTCGATATAAACACCACCTTGTTCAGCGTAAATACGCACGTGTTCCTTGCCGACGTTCCAGCCTTCCATGCGCAGATGGGCATGCTCCGCCTTGCCAAGAAGACAAACGCCGTCGCTCGGTGATATGACCTGCGTACCGATTCTGGGATGTGACACACGAACGGTAAACATAGAGGTTCTCCTAGCGGATCAGGCCTTTTTCAGAACGCATTCGATATAGGTTTTCCAGATAACGACCATGAGATTCCGCATCGATATTCTCTAGGGAATCGGCAGTGATTACCTTGGGTGTGACGAGAAAAACCAAATCTGACTCGTTGTTGCGGAAATCTTCAGATTTAAATAGGTAGCCAAGAACAGGGATATTTCCGAGTCCTGGTATTTTGCTGGTATTATTGGCCATACTGTGATCTATCAATCCAGACATTACAAGTGTATCACCATCTTTCAGGTTGATTTCCTCTTGAGTCCTGGTAGTAAAAAATCCGGGTACGCCACCAACGCTCAATGCTGGATCAATGTTACTTATCTCGGAGAATATCTTCAGGCTGATATTATTTCTGTCATCCGCAACCGGAGAAAACTTCAGGCGAATGCCAAAATCCTTAAAAATGACAGATGTTTGTCCAAATCCAATCGCCAGGGGAATGGGAATCTGTCCGCCTGCCAGAAACTCCGCTGGCTCCTTGCTGCCACTTTTGGCGCTGAGTTTGGGATTGGCGATTTCGTACGCATCACCGTTTTGCAGTGCGTAGTTGATGCGGGAAGCCACTGAGGCGATGACCCCGAAATTGGTCGCAAATGGGGCCACCTTGAGAGGGAGGTTTTGCACCCCTGAACTGGGGAAGGAAAAATTGGCAAGGGGTCCGCCAGTGCCGGTTGTGGATGGCACATCCATGCGGAAGTATGGATTAGAACTGAAATCTCCGACGATGCCAGCTTGTGGTCCGGAAATTGATTGGTTCCAGTTAATTCCGAGACTGCGGAAAAAATCATTTTTCATCTTCAATATTTTTACATCCAGAAGCACCACTTTCTCCATTCTTATCGATTCTTTTTCTGCGAGGTTGACAACATTTGGATAAATCGCCTTGAGTTTCTCTATTCTGTTTATGGTTTCGTCCGATAGATTCCTACCATCAATAACAACTTTGTCGCCGACCACCTTGACCTGTGTATGAGTGCCGTTCCCGAGTAAAGTAGATATTTCCTCGGCGGTGCGACCTACATCTTTTGGTGCGATGACGACTCGCGACGCGCTTTTGGCCCCATTTTTATACCAAAGGTGTAAATTTGTTTCACCAGACCCCTCAGCCAGAAGAAGTAATTCTTTGTTGTCAACCAAGGTAACGCTGAGTATTTTACCATTACCGACGGCGACCCGCTTCACGGTATTGGTAGGGATGATTTTTACCTGCCCGGCGTACATGGAAATATCAGATCGCTGCTCGAGACTGAGGAGATCACCAGCATAGGTCAGAGCGGGTAGGACGCAGGTTGCCATGGCCACAGCCAAGGAGTTACGGATGTATTTCATCGGAAAAATGTCCTGTCAAGGCGTGGGTGATGATGGTACATAGGGGAACGGCAGAGCGGTGAATTCGCCGTTCTGAGCCTTATTCCGTAGCGTCATATCCCCGCTCCCGGGGGCCGCGTGCTGCGCTGCATTTCCGGCGGTTTGCACGTCGCGGATAGTCGTGCTACCACTATTCGATGCGCCACCGACAATATATTCCACCCCAGCCGGCATGGTGTGCGGATATCCGATAATATCGTGCAGCGAAATCGCATATTTTGGCCAGGCACCAGTATTGTTGTTACCCCTTAAATCCAGACGGATTTCCCCGCTTTTCTGGGCTACCAGGATTTTTTGCGCCTGCTGCGGTGTGACTTCGAGGGTAATGGTGCCATAGCCATCTGCTCCACCAGGGTTATTGGGAGACATCTCTCGCCCAGTCGCGAGAACTTTCAGGTTCTGCCCTAAAAATCGCGCCAAGGAGCCATCTGGCGCTGCAGGAGCGGTCTGTAGGTTGGTGATGGTGCTTGCGGCTGCATTGGCGCGAACATCGGCTGGCGTGATCCATAGCATGTCGATGTGGTCTCCAGGGCGAAGCATTTTATTGAAGGAGTTTTCCGAATTGACCGAAATCGTCAGGGCGATGTGATGAGCATCGAGAATATCCGCCGGGCTGCCCACGTTGCTGAACATCGACCGTGTCAGCGGTTTGCCGCCTTCCGCCGGGAACAGGAGTCTTTTGTTTTCAATTTTGTTGAAATCGGATTCCCGTATGATCCCGGCCGGTGCGGTGTCGACCGGGATTCTTCGCCGCGCGACCATAGACAACGTGAGGATGGTATTCGCGGGCAGATTCTCAATCGGTACAACCGCGGCAACGGTGATTTCCTTTTTGGAAGACATTTCACTTAGCAAGCGCTGCTTCAAAGCGGACTCCTTGGCATTGAGGATATGCACAGCAAGATACGCTGCGCCAAGCCCGGCCAGCACCGCGAATGACAGAAGAATCCATCCGGTGATAGCACGACTTTTCTTTTGTAGAGTCGGCCGCATTATGGAGTCAGGTTTAATCGGGGTCGACATGCGTTTCCTCAGAATGGCAAAGTGGCTATGGACGCAGCCCAGGAAAAATCGCTGGAAAATGTCCGCAGTGCTTCCAGGAGCCGGGTAATGGGGCTGGGATTGCCGACAAACAGCAATCCCAGGGCGAAAACCGCAACGATGATGTACTCGATGCTGGACTGGCCTTTTTCGTTCATGGCACGCCCCTAACGTTGATCCAGAACTACCACCAGGCGACTGTTATCGGTACCGTCTTCACCAATTACAATGTCCAGATGGCGGTTCCCTTTATTCATGGAGATCACGGATGGGTTGTTGCGCATGGCCGGAGCCGGTTGCCATTGTTGTACCATTAATGCGTTTGTGAGCGTGCTGCGCAGTGTTTTGGCAGGACTGTCAGCACGTATATGCAAAACCCGTCCGTGAATGCCCGCGTCGGTAGTCTCCACATCCTGCAATACTGAGGCGTTGGACGGTAACGGCAAATCGGCAGGTAGCGGGTCGCGCTCCATTTTTTGATCCATACGCAGACTGGAGAGAGTGCCGTAGGCAGACTCGCCCTCCATGTGCCACTGGGTGGCCAACGAATAAGGTGGCGTAATGCACCCTTGAATATGTTCATTGCGAAGTTGATTTTCCGTATAGGATCCGCCCAGTTTTGCGCACGCCTCTACAAAATAGGAGCGTAGCCGTTCTTCCTCCGCACCCACATGAAATTGTACGGCACGCATATCCAAGCCGTTGATACGAAGGTGACTTGCCAGTGGTTCGGTGACCGCGTTGTCTGGAGGAGGCAGGAGTGGTCCCTTCTCATCCGCCACGGCCAAAGTCGGGGCGCTGAGAATCGCAACGATACAGAACATGATCGATCGGATGTTCATGATTATTTGCCTCCACTGGGATAAGGTTGCAGGCGGTCGCCATACTGCACTTCCGGATCGACGTGCCCGAAATCCAGGCGTTTGAGTTCAGGAAAAAGGGTGCCTCCCACGGTTGTTACCGCTTTTATCGCCCCGTCATCCAGATACGCGGTTGGCAGGAACTTTTTTACCGTCTGCGCTTCCTCTGCAGGGCCGTTGGCTGTCCATGCATCCGTGAGCACGGCGGCCTGCGCGGTAAAGAGGGGGCCGCTGGCGAGCGGATTGTCCGGTAGATAGCGATACCCCGGCAGTCCTTCCAGTTGAACGCTGACGGTGGCGACTGTGGGTCCGGTCATGCGCAACGGAATGTCCGTAATTTTCATGATGGTTCCCAAAAAGTTCATAGAAACTCCACTGGAGATGGTTTCCTCATGCGTAGCCACCTGAATATTGGCGAGGTCACGTAACAAAGGCCGACCATCATGACGGGTCAGAATCGGGTCTATAACTGTTCTGTTCTCGGTATTGGCTAACGCCATACCGTGTTGCCCGAAAAATCTCGCAGCCGCCTCATCCCGCAGATCGGCATCAGGTTTAATGGCCACCCACCCCCGTCCCTGCGGTGGCTGACTGCGCCACACCGTGCGCTCCCATGCCACGTAGCGCGCCGCTTCGATAGTCCGTAACTGGGTGAAGCTCCATTTCCCGGTGTAGATCACCAGGAAAAAAAGTGGAATAAGCGCGAACGCAGCCACCACGACGAACTCGGTAAGGGATTGACCGCGTTCGCTACAGGTATGTGGCAGGCTTGTGAGTGGCCGATGTGTCATATCTTTTTGATTAATGATTCTTGGGAAGTCCGGCGACGGCGGTGTCCAGTCCGCGGATGGGTTTTAGTGGGGCATCCAACGGGGTCAAAGAAACCTCATATATGCTTATGGTGGTGATTTTTCCATTATTTTGTAAATAGTTCTTCAAGTTATGTAACATTGGCGTATATTTAGTTAGTTTGTCCGGGTGGTTAATGTATGTGGCCGGCACGGTTTCAGAAGACGCACCGGCAACAGCTATCGCTGCACGGCCCTTATCTGAAAATATGGCTGATCTATCATTTTGGTCATGAGGATAAGTGGGAAGCGTTACTTCATCGTATCCGTATTTTCGTAGATTTTTTCGCGCGAGAGAGAGGGCTTCGTCTGCTGAACCGCTAGTGATGCTGGCATAAAGACGGTAAAAATATGTCACAGATTTCATCTTTTTGCCGGACTGGACCTTCGCCACACAGGAGATAATGTGCCATTTGCTGGTATGGGTTGGGGCATTCACTGAAGCACTCCTGATGATGACAGGAGCGAGTGCCGGAGGATTGGGAATCCATCGGCATCCTTCTGGCAACTTTAAATCACGGTCCCAGTCCGTTATTGATGGGTTTGTATAGTTGGTAATGAATTTTTTGAAATGGTTCAAGCCGGCAACGATAACATCGTACTCAGGAACGTCTCCATTTTTCGTGAAGTCGCCCGGCGCATTGGTGTAGTCCCTCGCTTCACGCAATGTTTTTAATTTTTCTTCCAAAGTGCTACCGATCTGGCCAGAGCGAATCTTCGCGCGTAACGCCGGGTTTGCATGGGGAGAATCGGGGACCGGTTCCGTCACTTTTTCCGCATCGGCATAGGTGGTGAGGGTGAGGCAGGCAACTGCCATGCTGATTTGCAGACCGATGCGAATTACATTTCTATCTTTGATCATGGATTGTCCTCAGGTTAGTGCAGACCGAGCATGGCGGCGTATTGCATACGGTCAGTCGCGTCTAAGTCGACGAGACGGGCTTCCCAGAAGGGGCTGAACAGGTTGCCTCTTTCATAGAATCTATCGTTCCGTTGCCAGATGGGCGCAGGATGACGGAAGTAGGCCTGTGCTTTTGCAACGGCGCGTACCTGACCTTCTAGCGCCTTTTGCGGCAATACCAAGTTGATATCCTGGCGAGATGCCATTTGATGGATGCGCAGGGCGTTTGCTGCATCCCGAACACTTCCCCGTGCATGCTCCACGACCACCGTGTAAAATGGCATGATGTCTGATGGATCGCCGTTGGCGTCCACGAGTTTTTGGTTGCGACGATTGAAGTCCCAGTAACGGGTAATCCCACCCGCCGTCGCGCGACTACTATCGCCGCCGGGGCGTTTAAGTGCTGTGCTGCCCATGCCGTTCTGGTCCTCCGGGTGCAGACTGGCGGCGATGCGAGAGGCGCCGGAATTGGCATTCCAGGAATTTTGATAGGCCGGTAAAAGCGCGTTGCGGTCATCGGCGGGGAAATGCATTTGCGGTTGTGCCCGGGTTTCGGTGTAGTTGCTGGGGTATGAAAAATTGTTACCATTACCGGTCTGCGAGGCACCGTAACCTAAAGGTATTTCAGACCATTTCTTTCCGCCAAAAAGTGCCGCTTTCCTCTGCCAGTAGTGGAAAGACAGTGTATCCATCCCAGACCAGACATAACGACCATCTCGGTTGGGGGCCAACTGCGTTCCGCCCGCACGGCGAAATTCCCATCCAAAACTCCACAAATTTGGTGAGCTAAAGAAACGCAACGGTGTCGGCAAATCATTCCGAGCCGCCGTAAACCCATCCCGTGAGGCATTGATCATATAAGCCATGCGTGCCTGCGCTCTATTCTTATCTCCTCCCCAACGCTGGATAAGGTCGCTACGATTTTTGAAATACTGCCCAAGATTGCTTGCTAAAAGAATGGCGTTTAATCGGGCATCCGGATCATGGATTTTGATTACCTGCTCAGCCACTGCGGTCATCGCGCCTCCTGCTTTGCTGTTGTCTGTTCCGGGATCAAAAGCGCCGTTGGATAGATGATAGATTTCTTGCGCACCGCTAAGTGCGGCATCGGCGATATCCAGAGCGGGAAGAGCCACCTTGGCAGCGTTGGAAACGCTTTGATCCAGCAAGGTTGCGGCTTTGGCAATACCATTGGTAATCATCATTATTGCTTGACCAACGTAGGGTATGAAAGAAGCAATTGTGCCGGCTCTCTGAATGTTCAGGCCAAGACTTTTTACATAATGTGCCCACGAAACCAGGCTGATGGTTTGCCCGATAGCCACCTGATTGGCAACCATTGCACGGTTGGTGTAGGAGATGAAATTGAGTTCTCGTGCTTCCATTTGCATAGCGGAGAAAGCGGCCGCATCGGCGGCATTCTGGGTTTTCAGTTTGATGGCGGATAGTTGTCCGGTGTTGAATACGAAGAGTGCCGCCAATAACACTACGGGAATCAGAAGGGCAGAGAATAACGCGGCCTGTCCGGATTCTACATGCCTTACCGCGACAGGAGAGTCGTCTCGTGATCGAGGAATAGGAAACACTGCATCTCCCCAAAATATATGTTATAGTCACGGCATACCGGGAGGTATAGCCGCAGATTACGGACGGGGTATGCCCCGTCCTGCGAAGAGAAAATTACTTACCCATATCCGATTTGTAATCGCTCATGTTCTTCTGCTTGCCCGCGTTGTTCGTCGCCTCTCCGGCGGTACCTTGGGCTAATCCAATCTCAGAGTCTGCCTTTTTACCAGATAATTCCTGGGATATTCCTGCCATCTGATGACGCAAGGTCTGACCGAAGAACGAATATACGGCAATACCAGTGATAGCGATAAGAGCGACGATAATCAGATATTCTGTCATGCCTTGTCCGCGTTCTGCCTGAAATATTGGAGTGGCGAAGTTTGGTTTCATGGGTTCTCCTGAAAGGATTGATGACTACCACGACCTCATTCAAGCATAGGTAAATTAGTCGCGCAATATGGTCGGTAATCACTGAACATATTTTGTAATTATATGAATACAATGATTATCAGTGGTACTCCCATATCGTTATAAAAAATGGTGTGAATCCGGAGCTGTGAGGTGGGTTGAAACCATGGTACTCTGAGCGTGAACAACACGAATAGATATTAGTAATAGTCAAATTGGGCGACGATATGTAACATTAGTGTAAACGTGCCTGTATGCCATTGTGTAACTTTATGGTGGTGCTAAAATTGCCTGGTGTTACGACATAAAAAAAGCGCCGGAGAAAAGTTTCGGCGCTTCTGGTGATGGTGGTCCGGAAGGTGTATGTAGTCAGTTTCCAAATACGCCCTGAATCAGGTTGCGTACGCCCTGCTGTATCTGATAGTTGGTTTCGCTGCGGGCAGTGTCCAAGACATTGGCCGCCAGTGCAGCACCGGGGATTTCGGTTGGGGCAGATGCTATGGTGGGTGGTGGCACGCTTGCGGGCCGGAGTCCGGCGGTGGCGCCGGGAGTGAGGGCGACCACTTCGACCCTACGATTTTTTGCCCGGCCGTCGTCGGTACTGTTAGATGCTATCGGACGTGAGGCTCCGTACCCGGTGACCTCAATACGCCGACCATCTATACCTTGCGCTGTCAACGCTGATTTTACGGCTAGAGCGCGGTTCAGCGACAGCTTCTGGTTATAGGTGGCGGTGCCTACCGGATCGGTATGCCCGTCTAGGCGTACCCGCAGGGGAGGATGCTGCTGCATAAGCTGAAATAACGCCATGATGCTGGATTGGGCATCCGCGCGTAAGGTCGCCTGGTTGAAATCGAAGGGCAGGTGCATGGTGAAGCGGCCGTGCTGAGCCAGGGCATCGGCCATGCCCGCACTGGTCAAGTGTCCGGCATCGCTGCTGACTAAACCGCCTTGCATGGGTTTGGTTTGCACCGAATACACTGAAGCGATCTGGGAGTGTCCAAACAACGTGTTATCATTAATGAAAATCAGGGTACGTACGCCATCGGTGGCGTGATGCTCGGCGGTCAACATCCGACCGTTCTCAAATAAAAAGTTCTCTACATTCCCCTGGTAATTGGTTGGCGCGCCGCGCCATAGGAGAGTGTTTACTGGGGCGTCGTTGTTGACTCTACAGCCAAGGTTGGCACATTGCCATAGGATGTGAAATCCTGCGTGCTGCAGGGCCTGTTGGTAGTTGAGGATGAATTCCAAGGGGGAGCGGTCTTCGGGTACGTTGTAACGAATGTACGTCACCTGACCCGCTACGGTCTCAGAACGGGTCAAACCATTTTTGCCCAACGGGCCGAGAGGCACGGTGATCTGGTCATAATGGGTGGTTTTGTACCCGTCAATGACGCTGCCAGGGTAACGTCCTAGATAGGGCAAGTCCTGTCCAGGTTCGTCCAGTGCAAGAGCAGGGCCGGTGAATAAAAGCGGTACCAGGCTGAGTCGCAGGATAAACGTGCGCATGCTTTTCACTCCGATTGTGACAATTGGTTCGGAAACGATCGTTTACTCCCAGATCCCTTGTTTTCGATGGTTTTGAGTAGGCGGGCCAAGAGCATCCTGCGGTTGGGTACCCCGTGCCGTCTGCACATGACGGCGATCCGGGAGCGAATGGTGCTTTCACTTTGGCCAATCTGAGCCGCAATCTCATTCTGGCCGATTCCCTCTACCAGCATTTGGGCAATACGTAAGTCCGTCGGGGTGAGTTCGGGATGGAAAGGTTCTTTGGTTTCGAGGGAAGTGTAGAGAATTAATAACTCTGCCTGGATATCCCTAAGTTCCGTATGGCTTAGTTGCCTGGTGATCTCCAGGTGGCATAACGCGATCTGCATGGGCGCGAGGTTGCAGAGGATACTCATCGCGAGTTGCGAGGACGTTGTGATGCAGTAGGGGTGTGGATTCCCGGCTGTGGCCTCGCGCTGCGCCCGGACGATCAGCTCCCGGGGCAGGGCAGGCCAGCGTCCGGCGGGGTAGCGCCACCAGGAAGTCGTCTGCCAGCCTTTGCAATGACGGTGCAGGCGATAGACTTTGATTTGTCGGAACCAGCCCTGCTCTCGCCATCCTTTGGCGATTTCCGTGGGGGATCTTCCCAATGCATAGCATTTCAGTGCAGGACCCGCGCCGCACGCCGCGGGTTGGGCCAGTAGGTTCAGCCACATATTCGCTCCCTCCGATATGGAGATTAATTTATACTATGATGCGATAGTACCGCCCTTGGTGCCGATGTCAATATGTACCAAAGCGGCTCACTATAATGGCTATTGTAAAGCTATTATTTTTGAGTTGATGTTAAAATAACAAACAAATACAGTGAAATACAATTTATAGTGCGTGATTATAGAATATCTGTTTCTGATCTGTGGATTGTGTTTTAATGCAGAAAACATGTCGGCGCCAGAGGTAATGGGTGGAAGCTGACGTCACATACGGGGTATTGGTGCGATTCGTCGGGAATCGGTAATCGGATCGAAAAATGGGTGGAGGAGCGGATGGTAGACCAAAATATACTGGGTATTCTGGTGTTCGCTGCGGTGGCCGGATTTGTTTTGGTGGCTCTGGAGGCAACCCGGCAGGCTTTGGTGAAGGGGCGGGCGACCTTCGCTCGCGATGGGCAGGTCAGGTTGTCAGAGTTGTTCATCTTTGCGGACCCTGATCTGTTGTGGAAGCTAAATGTGGCGCTGGTGCTGATTTTACCGCTCACGGCCTGGCTGTTGCTGGGTTCGCCGGTGTTGGTCATTGCAGCGGCTACCCTCGCCGCATTGCTGCCGCGTTTTGCGTTGCGCTGGTTGCGGAAGCGGCGTTTGGATCGTCTGCATGTCCAACTGCCGGATGCTCTTATGATGCTGGCTGGCAGCTTGCGCGGTGGCGCCAACCTGCAGCAAGCCATGGAGGGGCTTTCCCGTGATCTGAGCCCACCCATCAGCCAAGAGCTAGCGCTGGTGGTGCGGGAGCAACGTCTGGGGGTTGCCTTCGAGGACGCCATAGACCATCTGGCGCGACGGGTACCGTCGCAGGATGTGCAACTGGTATCCTCGGCGCTGCGCATCAGTCGAGAGGTGGGGGGCAATCTTGCCGAAACGGTGGCGCGACTGGGACATACCATCCGCAAACGATTGATGATGGAGCAGAAGATTCAAGCATTGACGGCACAAGGCCGCCTTCAGGGTATGGTGATGACCATATTACCGGCTTTGGTTGTTTTTGCGCTCCTGCAGATCGAGCCACAGGCCATGGGTGCGCTGTTCAATACCATACGGGGCTGGGCAGTGCTTGCCATCGCCATCCTGTTTGAGGTGCTCGGCTATTTCTGGATTCGAAAAATCGTGAGCATTGAGGTATGAGTACGCCATGGACACTGTCAGTAGCCCTCGTCACCGGGATTTCCGTCGGGCTTTTGGTCTATGCGCTGGGGGTGCTGGTGCGGCAGATGGAGCCTTCACTGCGGGATTATATGGACCCCCTGCCAAAGGAGTTACGCCTGTTCTGGCCCCTTGTGCAATTCATCCGGTCCACGGTGATTATTTTTATTCCGGACCGCCTTCTGCTGCGCATCCACCAGCGATTACAGCGAGCGGGCGTTCATTATATGCTCAATGCTCGAGAGTTCGTGGCGCTCAAATGGGTCGGCACTCTGGCTCCATTGATTTTTATCTTTTTACTCTACATGGCGCTAGGAGTTTTTAATCTCTGGCTGAGCCTGCTGGCCGTGTTTATCGGCAGTTTTTATCCCGATCTGTGGCTTGTTGAGCAATCCCGGCGGCGGGGGCGGCTGATTCTCAAGGATCTGCCCGTTTATCTCGATTTTATCACTCTGATGATCGAGGGCGGGCTGAATTTGACCGGCGCCATGCAAGTGGCGGTGGATAAGGGGCCTCCGGGTCCGTTGCGTAATGAGTTCGGTGTCATGATCCGCGATTTGCGCGCGGGGACATCGAAGACAGACATTTTCCGGCGCTTTGGCGAGCGAGTTCCGTTGCCGGAGGTCCGGAGTCTGGTCAGTGCGCTGATTCAGTCGGAAGATCGGGGTGGTGATCTGGGGCCAGCGTTGCGGGCGCAGGCGGAACAGCGGCGCGAAGAGCGTTTCCTGCGCGCCGAAAAAATGGCGCTGGAGGCCCCGGTCAAGTTGCTGGCGCCACTGCTCGTCTTCATTTTTCCCATCACCTTTTTGATGCTAGCTTTTGTCATCTACATGAAGTTTCTTCAGGAAGGCGGCTTTTGACACAACAAGGCGTAGTTTGTCGGGGTGATCAGGTGCTCTGGTCTGAGGTGCAGATGGCGGACAGTTTTCTCGACCGTTTGCAGGGTTTGCTGGGCAAGGCCGGGCTCGCTGATCAGCAGGGGTTGTTGCTGACTGCTTGCGGGAGTGTACACACCGCGGGTATGCGTTTCCCCATCGATATCGTTTTCCTGGATGCCGATCTGAAGGTGTTGGCGTGCCATTCGCGTGTCAGGCCATGGCGGCTTAAATCCTGCCGGGGCGCCCGCGTGACGCTGGAGGTGGCGGCAGGCGGTGTTGAACGTCATGGAGTGGTTTCGGGACAGTGTTTTACGTGGCGGGTTGCATCATTGCGTCCTTGACTGATTGGAAGAAGACGGTCGCTGGACTGGGGACCTGTGCCATGTATGCCGTCTTACACCAATGCCTGCGTGCCGATGCGTTCCCCGTGGCCGAAAGCCTTTTGGTTGACGCCGGGCGCCGCTCGGGCAGGATCTGGCGCAATGGCGAGGGATGAGCGTCGGCCGACCTGGGCCATATTCCTGCTCCTCGGCGTGGTGTTGACGGTGACCCTGCAACTCGCCTCGGGTTTGCTCCTGGCCTTGGGCTGGATCTGGCTTCTGCCCTTCCACATCATCGACGGCCTGGTTGCCGCGCTTTTCCTTGCCGGTGAATGGTCCTGGCTCCTTGGCTCTGGGGCAGGTCGGCGGAGTGCGGCGCGGATCTTTCTACTTTCGGCGACGACACGGCGGCGGGTCGTTCGCCAGTGGCGCCATTTGGGGCGCGACGGCACCCTCCTGCGCGAGGGGCTGGACGCCGCTGTGGCGGGGGTCTTTCTGCTCCTGGCGAGCGTGACCGTGATCCTGGGTATCCTGCTGTGGCGGGGAGCGGGAGATCTCCTGCCCTGGCACCGCACACTGGCCGCCTTTCTGTTGTTGTTGTGGATACTGCATCTGGCGTTCAGCATCATCGATCATTGGCCGCGTCGGCACCGCAACGGCATATCTCCATGAGGTTATTCCGGGCAGCCGGTTCGTAAGCTTCCGCATATCGTCGGACGGGAGTGTTTGCAGAAAACCAGCCAACGAACGAGCGTCGGCGCCTTAGTCGGAACAGCGCATGCATTGCACGTCATAGCGCTTGATCCAGGCCTGGAGTGCCGCGACGGCATCCGGGCCGGTATGGAGGCGCTCCAGGGCCGTGGCCGGATCGTCAGGCTGCACCCGTGCGATCCAGGCATCGCCGTAGGGGTCGATGTTGATGAAATGGGGATTTTCCAGCAACGTGTCGTTGCGCGCTATCACCGTCCCGGCAAAAGGCACCGGGACGCCGCCGGCCCATTTGCCACTCTCCAGGGTGGCCACGTGTCGACCGGCCTCCAGGTGGGTGCCCACCTTTTTGATGCGGGCCTTTTGCAAGCGCCCCGACATTGTCTGGGCCGGATCGGTGACGCCGATGGTGAAGGTGCCATCCTCCTCGGGACGTGCCCAGACATAGTCCAGATCATAATGGAGGTCTTCCGGCAACTGGCAGCCTTGAAACTCACTCATTCCCTTTCTCCCTTGGTCCATCTGCTATGCGCTGCGCTGCGGCGGCGCCGTGATCCGGCAGGGCGTCCGCCAGATGGGGATAGAGTTCCGCCTCCTCCCTGGCGTCATGCTGCTTGAGAATGGTCTGCACCGTGCTCAGGAAGTCGTTGAACTCCTCGGCATCCTGCGCCTCTATGGCCTCGGCCATCTCTTGAAAGAACACCTGCAGGTCCTGATGCCCTTTGCGCAGCAAGGCCGTCAGGGAATGCTCGTCGCCACCCTCCAGCGCTTCGAATGCGGGAAACAGCATCGTTTCCTCCACGAACATATGTCCCTCCACGATGCCGCGACGAAACTGTTCCAAAAGCCCGGCAGCATCTTGCCATCGACTCTCCTGCACGGCGGTAGCGCAGGCTTCCAGAAGCGCGTCCAGCCGTTCATGGTCGTGTTGCATGATCTGATCTATGCTACCCACGGTACTCTCCTTTTTGAGTGTGGAGCGGGTAAAACGGTTACCGCTCCTGCAATCATAGCCCAATGTCGCCAGAGAGGTCGGAAATGAAAGTGCAACTATTGGTGTCGAAATGGTGCCCCACCTGCCCACAGGCAGAAAGAATCTGGACAGAAGCGGCACAAAAATTACCCATGGACCTGCAGATTCTGGATGTCGCTGAACGGGATGGTCGCGAGGTCGTCAGCCGACTGCGCATCAAAACCGTTCCTGCGGTGGTGGTGGATGGCACCTTGAAAGCTGTGGGCGTTCAGCCGTTAGGTGACGTTTTGAAATTGCTCGGCGCCTGAAGCCTGCCGTGCTTGGCAGCAGGGCGCCGAGGGTGTTGACCGCAGTGAAGGCCTCGGCGATGAGAAAGTGACATCGTTCCATGAAGTGCGCTATTGCAATGAGTCAACGAAAGTACGTATATTGTACAAGTATTATTAATCTCATGAAGGAAGCAGGGTAAGCCCGGCATTGGCTCGGGATACCTTATTTCTTTGACCGAAAAGGAGCATTGCCATGTCCTGCTGTGATCGCACCATCAAAGATGTCAGCACCGTACAAAAAACGGCCGAGGGTGTAGCCGTACACGTCGATAACTCGGTAGAGGCCAAAAAGGTCTTTGCCATCGTGGAAAACTGCCAGACCGGGCAATGCAACTGCATGAGCGCTGAAACCAAAGCCAAGGTGACGGGTATGGAGGTGGTTCAGGGAGAGGACGGCACCCAAATCCATATTGCGGGAGACCTGAGTCCGGAAGAAATCACTGCAGCCATGGCACGTTCCACGAAAACGCTCTGAGGAACGGTGACCCAAGGGCGGGGCTGGGGACGCTGTCGTCCCGGCCCCATTCTTTTCACAATGTGTCCGCTTCGTGATGGTCGGCGGGATGCGTGTGCAACCGGCAAGGCCCTATGGTGGTGGCGTTTGGCCGCGGTTCTGGAACGGGCTCAGATCTTCTTCTGACCAAAACCCAGACGCTCCCGTCTGCGTACGACATGATCGGCCAGCCAGGCTCCGGCGAGATAGCAGAGAGACCGGGAGAGTTGCGAAAACCATAGAGGCGGAATCAGCCTGTTCGATGCTTCCGCGAAATCCCTCACCAGGTAAGGATGCAGCACACCGCTGACGCCGATCCCCAGCAGCAAGGCGGTCAGTAGTGCAACCGCCCAGGCGCAGCAGCGTTTTTGCAGGAAGGCGTAAGCCAGACGAAAAATGATCGCGCCGAGCAGTGCGCTGAACAAACACTCGATCAACAGGATACGCAGCATTTTCAATTCCTCGGGGAAGCGTGTTGAGAGAATGGGCGCATCATTGCATCCTGTGCCGGAAGAGCCAGGCGGCAGCGCTCATGGAGAAAATCGCGATGAGCGCCAGGGGCCAGTATTGCGACCAGAGCATGGACATGTTGTCTCCCTCCAGAAACACCCCGCGCACGATCACCAGAAAATAGCGCATGGGGTTGATATAGGTCAGATCCTGTACCAGTTCCGGCATATTCGCGATAGGGGTGGCGAATCCCGAGAGGATAATGGCGGGTACCAGAAAGAGGAACACGCCCAGCAGTCCTTGCTGCTGGGTCACCGCCAGTGAGGAGATCATCAGGCCGATGCCTACCGCCGCCAGCAGGAACAGGGCCATACCCACCAGTAGTGCGAGTATGCTGCCCACAAAAGGCACGTGAAACCAGAGCACCGCCACCAGGGCGATGAAGCTGCCTTCCAGCCCCCGATGATGAACCCGGGCAGGGCTTTCCCCACCAGTATCTCCACCGGATCCATGGGGGTCACCAGGAGCTGGTCAAAGGTTCCTTGCTCCCGCTCGCGCGCCACCGACAGGCCGGTCACCAGGAGCGTTACCACCAGCATGAGCAGGGCCACAATGCCCGGCACAATAAACCAGCGGGACAGCAGATTGGGATTGAACCAGGAACGGACCACCAGTTGTGCCGGCGGCCGACCCCAATGATGGTCCGCGGCCCAACGGGTATCAAAGGACAGCAGCACCGTATTGACGTAATTCAGGGCCAAAGTGGCCGTGTTGGAGTTGCGGCCATTCATGATCACCTGCACGGGAGCCGGCCGATGCAGCAGCAGGTCGCGAGTGAAGTGGGGGCCGATCTGCAAGACGAGCAGGGCCTTTTCGTTATCGATGAGCGGGGCTATCTGCCCCTCGTTTGTAATGGTCGCCACCTGCTGAAAAGCCGGAGAGCCTTGAAAATCCCCCAGCAGTTTCCGGGAGGCAAATCCGGTGTCCTGGTTGTAGACGGCATAGGGGATGTGGCTCAGGTCAAAAGTGGCGGCATAGCCGAAGACCAGTAACTGAATGAGGGGTGGACCGATGAGCACGAAACGGCTTTTCTTGTCCCGCAAAAGCGCGAGGAATTCCTTGATGACCAAGGCCCAGACCCGTGCTAGCATCAGTCCAGCCTCTTGTGGGAACGACGCAAGGTGACGCCGAGGAAAAACGCCGCCATCAGCAGCAGCGCCAGACTGTTCCAGAGAATGATGGGCCAGACATCCCCGGCGAGGAAGATGGTCTGCAGGATACTCACGAAATAGCGGGCCGCGACAATATGGGTGATGATGCGGATGGCCGCCGGCATCGACTGGATATCGAAGATGAAGCCCGAAAGAATAAAGGCGGGCAGAAAGGTGACGATGATGGCGATCTGCCCGGCCACAAACTGATTACGGGCGACACTGGAAATCAGCAACCCCATGCCCAGCGCCGTCAGCAGAAAGAGCGCCGAGCAGGCGAGCAGCACCCAGAAACTGCCGACCAGGGGGACGGCGAAAAGCCAGACGGCCAGTGCCACGGAGAGCAGCATACCGCCCATGCCCATGATAAAATACGGAATCAGTTTGCCCAGCAGAATCTCACTCATGGTGACCGGAGTGGCCATGAGGGCCTCCATGGTGCCGCGTTCCCACTCACGGGCCACCACCAAGGCGGTCAGCAAGGCGCCAATGAGGGTCATGATCACCGCGATCAGACCCGGTACCAGATAGTCCCTGCTGCGCAGGGCGGGATTGAACCAGATGCGGTCTTCGCCGTTCACCGGGATGATCAGCGGGGCTCCGGCATTGAGCGCGCGCTGTTGCAGCCAGTTCTGCCAGATGCCCTGCAGATAGCCCTCCAGAATGCGCGCATTGTTGGCATCTACCCCGTTGATCAGAACGCCGATGGAGGCGGTATTTCCCCGTAGTATCTGGCGGCTGAAGTCCTCGCGCAGCCAGAGGATGCCATCGGCCTTGCGTGCCATCAGTGCCTGCCGGGCACTGTGCATGCTGGTGTATATCTGTGGCTCGAAATAGGGGGACTGTTGCAAGCCGCCCACGAAGGCACTGGTTTCCGCCGTTGGTTGATCCACTACGACGGCGACCGGCACATGCTTGGCATCCAGAGACACACCGTAGCCAAACAGAAACAGCAAAAACACCGGCATGAAAAAGGCGATGGCGATGGCGGAAGGGTCGCGCAGGATCTGGACGAATTCCTTGCGGATCAGTCCGCGCAGGCGTTGCAGATTCATGACGCCCTCCGGATCCGGCTTTCGTGGGCCTGGATCAGGAGAATGAAGGCGTCTTCCATGCTGGGGTCGGGATGCTCTGCATCCTTGGCCTGGGCCCGCACCTGCTCGGGGCTGCCCTGGGCGAGCACTTCGCCGAGGGACATCAACACCAGGTTGTCGCAGTATTCGGCTTCATCCATAAAGTGGGTGGTGATCATTACGGTGACACCCGACTCTGCAAGGGCATTGACCCGCTGCCAGAATTCCCGGCGCGCCAGAGGATCGACACCAGAGGTGGGTTCGTCGAGGAAGAGGATGGGCGGTTCGTGTAGCAGCGCGCAGGCCAGGGCGAGACGCTGCTTGATACCCAAAGGTAGATCATCGGCGTTGACGTCGCGGTAGTCGCGCAACTGAAATTCCTGACGCGCCCAGTTCAGGCGATCCTGCCGCTGGGTACCGCGCAAGCCATAAGCCGCCGAGAAAAAGGCGAGATTCTGATCGCAACTGAGGTTGCCGTAGAGCGCAAACTTCTGAGAGACGTAACCGATGCGTGCCCGCGCCCGGCCGCTGGCGTGGCGCATGTCGACCCCGGCGACGCGCAAGGTGCCGGAGGACGCCGGTAACAGGCCACAGAGCATGCGGAAAGTCGTGGTCTTGCCAGCGCCGTTGGCGCCCAGCAGGCCAAAAATCTGCCCTTTCTGCACACGGAAGGTGTTGCCCTTGACGGCCTCGAAGTGACCGAAGAATTTGCAGAGATCGCGTACTTCGATGACGGTTTCCACTGCGGATTCCTGTCCCGGCGGTGCGCTGGCCGACGCCTGGGGTGCGGTGCCGGTCGCAGGAGCAGTGGTCGCCGCGCTGGCGGCTGTAGCGGTCACCGGCACGCCCAGCAAATCCACAAACGCATCTTCAAAGACCGGATCGACGGGTTGCCATTGTTCGCCCTCCGCCGCAGCGGGTTGCGCGGTGGTCCGGCAGAGCACCCGCACTCCCTCCGCCAGAATGCGGGCATCCTGAACACCCAGACGGGCTTGTAACGCCTCGCGTAGATGCCGCTTGCTGGTGGCATGGTTGTTGGTCACCAGCAAGCAGCGTCCTTGTAGGGGCGCGCCGAAGGCCTTGGGGGTGTCTTTCTTGAGCAGTCTGCCCTGATGGAGCAGGATGATTTCGTCGCAGCGCTCCGCCTCATCAAAATAGGCCGTACTCATGAGGACCGTCACGCCCTTGTCCCGCAGTCCCTGAACGATGTCCCAGAGCTCGCGGCGCGCGATGGGGTCGACACCAACGGTAGGTTCGTCGAGCAGCAGCAATTGCGGCGCGCGTAACAGCGCACAGGCGAGGCCGAGCTTTTGCTTCATGCCGCCGGAAAGGGCTCCGGAACGCCGCGCACCGAAGGGACCCAGGGCTGTCAGCTTGAGCAGGTCCTGCTGGCGGGCGCGGGCATCTTCCCGGCCGAGTCCCTGCAGGTCGGCATAGAGATCCAGGTTCTCTTGTACCGTGAGGTCTTCGTAAAGGCCGAAGCGCTGGGGCATGTAGCCGATTTCGCGCTGAATGGTATTGGCCTGGCTGCGAGTGTCTGCGCCCAGGACCGTCACCGTTCCGGTATCTGGCAGGAGCAGGCCCGTCGCCAAACGCATCAACGTTGTTTTGCCGGCACCATCGGGACCCAGCAGGCCGGTGACGGTGCCTGCCTGCAGCGCAATTTCCAGTCGGTCCAGCGCCTGCACCCGGGCTCGGCCGCGGGCGAAGCCCTTGCTGACCTCGGTAAAACGCAGCGGGGTATCAGCCTCAGCCACGGCTCAGTTTCCGCAAGGATGCGCAGAAAGCTTTTGCGGCTGGTTGTCTATCAGCGGAATATGAACGGTGACGGGCATACCCAGGCGCAGGCGATGCTGCGGATTGCAGGCATAGACCCGCACCCGGTACACCAACTCCGTACGCAACTCCGTGGTTTGCACGGTCTTGGGCGTGAATTCCGCAGTGGGCGAAATGAAACCCACCCAGCCCGAGAAAGATTTGCCCGGGAAGGAATCACTATCGATCGTCGCCTTCATGCCCAGTCGCACCTGCCCCAACGCCTTTTCCGGCAGATAGGCGCGCACCCAGACCGGATTATCCAATGCCAGAGTGAACACCGGGGTCTGCGGGGAAACCATGTCGCCCGGCTCCAGAATACGGTCCTGAACGACGCCGTCTTCTGGCGCATAAAGACGGGTGTCCGTGAGTTCGCGGCGCGCCAGAGACAGACCTGCCTTATCGGCTTGCAGCTGCTGCCGCGCCGCCGCAATATCTTCTTTGCGCGGCCCCTTGATAGCCAGGGTCAGTGCCTGCTGGGCGTGATCGAGATTGGCGCGGGCGGTCTTCAGGGCGGCGGCGGCGTTGTCGAGGCTTTGCTTGGGCACGTATTGCTCGGCGGCCAGGGACTGCTGGCGTTGCCAGGTGATCTCGGCATTGCTCAGGGTCGCTTGAGCGGCAGCGGCTTCGGCCCGGGCTTCGGCGATTTCTTCCGGACGGGAACCCGCCAGCAGGCGAGCTAGCACCTGCTCCTGTGCGGCCATGCCTGCGGCATCTTTATCTACAGCGTCCTGGAAGCGTACGGGGTCCAGATCGGCCAGCAATTGTCCCTTTTTTACCCGGTCGCCCTCCTGTACCCGAAGACCGAGAAGCCGGCCATTGTCGTCAAAGGCGGCTTGCACCTGGCGAATGTCGATATTGCCGTAGATGGTGACGGTTTTTTCTGGGGCGTGATTGCGGCTCAGAAAATAATAGGCGACCGCACCAGCAACGATAAGCACTACTACCAGTGCCAGTGCGCGTTTTTTGCGGGAAATGGCCATATTTATCTCCGATGGTTACGCGCGTTATGTTAGAACGCTTCGCGCCCTATTGACAGGATATTGACGGATTCCAGATGCGGTCGTGCCGCGCTGCCCGTGAGTGGGGGAGGATGGTCTGGATTCGGAGAAACGCATCAAGTGACGGGGGTGTTCGCCAAGCCGTTGCTTTGCATGATCATCGTACCCATGCGCCGTGCGCCTTGATGGGTAGATTAAGGCAGCAAAGTGCCGATGTGCTCCAGTTCCTGCCGCAGCTTTGCCGGATCTTTCTCCAGCAGTTCTACCACTGGTAACTGCAGCAAGGCTTCGATACGGTGGCGCAGGATATGGTAGGCAGTATCGAAAGCCGCTTCGATCTGCGCTTCCGTACCGGTCGCTTTGGCCGGATCGTCCACACCCCAGTGGGCACGGATGGCTGGTCCCAGATAGGCGGGGCAGGTTTCGCCGGCGGCACTGGCGCAGACGGTGATGACGATGTCCGGAGTCTCTTTCAGGTCCTCCCAGGATTTGCTGCGCAGACCTTCCGTAGGAAAGCCCTCACGCTTTAGCAGGCTTATGGAACGAGGGTGGACGTACCCTGCAGGATGGCTACCGGCGCTGCTGGCATGCATGCCCGGTCCGGCCAGCGCATTGAAGGTGACTTCGGCGAGAATGGAACGGCAGGAGTTGCCGGTGCAGAGAAAAAGGATTTCCGGGGTTTTCATCGCTGGTTTCCTTGGCGGACCGAAGAAGGGATGGTTGCACGGGGTAAAGCGCAATCCTGGGTACCGCGACAACAGTTTTCGGTGAGATACGCGACCAGCGCGCGCACCACCGGCATGGCTGCCCGGTAGCGCTGATAGCGTCCTTCGCGCTGCACGGTGACCAGCCCGGCGTGCTGGAGGTTTTTCAGATGAAAGGAAATGCCGTTGTGCGGTTGCCCCAGATGCTCGGCAATATCGCCGGATACCAGACCCGTCGGCTCCTGTTCTACCAGCAGGCGAAAGATCTCCAGGCGCACCGGCGAGGCCAGGGCCTCCAGGCGGGCGACGATTTGTGCAGGGTCTTGTAGTGATTCCATCGTATTATCCACGAATATTTCTTGCAGTATTGACAAGACCGTGGCGCTCGTCAAGACTTGGCGCTGTGTTTTACTTCCGGAGTTCCTCCAAGCATGCTGGCCGTCGCCATATTTCTCGTCACCCTGATTCTCGTCATCTGGCAACCCAAGGGCCTCAGCATCGGCTGGAGCGCCATGGGTGGCGCTGTCGCGGCGCTGGCCACCGGCGTCATCACCTGGGGCGACATTCCCATCGTCTGGCACATTGTCTGGGATGCCACCTTTACCTTTGTGGCCTTGATCATTATCTCGCTGATTCTCGATGAGGCAGGATTTTTTCACTGGGCGGCCCTGCATGTGGTTCGCTGGGGTGGTGGTCGCGGGCGCCTGCTCTTTCCTTTGATCGTCGTGCTGGGGGCCATGATTGCTGCGGTGTTCGCCAACGACGGCGCGGCGTTGTTGCTCACCCCGATCGTCATGGCCATATTGCTGCGCCTGGATTTTACCCCGGCGGCCACTTTTGCCTTTGTCATTGCGACGGGTTTCGTGGCCGACACCACCAGCCTGCCGCTGATGATTTCCAATCTGGTGAACATCGTCAGTGCGAACTACTTCGATATCTCTTTTGATCGTTATGCAATGGTGATGGTGCCGGTGGATCTGGTGGCCTTGGCCGCGACGCTGGGAGTGCTCTGGCTCTATTTCCGGCGGGTGGTGCCACGCCGATATCTGACCAGTGACCTGCCCGAGCCGGCTTCAGTCATCAAGGATCACGTGGTTTTTCGGGCCAGTTTTCCGGTGTTGATTCTGTTGTTGGTGGCCTATTTTGTCACTGCGCAATGGCAGATTCCGGTCTCCGTGGTGACCGGAACCGGTGCGTTGATCCTGTTGGCGCTGGCCGGGCGCTGGCCACAGGGCGGGCGCGGCGCGCGGATTCCCGTGCGCAAAGTGCTGCAGGAAGCCCCTTGGGCGATTGTGGTTTTCAGTTTGGGTATGTATCTGGTGGTTTATGGATTACGCAATGCCGGACTCACCAGTTATGTGGCCATGGCCCTGCACTGGTTTGCCGGTCACGGGACCGTGGCCGCGGCGCTGGGCACGGGGTTTCTCGCGGCCCTGCTGTCTTCCATCATGAACAATATGCCAGCGGTATTGGTGGGAGCGCTGGCTATCCATCAACTGTCGTCGGTAGCAACAGACCCCATGCTCCGAGAGATCATGGTCTACGCCAATGTTATCGGCTGTGATCTCGGCCCCAAGTTTACCCCGATCGGCAGCCTGGCGACCCTGCTCTGGCTGCATGTGCTGAGTCGCAAAGGTATGACCGTGACTTGGGGACAGTACATGAGAACGGGTCTGCTCATTACCCCGCCGGTATTGTTGGTCACCCTGCTGGCCCTGGCCTGGTGGTTGCCGCTGGCTTGAGGAGGATGGTCATCATGTCTGGAAATTTGCCCAATACCGACGATGTGCTGCTGCAGGTGCCGGATGTCCGGTGTTTGCGGAGTGCCGCCGAAACGGATCACCCGCCGCGCATCTTGCTGCTGTATGGCTCCAACCGGGAATGTTCCTACAGTCGCCTGTTGACGCTGGAGGCGGAACGTCTGCTGCGATACTTTGGCGCGGAAACCCACGTCTTTCACCCGTCGGGACTACCCCTGCCCGATGATGCCCCGGTGACACATCCCAAAGTGGTAGAATTGCAGGGCTACGCAAGTGCCAGCGGACGCATTGCGCGACTGCTCCATACAGTCCAAAATCCACCGCTACACGAGGGGGACCCATGTTTGACAATCTGACCCAGAAACTGACCCAGACTTTCAAGAATCTGCGCGGCCAGGGACGGCTGAGCGAGGACAACATCCGTGACGCCCTGCGCGACGTGCGCCTGGCGCTGCTGGAGGCGGATGTTGCCCTGCCGGTGGTCAAGGACTTTATCAACAACGTGCGCGAATCGGCCATGGGCGAAGCCGTGGTCAAAAGCCTTACGCCGGGGCAGGTCTTCGTCAAGATCGTCCATGACGAATTGGTGAAGCTGATGGGCGCGCATAACGACAGCCTCGACCTCAGCGCCCGCCCTCCGGCTGTGATTCTCCTCGCGGGTTTGCAGGGTTCGGGTAAGACTACCACGAGCGCCAAGCTCGGCCTGTGGCTCAAGGACAAGGAAAAGAAGCGCGTGCTGATGGTCAGTACCGACGTCTATCGTCCTGCCGCCATGGAACAGTTGGCGCATCTGGGTAAGGACATCGAGGTGGATGTATTTCCCTCCAGCCCCGGCCAGCAGCCGGTGCGTATCGCCCAGGATGCGGTGGAGGCGGCGCAGCGCGGCGTCTATGACGTGCTCATCGTCGATACGGCGGGGCGTCTGCACGTGGACGGCGAGATGATGGCCGAGGCGCAGGCACTGACGGCGGCGGTCAAGCCGGTGGAACTGCTCTTTGTGGTGGATGCCATGACCGGTCAGGACGCGGTGAATACCGCCAAGGCCTTTAACGACGCTCTGCCGCTGACCGGCGTGATTCTCACCAAGGCGGACGGTGACGCCCGCGGTGGCGCGGCCCTGTCGGTGCGAGCCATTACCGGCAAGCCCATCAAGTTTATCGGTATCGGTGAGAAAATCCGCAAGGGTCTGGAACCGTTTTATCCCGAGCGCATGGCCTCGCGCATTCTGGGGATGGGTGACATCGTCAGTTTGGTGGAACAGGTCCAGCAGGATGTGGACGAGGATCAGGCCCGGAAAATGACCGAGAAGTTGCGCAGCGGCAAGGGCTTCGATCTGGAAGACTTCCGTGAGCAGTTGCGTCAGCTCGAGCGCATGGGCGGTATGGCCAGCATCATGGATAAGCTGCCGGGTATGGGCGAGTTGCCCGCCGAGGCGCAGAGCGCGATGCAGGATGGCAAGCCCATGCGCCGCCTGGAAGCGATCATCAACTCCATGACGCCCGGCGAAAGGCGTCATCCGGACATCATCAAGGCCTCGCGGCGGCGGCGGATTGCCGCGGGTTCCGGGACGACCGTGACCGAAGTGAACAAACTCCTAAAACAGTTCGAAATGATGCAAAAGATGTTCAAAAAAATGGGTAAAGGGGGCCGGGGGCTCAGCCGTTTGCTGGGGATGAATCCCAAATCCATGTTGAAGGGCAGTTTACCCTTCCGTTAGAGCTTGTTTTTAGTTACGATACGCGCCTTTCTTCCGCACAGTGGGAGAGGATCATGGTTAAGGAGAACACATGGTAGTCATTCGTATGGCCCGGGGCGGCGCCAAGAAGCGGCCTTTTTATCACATTGTGGTGGCCGATAGCCGTAGCCGTCGGGATGGCCGTTTCATTGAGCGTCTGGGTTTTTACAATCCCGTTGGCGCGGTAGCGGAGTTGCGGATCGATAAGGAACGCGCCGCTTACTGGTTGAGCCAGGGCGCCCAGCCGTCCGATACCGTCGCCGGCTTTCTGAAGAAAGAAGGCGTGAGCAAGACGGGTGTTGCCAGCGTCTGAAGCCGAGGAGTGGGTGGTGCTGGGACGTGTCTCCGGCATCTACGGTGTGCGCGGTATGGTGAAAGTTTTTTCTTTCACTGAGTCGCGTGACAGTATCCTCGACTACTCGCCCTGGTACCTCGGGCCTGACCGGCGCCCCTGGGTGCTGGAAGATGGACGTATGCAGGGCGAGGGTGTGGTGGCCAAACTGGCGCAGGTAGAGGACCGTGAGCAGGCGCGTGCCCTTATCGGGCAGGAGATCGCCGTGATCAGGGCTAATTTGCCCGAGTTGGCTGCCGGTGAGTTTTACTGGAGCACGCTGACCGGGCTTCGGGTGCTGAACCGGGAAGGCATCGTTCTCGGCACCGTGTCCGCTTTCCTGGAGACCGGCGCGAATGATGTGATGGTGGTCGACGATGGCAAGGGTGGTGAACTGCTCATCCCATGGTCGGCGGAAGCCTCTGCGGGTGTGGATTTGCCCGCCGGGCAGATTGTCGTGGACTGGCAAGCCGACTGGTGATGCGTTTTGACGTCCTCACCATCTTCCCTGGGCTGATCCACGGCTACTTGCAGGAAGGCATTGTCGGACGCGCGCTGACCCGCGGGCTGATCGAGGTGCATACCTGGAACCCTCGGGATTTCAGTGACAGCGCTTACCGGCGGGTGGATGACCGCCCCTTCGGTGGTGGGCCGGGTATGCTGATGATGGCTCCGCCCTTGCTGGCGGCCATTGCGGCGGCGCGGCAGGCCAATCCCGGGGCACCGGTGATTTACTTGTCGCCCCAGGGGCGGCGCTTGCAGCAGCGGGCGGTGCAGGATTTTGCAGCGGCGCCGGGCCTGATTTTGCTGGCAGGTCGTTATGAAGGTATTGATGAGCGGGTGCTGGCGGCAGTGGATGCGGAATGGTCCATCGGCGACTACGTGCTGGCGGGCGGAGAATTGCCGGCGCTGGTACTGATGGAGGCCGTGGCGCGGCAGTTGCCGGGTCTGCTGGGTCATGCGGATTCCGCAGCAGAAGACAGTTTCGCGGCGTCTGGCCTGCTGGATTGCCCGCATTATACCCGGCCCGAGGTGGTGGCCGGGGAAGGTGTCCCGGAGGTGCTGCTTTCCGGGGACCATGGACGCATCCGGCGCTGGCGTCTGCAGCAGTCGTTGGGACGCACCGCTGAGCGGCGCCCGGATTTGCTGGAGCAGCGAGGGCTGCGGGCAGATGAGCAAATATTGTTGGAAGAGTATCGCCGTCAGCGCGGCGAAGTGCAGTAATACCAGGCTTAAGGAGTTGGGCATGAACATCATTGACGAAATCAATCAGGAACAAATGCAGTCGGTACTGCCGGCTTTCGGTGCGGGGGATACGGTGGCCGTTCACGTGAAAGTGAAGGAAGGTGACCGCGAGCGTGTCCAGATTTTTGAAGGTATCTGCATTGCCCGCCGTAACCGCGGCCTGCACTCTGCCTTTACGGTCCGCAAGATCTCCAACGGTGAAGGGGTGGAGCGCGTTTTTCCGTCCTATTCCCCGCTGGTGACCAAGGTTGAAGTAAAGCGCCGTGGCGATGTGCGTCGCGCCAAGCTTTATTACCTGCGTGATCTTTCGGGCAAGGCTGCGCGCATTAAAGAAAAGCTGGGCTGACGCGGCACTCGGCCATGGCCGGGTTCGGCTTGGGGGCAGGAGTGCTGACGCCGGGTTCGCGGAAGATCCTCGAACACTGGCGCTCCGCTTCTGTCCCGGAGTGGGAAATGCTCTGGGCCGACTCCGCCCGACGGTTGGCCTTGCGCGCTGCTTGGCAGCAGAGTTTGTTGCCGCATTGGTGGGCCGCCGCCGCAGACGCGCAGGCACTACAGGTTGTGGCGGATACCCAGGCTCTTCTCGCCGAGGCGGAGTCTTTGCCCCCGGCACTGTTGGCGGCTGCCCTACAGGTGCAGGAGACGTCGCTGGTGAAGCCGGCAGCCATGCTGCCGGCGGCGCTGATGTCCAAGGCCGCCAACCCCATGCCCCTGGACATGGAGGCGGATACCTTTGCCAAGGCGATCGAGGACCGTGATCTGGAGACACTGGCGCCGCTACTGTTCAGTATGGCGGAGGACGATAATGCCCGGCGGGTTGTCCTCCATCGTCTGGCCCAGCGTCTTGCCGATGATAACCACGCCCAGGGCCTGCGTACAATCCTCTACGGGCAGTGGCAGGGTGCTGCGGCTGATTTGCCAGCCCGGCCTTTTTCGCTGGGGGCTCTGGCGCTGTTGCAGAGTCACTGGCAACTGCCTTCCGGAGTGGCGGTGGTCGTCCCCGAAGGGCGGGCCAGTCGTGATCCGGCGGTAGACAAGCCCCTGCTCCATGCCCTGCGGGAGCGCGATCTGCCTGCCTTCATGGGGCGTATCCGCGCGCTCGGCGATCAGCCTTTAGATGCCATCCGTCAGCTCTTCCTGACGGTTACCCTGATGATCATCGAGGGCGGCGGCGGCCAGGAACCCCTGCCGCTGCTGCGTCTTTACGTCTGGCTCGGCAGTTTGCTGGCATTACCCCACCGCAGCTTGCGGCAGGCGCGGAAAGTGCTGTTCAGTGCCGCAGCCACCACTTTTGGTTTTGCCGGATGGCAGCGTCAGGAAGACTGGCCGCACTTCAGTATGCTGGCCGCTTATCGTGAACGGGCCGCCATCGAGCCGGTGCCGGAACCTTTTAGCTGGCAGGGGCTCTATACGCTGCGGCGTCGGGCTCCGGTCCCCAGTGGTGGTTACAGATGGCAGAGCGCGGTGTGGCACAGACGGGCTTGCCCGGCTTCTGGTCCTTGTGGCGCACGGCGCGGCGTGCTGGTTCCCTGACGGGAGGAGCGGCGTTGGCATGGATTCATCCTTTGGTGATCATACGCTTGTTTCCGGGTTGACCCGGCGGCGCCCGGACGCTTGGTGTCACGATAATCCGGCGGGGGGATTCGATGCCTAGCGCCGGTCTGTCTGCCGAACGGCAGCGGATCGACACCTTTCTTGACGCCCTGTGGCTGGAAAAAAACCTCGGTGAAAATACCCTGACGGCTTATCGTCAGGATTTGCTGCAGGTGGCCGCCGCGCTCGCGGAGCTGGGTCTGACCCTGACTACCGCTGACGACGGCGCCTTGGCGCGCATACTGGGACAGAGGTTACAGGCCGGGGCCGCCCTGCGCTCCGTAGTCCGCCTGCTCTCCAGTGTGCGTCGTTTTTATGGCTACGCGGAGCGGGAGGGCTGGGTATCCCGTGACCCCAGTCGCAACCTGCAGAGTCCTCGTATCGGCCGCGTACTACCCCATGTTCTCAGCGAAACGGAAACAGAGTCCTTGCTGGCGGCCCCTGATTGTACCCACCCACTGGGCCTGCGTGACGCAGCCATGCTGGAACTGATGTACGCCTGCGGTTTGCGGGTATCGGAACTGGTGAATCTGGAGACGCGCCAGGTGGACCTCGGCGCCGATATGGTGGTGGTCTTTGGCAAGGGTCGCAAGGAACGCCTGGTGCCCATGGGAGAAGTGGCGTCCAGCCGCGTGACCCAGTATCTGCAGATGGGTCGTCCGCAGATACTGGGTCAGCGCATCAGTGCCTTCCTTTTTGTGACCGGGCGGGGGACTGCCATGACGCGACAGCGTTTCTGGCAAAACATTGAACGTTACGCCCGGTCTGCCGGAATCACCCAGACCGTATCGCCGCACAGCCTGCGCCACGCCTTTGCCACCCACCTGCTGAACCACGGCGCGGACCTGCGCAGTGTGCAGTTGATGCTGGGACATGCCGCCCTGTCCACCACGGAGATATATACCCATGTGGCGCAGGCGCGGCTCAAGGCGCTGCACGCGAAGCATCACCCGCGCGGGTGATGCCT
Source organism: Acidithiobacillus ferridurans (assembly GCF_003966655.1). Taxonomy (NCBI): domain Bacteria; kingdom Pseudomonadati; phylum Pseudomonadota; class Acidithiobacillia; order Acidithiobacillales; family Acidithiobacillaceae; genus Acidithiobacillus; species Acidithiobacillus ferridurans. The sequence continues at coordinate 784,444 of NZ_AP018795.1, read as the reverse complement.
GTATTGTCGCGTCTCTACTTCTTGGGTAGCGTCACCACCACGTAGATGCTGGCCTTGCCTTGCCGCACCAGCAGCGGGATGGGCTGACCGGCCGGCAGACCGGCAACGATATGCTCCAACTCGGCGGGACTGTTGACGTCCTGCTGATCGATCTGCTGGATGATCATACCCGGCATGATCCCTGCCTCCGCTGCCGCGCCTTCACTAACACCGACCACCACGACGCCATGATGTACGTCCAACTGCTTCTCCATATTGGGAGTCAGCGACTGGACATGGATGCCCATACGGGAGATCTTGCCTACTTTGGCGGCCGTGGAGGGCTCCTGGTTGCCGGAAGGCCCTTCCATGTTTTTGGGCAGGGCGGCAATCAGGACATCTTTGGTTTCCGCTTCTCCGCGGTGGAGGATGCCGACCTTGGCGTGGGTGCCCGGCAGGGTGTTGCCTACCATAGGTGGCAACTGTCCGACATTGTACACCGGCTTGTTATCATAGGTGACGATGACGTCACCGGGCCTGATGCCTGCCTTGGCCGCCGGGCTGCCGGGTTCCACGGATGCGATGAGGGCGCCGACGGGTTCCTGGAGGTGCAGCGCCTGCGCCATTTGCGGCGTGACATCCTGTACCTCGACCCCCAGATAGCCAAACTGGATTGCCTTGTGATTTTTGAAGTCCTGCACCACCCGCATCACGGTATTGATGGGGATGGAGAACGACAGACCCATATAGCCACCGCTGTTGGTATAGATCTGGTCGTTGATGCCGACCACCTGGCCATTCATATTGAAGAGTGGCCCGCCCGAGTTGCCGGGATTGATGGGTACATCGCTCTGGATGAAGGGGATGTATTCATCATCGGGTAGCGGGCGGTTCATGGCGCTGACTACACCCTGGGTCACCGTATTATAGAAACCGAACGGCGCGCCGACGGCGAGCAGCCACTGGCCGACCTTCAGATCGTCGGAATTGCCGATGGGCACAGTGGGCAGGTTCTTGGCGTCGATTTTGAGCAGTGCCGTATCGTAACGCACCGACAGGCCGATCAGTTTGGCCGGATAGGCATGGTGGGTGGTGAGGGTAACGACGATATGGTTAGCGCCGCGAACGACGTGACCGGCGGTGACGATATAGCCGTCGGGACTGATGATGAAGCCGGAACCGAGAGATTGGATTTTTTCATGCTGCTGTGGTCCGGAACCACCACCCTGTCCGGGCGCCATGAAGTGATGGAAAAATTGGTAAAAAGGCGAGTTTGGCGGAAAGGGATTGGCTTGCTGGTGAATGACCTTGTTGGTGGTGCTGCTGATGTTGACCACCGCGGGACCATAACGGTCGATAATCGGGGTGAAATCCGGCAAGGCGACCAGCGCCTTCTGGGGAACGGTGTCGGTCGAGATGGCAAGGGCCGGGGCTGCGGGGGCGTCGGCTTGCGCCCACTCCGCTGCACCCAGTGAAAAACCAAAACATGCCGCCACGACGGCAGTGATTACCAGTTTGGGGCGCTTCAACATTACACTCGGGCGATCATTCGCCATAGGACTCTCCTTCGGGATTTTGTCTTGCAGCTTGGTACGTTCCAGCTTGGACTCCGGGAAAAGGCCGTGGTTCCGGCCAGCCATCACAACATAACATATAAAACCTCAATGAGAGACGATATGGCTAGCAACGCCCTCAGTGCAAAGCGCGGGACAGACGGGACCGGTAGCGTTCCACCAGAGGCCCTCGGTTACCCTGCAAAGCGAATATCTTCAGTACGGTTTTGCGGGCCAGACCGTCCTGGTAGTTTTTGTGGCGTTCCACCATCTCGATGAGCTGGTCCAGGGCTGCTTCTTCCTGCCCTTGCAAGAGAAGGAGCAAGGACCGCTGATACATGGCCTGCGCACGGAGATCGCCCTTTTCGCTGGCGATGGTGGCCTCCAGTGCGGTCATGGACGGCGCACTGCGGGCGACCTCGGTGAATTCCAGCAGGGCTTTCAGTCCTTCGACTTCGGTTTCCATCTGGAAGGTAGGGGACATGGCGTCGATCTGGGCCTGGGCGTCGGCATGGCGGCCCTGCTGGATGGCCAGGTGCGCCAGCGCCAGGCGCGCAGGATCGTTCCCAGGGTGGATGCTGATGGCCTGTTCCAGCAATGCTTCGGCCTCCGCCGCCTTGCCCTTGGCGATGGCGTCGAGCGCCTGCACACGCAGGTTGTCACCTGGCAACGGCAGGTTTTTTTCGATGAAGCGACGCACGGCGGATTCGGGCAGCGCCCCGGTGAATTCGTCGACGACTTTGCCATCCTTGAAGGCCTTGACGGCGGGGATGCCACGCACCTGATACTGGCGCGACAGGTCGGCGTTCTCGTCAGAGTTGACCTTGGCGAGCACGAAGGCGCCGCCCATCTCCTCCGCCAGTTTTTCGAGGACCGGACCCAGAGCGCGGCAGGGCGCGCACCAGGGCGCCCAGAAGTCGACCAGTACCAGCACCTTCCGGGACAGCCCTACGACGGCTTCCTGAAAATTATCGAGATTCACTTCGAGAACGTGTTCACTGACGGCCATGCAAACTCCTGAGAAGAAGAGGTGAAGAAGAGGATAGGACCGTACCGCCTTCCTTTACCGTTTCAGGTATGGTCGAAACCGGGCATTTTCAAGGCGCGGCCGGCTTCCAGGGCGGTTATTGCTGTTCCGCTTTAGCCAAGGCGTCCAGCACGGCCTGGAGCAGGCTACGCCCGAGGGGGCCCATGCCGCGTTCCAGTTTGCGGCGATCGTACTGGCCCGGGAAAGGGGGCCAAGGGCCGCGCCCATGCGTGCCATGTCACCACCGGCCCGCTGCATTTGGGTGGCCATACGGCCCAGCCACGCCAAGGCTTCCGGCTCACCGCGGCGGGTGGCGAGGATGACGCTGGCGAGGCCAGGGGCGGCAAGTGTGGGGTCGGCCTGATCACTTGCCTTGGGCAAGGTTTCGGGATTTTGCAAGCCCATGAGAATGGATTCGATGATGGTGCCGTCTTCTTCGTCCAGCCCTTGGAGCAGGCCTGGCTCCCGCTGCCCGGCCAGTATGTGGCGGATGACGGTGACCAGATCTCCCCAGCCGTTGGCGGCCGCTACGCGCAGGCTTTCTTCCAGCGGCGCCCGGAGATGGACATTCTGGCAGGCGGCGACGACTTGCAGGATGAGCGCCGCGTGGGCGCTGCGGATCTGCTCTCGGCGTTCGGGGAGGACGGGCATGCGGTGAACTCCAGTCAATGGTTGCCGGTTATTTTGCGATATTGGCTGCGGGTGTGCAAAAAAGCTCAACGATCGAGATGTCGCGCCAGATAATGCCCGGTGTGGGACAGGGGATTGTGCGCCACTTCGTCCGGTGTGCCGGTGGCGATGATCTGGCCGCCGCCCGAGCCGCCTTCGGGGCCGAGATCGATGACCCAGTCTGCCGTCTTGATGACGTCCAGATTGTGTTCGATAACGACGATGGTGTTGCCCGCATCGGCCAGCTTCTGCAGTACCTCCAGGAGCAGGGCGATGTCATGAAAGTGCAGGCCGGTGGTGGGTTCGTCAAGGATGTAGAGGGTCCGTCCGGTGTCGCGACGGGAGAGTTCCCGGGAGAGCTTGACGCGCTGCGCTTCGCCGCCGGAGAGGGTGGTGGCCGACTGGCCCAGACGCAGGTAACCAAGTCCCACATCCAGCAGGGTCTGCAATTTGCGGGCGATGGCGGGGACGGGGTCAAAAAAGGCCCGCGCCTCCTCCACGGTCATCTCCAGGACGTCGTGGATGCTTTTGCCCTTGTAATGCACATCCAGGGTCTCGCGCTTGTAGCGCTTGCCGCCGCAGACGTCGCAGGGTACATAAATATCCGGCAGAAAGTGCATTTCCACCCGAATGACGCCGTCGCCCTCGCAGGCTTCACAGCGCCCGCCCTTGACGTTGAAGCTGAAACGGCCGGGATTGTAGCCGCGGGTACGGGCTTCGCTGGTCGCGGCGAACAATTCGCGGATCGGGGTGAAGAGGCCTGTGTAGGTGGCCGGGTTGCTGCGCGGGGTGCGGCCGATGGGGCTCTGGTCGATGGCGATGACCTTGTCCAGTTCTTCCAGGCCGCGTATCTGCCTGTGGGGCGCAGGACTCTGGCTGCTGCCCATGAGCACGCGGGCGCAGGCGGGGTAGAGGGTGTCGTTGATGAGGGTCGATTTACCGGAACCGCTGACCCCGGTGATACAGGTGAAGAGGCCGATGGGAATGCGCACGTCCACCGACTGGAGATTGTTGCCGGTGGCGCCCTGCACTTCCAGCCAGCGCTGGCTGATATTGGTGCGACGCCGTCCGGGGACGGCGATGCACAGATCGCCGGTCAGATAGCGGCCGGTGAGGGAGTTGGGATTGGTGCAGATTTCTTCCGGTGTACCTTGGGCGATGACTTCGCCGCCGTGGGTGCCGGCGCCGGGACCCATGTCCACCACATAATCGGCGGCGCGGATAGCGTCTTCATCGTGTTCGACGACGATGACGGTATTGCCGAGATCGCGCAGATGCTTGAGGGTGCCGAGGAGCCGGTCATTGTCGCGCTGGTGCAGGCCAATGGAGGGTTCGTCGAGGACGTACATCACGCCCACCAGCCCGGCTCCGATCTGCGAGGCGAGACGGATGCGCTGCGCTTCACCACCGGAGAGCGTTTCGGCGGAGCGGTCGAGGCTGAGGTAGTCGAGGCCGACATCCACCAGAAACGTCAGACGGCTGCCGATTTCCTTGAGGATGCGCTCGGCGATGAGGGCTTCCTGCCCTTCCAGTTGCAGATGGGTGAAGTGTTGTAGGGCGTCACGGATGGAGAGGGCAGAGGCTTCCTGAATGGCCAGCGGGCCAACCCTGACCATGCGCGCCTCTTCGCGCAGGCGGCTGCCATTACAGGCGGGGCAACGCAGACGGCCCATATAGCGCATGATTTCTTCGCGGATGAGGTTGGACTGGGTTTCCCGCAGGCGGCGTTCCAGCCCGCCGATGACGCCCTCGAAGCTCAGCCTGTGGCTGCGTGCCCCTTGCTGGACGGTGATGCGTTCGGCACTGCCGTGAAGGATATGGTCGCGGATGTCGAAAGGCAGGTCCTGCCAGGCGGTGTCCAGGGAAAAATGAAAGTGCTCGGCCAGCGCCGTGAGCAGGGGCGCGTAGTGCTCCTGATGGCGCTTGGTCCAGGCGGCGATAGCCCCATCACGCAGGCTCAGTTCCGGATTGGGGACGATGAGGTCGGGATCGAAAAAGGTGATTTCGCCCAGACCGTCGCAGCGCGGACAGGCCCCGGCGGGATTGTTGAAAGAGAACAGGCGCGGCTCCAAAGGCGGAAAGGAGCGTCCGCAACTGGGGCAGGCATGGTGGGCGGAAAATAGTCGCTCTTCCACATGCTGTGGCCCCATGAGAACGACGATGGCCTGATCTTCAGCGAGGCTGAGGGCGGTTTCCAGCGATTCGGCCAGGCGCGGCCCGCTATCGTCGCGCAGCACCAGCCGGTCGATGACGGCCTCGATGCGATGCTTGCGCTTCTTGTCCAGCGCGGGGATTTCGTCCAGTTCGAGGAGTTGACCATCCACCCGGGCGCGGATCAGACCACGGGCACGCAGGCTGCCGATGATGTCCTCGTGGCTGCCTTTGCGATCACGCAGCACCGGCGCCAGGATCATGAGCTTTTCGCCTTCGGGCAGGGCCAGAAGCTGATCGACCATCTGGCTGATGGTCTGACTCTGAATGGGCGCGCCGCAGCACCAGGGGGTACCCGCACGGGCGTAGAGCAGGCGCAGATAGTCGTGAATCTCGGTGACGGTGCCGACGGTGGAGCGAGGGTTATGGGAGGTGGATTTCTGCTCTATGGCGATGGCCGGGGAGAGCCCCTCAATCGCATCCACATCGGGCTTGCCCATGAGGGAGAGAAACTGGCGGGCATAGGCCGAGAGGCTTTCCACATAGCGGCGCTGACCCTCGGCGTAGAGGGTGTCGAAGGCCAGCGACGACTTGCCCGATCCGGACAGCCCGGTGATGACGATGAGGCGGTCGCGCGGTAAGGTAAGGGAAATGTTCTTGAGGTTGTGGGTGCGGGCGCCCCGGATGTGGATGTGTTCCATGCAGCCGACATGCTCTTTTTTAGGACAATGGGTTAGTATAAAGCTTTCGGGGACACCCGTCCCCTTGACCATAAGGAGATCAGACGATGGCGGGAGTGAACAAGGTCATATTGTTGGGGCATCTGGGACGGGACCCGGAGATGCGTTATCAGCCCAGTGGCGGCGCCATTGCGAACTTCAGCATCGCGACTTCCGAGACCTTCAAGGACAAGGAAGGCAACAAGCAGGAGCGCACCGAATGGCATCGCGTCGTGCTCTTCGGACGCACCGCGGAAATCGCCGGCGAATATCTGCGCAAGGGCAGCATGGCCTATGTGGAAGGCCGCTTGCAGACGCGCAAGTGGACCGACAAGGAAGGGCAGGAGCGTTACACCACGGAGATCGTGGGAGACCGTCTGCAACTGGTGGGCGCGCGTGGGGGCGGTGGCGGCGGTGCGGCCAGCTTCGATGAGGAAGATCCGTCCCGGCCGAGTGGCGGCAGCAGCAGTGCCGGGGGCGCGAGGAAGAATGAGATGCCGCCCGCGCCAGCGGAGGATTTTGATGATGATATTCCGTTCTAGAGTTTACCTGGAGTAGGGTGTTGCGATGGACGCCAAGCCCGCCGAGTTGCGGGCTTCGCCGTCTGAGTGGTCCTCTTGTCAGAGAAAGATGCCGAATGAATTCCTGACGACTACGTGTGCGGCTTATGAGTCTTCTCAGGATCTTACCTCCCCAACGCCCTTTCAATTTTCTTGTCCGTCTTGTACTGACTCAGCGCATACACCGCCCAGATGGCCGCGGGCACCCAGCCGATCAGCGTGATCTGCAAAATCAGGCAAATAATCCCCGCAATCGGGCGGCCAATGGTGAAAAATACCAGAAATGGCAGAAAAATAGCTAAAAACAGACGCATGTGCTCCCCTCGTAGGACTTCTCTTGTCGCCTGCCCATACTACGACCGGCGCTGTCCGCGCTTCAAGCCCTTGCCGCGCTTTTACCGGGCATGCGCTGCCTTCTGCTAAACTCCAGGCCAGACATCCCGGGGATGCGCCCGTGCCCGCCCTTACCTACAGGAGCTGTCGTGACCGCCGCTAAACCAGATCGGACTCGAAGACTACGTTTGCTGCGCCGCTGGGCGCTGGGTTTGTTGCTGGGGGCGCTGGCGCTGTTTCTGGTGGCGGCAGCACATGACTTTGCCGGACCCTGGGCCTGGGTGGGGGCCTTTGCGGAGGCGGCCATGGTGGGCGCCTTGGCGGACTGGTTTGCGGTGGTCGCACTCTTTCGGCATCCCCTGGGATTGCCCATTCCGCACACGGCGATCCTGCCGCGGAACAAGGCGCGTCTGGCACGCCGACTGGCGGAGTTCATCCGCGATCACTTTCTGGAGGCCGAGGCCATTGTGCGCCTGTTGCGACGCGCCGATCCGGCCACCTGGCTGGCGCAGTGGCTGAGTGATGCCGGAAACAGCGCGCTGCTGGCCCGGCAGATGACGGTCTTGTTCCAACAAGGGTTGGCCCTCAGTGACGACCGCGAATTGCGCACCGCCCTGCGTGCTGCGTTGGGGCGGCAACTGCAGGGCATGGACGGTGCGCGCTGGGTGGGGAGTATTCTGGCGCTGCTGACCGAAGACCACCGCCACCAGACTCTGCTCGACGACGGCATTCAGCGCCTGCGTCGCTGGCTGGATGGTGAAGATACCCAAAGCCTGCTGGCGGATCAGATCGGGGCGATGCTCGAGCGCGCCTATCCGACCCTGTTCGCGTGGATGGGGGCCGTCATGGACCCGGCCACGCTAAGTGAGAATCTGGCCCGCAATTTGGTGAAGGCGGCGCATCAGTTGTTGCAGGAAATCGCGGATGACCCGGAGCATCCGCGCCGCCTGGCTTTTGACCGATGGATGCAGGATGCCATTCTGCGCTTGCAGACAGATGCCGCCTTCCAGGCGCGGGTGCAGCGCTGGCAGCATGGTCTGATCACTCATCCGGCGGCGCAGGCCTATGTGGATGGCCTACTCGGCGATCTGCGCTCCTGGCTGGAAACGGACCTGCAGCGCCCGGATTCCCGGTTACAGAGGCAGGTGCAGCGTCTGTCCCAGCAACTGGGCCTTTTCCTGGGCGAGCAACCGGCATTGCGGGATGCGCTCAATGGCTACCTGGAGGACAGCGCCCGTCGTTTGGCGCCTGCCCTGCGCGATGGTCTGGCCCAGCATATCGAAGCGACGATACATGCCTGGCCGGATAAGGATATGGTCCGCCTCCTGGAGGAAGGGGTGGGTACGGATCTGCAGTATATTCGCGTCAACGGGACGCTGGTGGGCGGAATGATCGGTATTGCCATTCATGCCCTGGCTCTGGTGGTGCCGTTGCTGATATAGCCTCCCTATGGGTCAGAGGGGCGAATCGGGCTGCGAATCCATGCGCACCCCGCTGGCGGCCAAAAGTTGGCGAGCCAGGTGGCTTTTTACGTCGTTGTCGCTGGTGAAGTGCAGGGATATCCGCGCATGGCCTGGTAGTGGGGGCATTACACCCGTCTCGGTGGGGATGTCCAGGCGGTGACACAGTTGACGGGCCACCCCATCATTGCCATCGACAACCGCAATGTCGCCGCCGAGAACATCGCGTATCAGGTCGTCGATCCAGCAGTAATGGGTACAGCCCAGGACAACGGCCCGTGTATCCTGTTGTTGCGCTGGCCGGACCTGCGCTTGCAGATAGCGGCTGGCGCGTTCGCGCCACTGTGCATCCTGTGTTTCGACAATTTCGGCGAGGCCGGAACAGGCGAGGGGGCGGACCCGCTCCGGGCCGCCTTCGAGACGACCCAACAGTTCTTGCAGTTTGACGCCGCTGACGGTAACGGCGGTGGCCAGGAGTAATATTTCGCCCTGCGGGTGATCTTCGAGCGCCTTCTTGATGGCGGGTTCGATGCCGATGATGGGGACGTCGGCGCGCTCGCGTAACGGTGCGACGGCGGCGCTGGTGGCGGTATTGCAGGCGAGCACCACCGCGTCCACGCCAGCGGCGATGAACCAGGCATAGGCTGCCTCCGTCCACTCCCGCACCTGCGCAGGGCTTTTGTCGCCGTAGGGCGCGTGGGCGCTGTCGCCATAGAAAAGATAATGCGCGTCAGGCAGGTAGCGCAGGCAACTGAGCAGCGTGCTGAGACCGCCGATACCCGAGTCGAATATGCCGATGCGCATCAGTTGTGGAGAAGCTCTTGATCGGCGAGCAGCGCGGCCCCGCGCATGCCGGCGAGGTCGTCGTCATTGCCACGTTTCACTTCGACGTTACCGCGCAACGCGGGAATCATATCCGCGTCGAGTCGTTGCAGCATGTCCGGGGCGAAGCGGTCCCATGCGGCGCTCATGCCGCCGCCGATCCGCACCACCGCGACATCGGTTACCTTGAGGATATGGGCTAGCACCTGTCCCAGATAGCCACCAGCCATCCGAAAGGCGCTGGCGGCTTCACTGTGGCCATCGCCCGCCATCTGGGCAATGACCATGGCGTCCGGGGCTGTGCCGGTCATTTCCACATAGCTGGATTGCACCCCGCGCGCCGAGGCGTACTGTTCCAGACAGCCCTGATTGCCACAACCGCAGCGCCGCCCGCCGGGCACCACGATGATATGACCGATTTCCATGGCGCTGCCGTGGTCCCCCCGCCAAGGTCGGCTCTGATGAATCCAGCCGCCGCCGACTCCCGTGCCGAGGCCGACGTAGAGCAGATTTTGCAGTTCCGGGTGCTCCTGCCGCTCCTCCCAGAATTCACCATAGCCCGCAGCGTTGGCGTCGTTTTCGACGAGGACGGGGAGTTGGCAGGACGCGCCGATGGCGGTTTGCAGATCGAAGTGAAGCAGTTGCGGAATGTTGGGGGATTGCAGCAATACGCCGTCATCGTTGATAAATCCCGGGAAAGCAATACCGACTCGCGCAATATCGGGATGATGTCGACGCAGGTCGGCGATGCCTTCGGTCAGGAGGGTGGTGACCAGCGCTGCTGCGCCCTCCGGGTCCGGCGCCTGGCGGCACTTCTCGCGCAAATCCACTTCACTGCGGGTGGAGTCCACCAGTTCGTTACCGCGAAAGACGCCGAAACGCAGGTTGGTGCCGCCCACATCGATGCCGATGGTCAGGCCCTCAGCCATGGGGAACAACCTCCGTCTGTACCTCTATGACATGGGCCTTGCCCATCTGCACAGGCCATTCCAGATCCAGGCGCAAGGCCTGCATGATTTTTTCGAATCCTGCCTCCGACTGCGATACCGTCAGGTGGGGCGCACCTTGCCAGCGCACGGGCGGATGGAACCGCAGAACGATTTTGCCGCCCATGACTGCATCCTCCAGCACGATTTCACTCGTCGCTTCGCCCTCGATGGGGCTGCCAAAGCCGCCCTGAGAACGGCCGTTGGCAAAGAACTGTCCCGCCGGGCCGTCACAACTGGGCATCGCCAGAAAGAGCCGGGTGCTGAAACGATGAGATTCCGCGCCCTTGCGGGCCGACTCGACGCGATAATTTACGGTGAGGCGGTTGTCTGTCAGGGTGTAACGTTTGCTGACCGCCCAGGCATCGGCGACCCCTCCGGAAAAATGGGGCGATTGTTGCAGGGAGTGCTCACCGTAGCTGACGGCATCGTCATCGAGCCAATCCTGAAAGCTGTGGCAGGGAGAGGCATCCGGAGTCAGATCGTCCGGGCCGATTTCTGCCTTGAAGGCGACACGGTCATGGGCGGAAGTGATGCCTTCACCAGTGTGTTTCGGGCTGACGGCGCCGTTGCGGATCTTGTCGTAGTAGGCTTCATCGCGGCGGGCAAGGGTGTCTCCCAGATTATGCTGCAACCCGTAGCAATCCCACTCGGTGACGGCGGCGCCGGATTCGGGGCGGATGATGATCTGCAGGGCGTGATTGTGATAGAGCAGTTCATCGCTGCCATCCATATCCAGATCCATGCGCTCCAGTTCCGGACGGGGCTGGAGCTGATCGAGCCCAGCCTCCAGGCGCACGATGGCGTTAAACACCGCGCGGCGCAGATGCGGGAGGTAGATACCGCCAAACAGGCCATGCCAGTAGGCATCATTGGCCTGGGCTTCGTGTAGGTCTGCGCGCAGGGCTTTGCTCTGCTGGCGCCCAGGCAGGGCATGGAAGCGCCGAGATAGCTGCAGCATGCGTTTATGCATCCAGTTGGACTCCGGATAACGGGTCAGAAAGTTCTTCCAGATGCCTCCGCGGATGAATGCCTTGCGGTTGTCGAGTCGGCCCGCCGTTTTTTCCTGCTCCAGGAAGGCGGCATAGCAGCGGGCCGCCTTGGGAGCCAGCGTCCATTCGTTCATCTCGCTGTAGGACACCGTCGGCAGGTAGATCACACCCCGAGGCCGGTTTACTGCGAGATAATCCCGGTAGTGCATGGGCTGGATATGGGATGAATCGAGGACGCCGCGCAGAAACTGTTCCAGCCAGCCCTTCTCATAGACCCAGCTATAGGTTTCCGGCCAGAGACCAAACTTTTCGATATCGTCGAAGTAAATGCCGGCGCTGTCCGGATGCTGTTCAGAGATGCCCTCTATGTGGGCAACGGTGGTGGCCGCTTCGGAAAAGGGCAGGCGATAACGCAGATCTTCGGAAATCGGAAAGACATCGATACATTGGCCGTTCTCCTCGGTGCGGTGGAAACCACCGAGTTGCTCTCTTGCTGCGCCGGCGCAGAGGAAGTGGTAGTCGTCCACCATGACATATTTTACTCCGGCTTCGTGGAGTGCCGGCACGACGCTGGGGTCCCAGACCCGTTCCGTGAGCCATGCCCCGACCGGCCGCTGTCCGAAGTGCTTCTCCAGACGCCCGGCCATGGCCTCCAGTTGCGCGACGCGGTCCAGGTGGGGGATGGCGGCGAGCACCGGTTCCGTATCGCCGGCCCCCACCAGTTCCGCCTGCTGACGGCTGACCATCTCCTGTAGCAGGACGATGGTTCGGGGGTGCCGGTCCAGCAGATAGGAGAGCAGCCAGCCGCTGATGTGGATGGCGAAGGGAAAGTCGGGAAAGCGGTGCATCGTCTCTAAAAACGGGTGATAGCAGCGGACCACGGCATCGTCGATGACATGGGGGAAGTTGCCGACCGGCTGGTGGGCATGGACGCCCAAGAGGAGCGGGGTGCTGTGGATCATTCGGGGTCCTTGGTGTGGGTACGGCGCATGGTACCACCGGCCTCCGCCGCGCCGCCGCCGTGGCTGATGGGCTCGCTGAGGTTGTCGGGGGCGGGGATTTGCATCAGGGTGTAGAGCTTGCGGAGGTTGAGGCGGTATAGATGATCGAAATCGCGGACCGAGTCCGAGGGATTGTAATCACCCAGCCACCAGAACCAGTCGGAGCCCTCACAGCGCCCGAGCTGTTCGAGGATGAGAGCCTGCTGCTCCGCAGGAAATTGCCCGATATGCTGATCCACATCCTGTTTGGCGGCGCAGAGCAGATCCCATGCACGGTTTTTGGCAGCCTCGCCGATCCAGGTGCTGAAGCTGCCGTAGACCCAGCTCCCCGCCGCCAGATGGGGTATGCTCTGGATACCGTCGGCATGGTGGCTGACGAAGTCGCTGAAGGTGCACATCTGGATGTGGGGGTGATTGGCCAGGGATTTATAAAGCTCGGAGAGAAAGTAATAGCCATTGTAGGGATAGTATTCCCAGGCGTTCTCGCCATCCAGAATGATGCTGACAACGGGGTTTTCCTCATGTTCCGTCTGCCGCCAGATCGCCTCCAGTTTGTGGATGAAGTCCGTGACCGCATCGTGGCCGAACCAGGTTTTGTAATCGAAGCCAATGATGTCGGAGAGGGCATCGTCACGGAAGAAGATCACAGGACCCTGCCCCTGCAGTCGGTAGGGGCGGTACAGGTATTCCGCCCGGCCGCGGGGACCGTTGTCGTCGTTGCCGAGCAGCAGGCTGTGGGCCAATATGCCTTCACCGGAGGCCGTCCAGCGCACGCCGGCGCTGCCCATCATTTCGACAAAGGCGGCGGAGACCCCTCCTTCTGCTGGCCACATACCCTGCGCCGGTACCCCGAAATGCCGGGGATGGCTATGCTGCGCCCGGTCGATGTGCCAGCGGGCACGCTCGGCGCCGCCGGGGTAGACCGGACAGTCCGGCAACGGCGCGTCCGCCACCGCCTCGTGCGCTGCCGCAAAGTCGAGCAGCAGGGGGCCGATGGGGTGGTAGTAGGGGGTGGTGGAAATTTCGATACGCCCCGCTTCCGCCAAGGCGCGATAGCGGGGAATCAGGCCGGCGATGAGTTCGCCGAGAAACGCCACCAGTTGCCGGCGGTCTTCCTGGCTGAAAGCATGGCCTTTGGCGAACAGTGACTGGAGAAAGGGACTGCCGCGGCGCACGGTTTCCCCGGTCCAGGCCAGGTGGTACCAGACCAGAAGGTCCGCGATGTATTGTACCGAGAGATAATCCGCCATCTCCTTAACGTCCTCCAGCATGAGCTGGTAAATCTCATATAGGCGACGATAGGGCGGGAAGGGGGTGAGCATGTGCTCGTGGTCGAGGCGAAAACATTGCTCCAGAAGGAAATGCCGCCGTTCGTTGGGCAGTGTCTTGAGGTCTCCCGTGGCTAGCGCAATCAGTAGCGGATCGCGAAACTGCCCACTCCGGAACTGCGCGGTATAGTCCTCCAACTGCTCGATCAATATCGGCACGAAGTTGAACACTCCCCGGGCGAGGGGGTTCTCCTCATAATGTGCCACCATATCCGCGTAGTCCTTGCAGGCATGCAGGTAGGTCCACGGCAGGGCGTAGAAGCCATCGGCATCGCGGTAATCGGGCTGGTGCATGTGCCAGCAGAAAATGACATGAAGCGCACGCGCCGGGGGCATGGGGATTACCTCACGAAATGCAGTTGCTGGCCCAGCAGCTCCGGGGTGATCAGGGTCACCCCGTTGGGCGTACGATGGAAACGGCGGGCGTCTTCGTCAGGGTCTTCGCCGACCACCAGTCCGTTCGGGATGATCGTACCCTTGTCCACGACCACCTTGCGCAGGCGGGCGCCTTCGCCCATGCGCACGTTGGGCAGGATGACCGAGTCTTCGATCAGGGTATGACCGTCATTGACCCGCACGTTGGAGAAGAGCAGGGAGCGGCGGACGGTGGCGCCGCTGATGATGCATCCGCCCGAGACGATACTATCCAGCGCCATGCCTCGGCGGCCTTCGTCGTCAAATACGAATTTGGCTGGCGGCAGTTGTTCCTGATAGGTCCAGACTGGCCAGCGGCTGTCGTAGAGGTCGAGATCGGGAGTGACGTGTACGAGGTCGATGTTGGCGGCCCAGTAGGCATCCACCGTGCCTACATCCCGCCAGTAACAGCGGCTATTGGTCCCCTCGGAACTGGCAATGCAGCTATTGCGGAAGCGATGCGCGATCACCCGGTAGCGCGATATCATATAAGGGATGAGGTCGTTGCCGAAGTCGTGGGTGGAATCGGGACTGTCAGAATCGCGAATGAGTTGTTCATAGAGGAAGTCGGTGTTGAATACGTAGATACCCATGCTCGCCAGGGCGCGATCGGGATTGCCGGGGGTGGGGATCGGATCTTGGGGCTTTTCGGTAAAGGCGGTGATGCGATCCTCACTGTTGACGGACATCACGCCGAAGGACCTGGCTTCTTCCAGCGGCACCTCGATGCAGGCGACACTCATGTCGGCCTGGCTTTGGACGTGCTCGGCAAGCATCTGTCCGTAATCCATTTTATAAATATGATCACCCGCCAGGATGATCACAAAACGCGGGCGGTGGGCACGGAGGATATCGATGTTCTGGAAGATGGCGTCGGCGGTGCCCTTGTACCAGCCGGTATTCATGCGCTGCTGGGCGGGGAGAATCTCGGTGAACTCGCTGAACTCGCCGCGGAGAAAACCCCAGCCAAGCTGGATATGGCGGATGAGACTGTGAGATTTGTACTGGGTGAGGATACCGATGCGACGAATCCCGGAGTTGAGACAGTTGGAGAGGCAGAAGTCGATGATGCGGAATTTGCCGCCGAAGGGAACGGCGGGTTTGGCACGCCAGTCGGTCAGCGGACCGAGGCGGCTGCCTCTCCCCCCGGCGAGCACCAGGGCCAGGGTATTTTGGGTCAGGTTGCTGACGAAGCGGGGTGAGTTGGTTGCTCCGCGACTGCCTTCTTCCGACATGACCATCTCCTTTTCGGGCACGGAATACGACCTTACCTGGAGTATAGGTGAGATTGCCGGCGCGCTGGCCTTTAAGGTACTGAACTTGTCCGTTGGCGGCAAGGGCCTGTGCATGAACAAGCCGTGCTCCGGCTGGAGCGGCGCAGCTTTGCGGATGTGTTATGCTCAGAAGTGTTGGCATGACGATGAAGCAGGAATGGTTTCACCTCGGATGGCGGGTTAAGGAGGGTGCGGTGGCGGCAATGCAAAAGCATGGCAGTACGGTGAGCGGTCCATCTGGCGACAGTGAAGACGGCCTGGCCATCCGTGAGGCGCGTCATCACGACCCCTTCGCCTGGCTGGGCCAGCATATGGTTGGTGGGCGGACCGTGCAGCGAGTCTTTCTGCCCGGCGCCCACGGCGTGGAGATACAGACGCCAGCGGGATGGGTGGTCATGGAACAGAGCCATCCTGCCGGCATTTTCACCCGTCAGGGCGAGGTCATACCGGTGCCTTATCGCCTGCGCTGGGAGGACCGGCACGGATTCCACGAACGCCATGACCCTTATGTCTTCGGTCCGGTGCTGGGGGATGTGGAGGTTTACCTCTTCAGCGAGGGGCGCCTCTATGAAGCCTATCGTCACCTCGGTGCGCACCGTCGCCATCACGAGGGAGTGGATGGGGTGTTATTCGCCGTATGGGCGCCCAATGCCGGGCGGGTCAGTGTCGTCGGTGACTTCAATGATTGGGACGGCCGCGCCCACCCCATGCGCGCGCGCGGCCAGAGTGGCATCTGGGAACTGTTCATCCCGGACCTTGCCATTGGCGAAATCTACAAATTCGAGATCCGTCACCGCGATTCCGGAGCGGTATTTGTCAAGACCGACCCCTACGCCCATGCCTTTGAGCTCAGACCGAGTACGGCGGCACGCGTGGTGGAAAATGACCACGTCTGGGCGGATCAGGACTGGGTGGCGGCTCGGGCTGGGCAGGACTGGCAGCACGCCCCCATGAACATCTACGAAGTGCATCTCGGTTCCTGGCAGCGTGACGCGGCGGGCCATTTCCTTAGTTACGCGGCGCTGGCGGAGAGCCTGGTGCCCTACTGCAAGGACATGGGCTATACCCACATCGAACTGATGCCGGTGATGGAGCACCCACTGGACGAATCCTGGGGCTATCAGGTGAGCGGCTATTTTGCGCCCACCAGCCGCTTCGGTACGCCCGACGGCTTCCGCGCCTTTGTGGATCAGTTTCATCAGGCGGGCATCGGCGTGCTCCTGGACTGGGTGCCGGGGCATTTCCCCCGGGATGACTGGGGGCTGGCGCGCTTCGATGGTACCCCGTTGTATGAACATGCCGACCCGCGCGAGGGGGAGCACAGCGACTGGGGCACTTATATTTTCAACTTCGGACGCAACGAGGTGCGTGGTTTTTTGCTGGCCAACGCCTGCTACTGGGCGGACAGCTTCCATATCGACGGGTTGCGCGTGGATGCGGTGGCGTCCCTGCTCTACCGCGATTATTCGCGCCAGGAGGGCGAGTGGATTCCCAATCGGTATGGTGGCCGGGAAAATCTCGAGGCCATCGATTTCCTGCGTGAGATGAATGTGATCCTCAATGAGCGTCATCCGGGCATCCTCACCATTGCCGAAGAATCCACGGCCTGGCCGATGGTCTCCCGCCCCACCTATGTGGGCGGCCTGGGTTTTTCCATGAAGTGGAATATGGGCTGGATGAACGATACCCTGGCCTACCTGGAGCAGGACCCGGTCTACCGGCGCTTTCACCAGAACGACCTGACCTTCAGCCAGCTTTACGCTTATTCGGAAAACTTCGTGCTGCCCTTGTCCCATGACGAAGTGGTGCATGGCAAGCGTTCACTGCTGGACAAAATGCCGGGGGATGCCTGGCAGCGTTTTGCCAACCTGCGTCTGCTCTTCAGCTACCAGTTTGCGCATCCCGGCAAGAAACTGAATTTTATGGGCAACGAGTTCGGCCAGGGACGGGAGTGGGATTGCGGGCGGGCCCTGGACTGGGATCTACTGCATTGGGACTGGCATCAGGGTACGCAGCGGTTGAGCCGGGATCTGGCTCATCTCTACCGGGCTGTTCCGGCCTTGCATGCGCAGGATTTTCAGGGCGAGGGCTTCTCCTGGGTGGATTGCCATGACGCCGATCAGTCGGTGTTGAGTTTTCTGCGCTGGGACCGGGACGGCGGTTTCGTGCTGGCGGTGTTCAATTTCACGCCGGTGCCTCGGCGCAATTATCGTCTGGGGGTGCCGGCTGCGGGTCGGTACCGGGAGATCTTCAACAGCGACGCGGGCGCCTATCATGGCAGCAATGTGGGCAATCTGCCGCAGCAGGCCCAGGACCAGTCGTGGATGGGTCTGCCCCATTCGCTGGAACTGGTCCTGCCGCCCCTGGCCGCGATTTATTTACAGCTTGCCGGGGCAGGCTGAACCCGGGGGGTGGCGATGTTGATCATTTATATCGTCATTGCGTTTGGCGCCGGGCTGGCGGAGCTTTTTACGGGCACGTTCTACCTGGCGGCGGTGGCGCTGGCGGCGCTGTTTACCGCGATCACCGGGCTGCTCCTGCCGGGTGCGGTGCTGCACTGGGTTTTTCTCGGATTCTGTCTGGTTCTGCTGCCCGCCGGAGTGTGGCTGCGGCATCGCCTGGCGGGCAAAAGCGGAGACCTCGGTGATTTCGATCTGGGGCAGGGGGTGGATGTCGTCAGCGGACCGGACAGCAATCAGCAATACAGTGTGCGTTATCGCGGCGCCGAGTGGATGGCGGTCGTCGATGATGGCCCGCCCCCCCCATCCGGGGGATCGGGCCGTTATCATCGCCAAGACCGATAATCTGCTACATTTAGGAGTGCTACCCAAGCAAGATTCTGGCAAGGAGCCGCTATGTCCTCCCTCATCGTCGTCCTGATCGTTGTCGTTGCGGCTTTCTTCATCCTGCGAACCACCATTCGGGTCGTGCCTCAACAGCGCGCCTGGGTGGTGGAGCGCCTTGGTAAATATCATGCAGTGCTGGAGCCCGGGCTGAATTTTATCATCCCTTTTCTGGACCGCATCGCTTTCCGTTTTGATATGCGCGAGGTGCCCATGGAGGTGCCGGCGCAAGTGTGTATTTCCCTGGACAATACCACGATGACCGTGGACGGCGTGCTCTATCTGCAGATTACGGATTCGGTAAAGGCGGCCTACGGCTCCAGCAACCCCTTTACCTCGGTGATACAGCTGGCGCAGACCACCATGCGTTCCGAGATCGGCAAGCTGCATCTGGATGCGGCGCTCTCGTCCCGGCAGTTGCTGAACACTGCCGTCGCGGCATCGGTGGATGAGGCGGCGGTCAACTGGGGCGTCAAGGTACTGCGCTATGAGATCAAGGACATTACTCCGCCTCAGGAGATCATCCGCGCCATGGAGCTGCAAATCACGGCCGAGCGGGAAAAACGGGCACTGATCGCCAAGTCCGAGGGGCAACGGCAGCAACAGATCAACACCTCCGAGGGGCAACGGCAGCAGGACATCAATGTCGCCGATGGCCGCAAGCAGGCGGAAGTGCTTCGCGCTCAGGGTGAGGCGGCGGCCATCCAGTTGGTGGCAGAAGCCACAGCGGCCGCCATCCGGGTCATCGGCGATGCTGCGCAGGCCCCGGGCGGTATCGAGGCCCTACAGATGCAGTTGGCCAAGGACTATATCGAAAAATGGGGCAACCTCGCCAAGGTGGGCACCAGTCTGGTGATCCCGGCGGATCTGGGCAATATCGGTGCACTGGTGGGTACGGCGCTCGCCATGGTCAAACAGTCGGGCGGGCAGAATGGGGCAGCGAAAGCCTGAACACCGCCTGAGGTGTCTGAGAAACCAGGATTCGCGGGGGCATGGGGACAAGGGGAGGAAGGATGGTGCCATGGGGCATGGGGTCAGATGGTCCCGGGCACTATTTCCGGCCAGGCTGCATTGTCCAGCCAGACATCCGCTGCTGCGCCTACCATGGCGGCGGGAATGGGCTCGCCCCGCCACCAGGCCGTGAGTGCCGACCGCTTGCCGCCGCCGGCTGCCATAAAAAACATTTCCCGCGTGTATTGTAAGCGCCAGCCGCTCAGGCTCACCCTTTGGGGTGGCGCCTTGGCGGCGTCGTGGACGGCGATCGTGGCGGGGCCGTTCTTTTCCATGCCCCAGTCGTGGTCGGGGAACAGGCTGGCCGTATGGCCGTCCTCCCCTACTCCCAGCAGGACCAGGTCGAAGGCGTGGGGTGGAAGAACCGCAGCGTAGTCGCGGGCGGCCACATCGGCGCCCCGTTCCGCTGGGATGTGATGAATCTGCCGTGCCGGGATGGGCACCCGGGACAGCCAGACCGTGTCGAGCATCAGGCTGTTGCGATCCGGGTCCTGGGGCGGCAGACAGCGTTCATCCCCATGATAGAGGTGCCAGCACTGCCAGTCTCCGCCTAGTTGCGGAAGCAGGGCGTAAGCCGCGCGGGGGGTGGTGCCACCGGCGACCACCAGATGGAAGGCGCCGCGGGCGGTGATGGCCTCCCGCGCCATACGGGCGACAGCCGCCGCGAGTCGCCGGGCGAGCGCTTCGGGATCGGGATGAATATGCCAGGTATTGCGATGCCGAGCTGTTTCCATGCGGATGTGCTCCCGTGTGTTCCCGATCTTTTGCAAAGGATAGCCCCACTTTGCAGCTTGGGTCTATGATGCTGCTTATTGGATATTGCCCTGAAGGAGGCAGAGATGGGTGGTCTGGAGAACTGGGTGGGCAATACCCCCTTGTGTGAGTTGCGGCGCCTGTCGCCCCATGCGGGGGTGCGGATTTTCGGGAAGATGGAGGGGAACAATCCCGCCGGTTCAGTCAAGGATCGTCCCGCCGTGAACATGATTCGTCGGGCGCTGGAGCGGGGCACCATCACCCCCGCTACACGTCTGATCGAACCAACCAGCGGGAATACGGGCATCGCCCTGGCCATGGCGGCATCGGTACGCGGATTGTCCATGACGCTGATCATGCCGGACAATATGAGCATCGAAAGGCGCCAGGTGATGCGTGCCTACGGTGCGGAGGTGATTCTCACCCCTGCGGCCCGGAGTATTGAAGGTTCCATCGATCTCGCGCACCAGATGGTCGCTGCGGGAGAGGGCTTCATGCTCGATCAGTTTTCCAACCCTGATAATCCCGAGGCACATTACCTCGGGACCGGGCCGGAGATCTGGCGCGATACCCGCGGCGCCGTGACCCATTTCGTATCGTCCATGGGGACGACGGGGACCATCATGGGTACCTCCCGCTATTTGCGGGAAGTCTCGCCGGGTATCCAGATCATCGGTGTACAGCCGACGGAGGGGGCCAGAATTCCCGGTATCCGCCGTTGGCCGCAAGCCTATCTGCCGCGCATCTATCATCCCGAGTCTGTTGACCGAATCGTCGATGTGAGTCAGGAAGAAGCCGAGGAGATGACCCGGCGCCTGGCGCGGGAAGAAGGAGTGCTCGCGGGCATCTCTTCGGGCGGAGCGCTGGCGGCGGCGATACGGGTGGCGCAGCATCTGGAGGTTGGCGTGATCGTCGTCATCATCTGCGACCGGGGTGACCGCTACCTCTCTACGGGCGTTTTTCCGGCCTGACGGAACGATGCACGGGCGCAGCGGGGTGTTGCCGAGAATCGCCCGGTGGCTACTGTTGACGGGCCTGGGACTCGCGATCAGTGACGCCGCCGGGGCGCAGGTTCTGGAAATCAGCGCCGCGGACGTCAGCGGAACGGGCTGGACGGTGCAGCACCCGCGTGTGACGCTGTCCACATCGGCGCAGGGCGACCAGTTGCGTCTGGTGGTGGGTGCCGTGCAGGCGGGCAGACGCAAGCTCTGGCGGCGCGCCCAGTGGCAATGCGGGCTCCGGACGACGCAGGGTTGGGCGTGTCCGCAGGGCCACCTGGTGGTGGACGGCAGCCCGTGGGGCGCACTGCATGGCGATGGGCAGGTACAGTTGCGGCAGCTGGGTGGCAGCGGGCAGGCCGTGCTGGCGGTGCGTGGTGTGCAATTCGGCAGCGCCCGGGTGCAGGTGCAAAGTACCGCCGCCGGACAGTGGCATCTGACGGGTGCGGGCAGCCTGCCGGTTGCCGGTCTGGTGCATGCTTTCAGCCTGCTGCCTGCCGCCTGGCAGACCTCGGGGCAGGCCCGGTGGCAAGTCCGGGCGCAGGGTGCGAGCTGGGCACAGGCCCGTCAGATGGCCTTTGAACTGCAAGGCAGCCAGCTCCAGTTCAGCAGCCCGGACGGTTTGCAGGGCGCCCAGGGTGTTGCATTGCGGCTCCAGGGGGCGGGGGTCTACAGCGGACGGTGGCACGGCAGCGCTCGGCTGCGCTGGACCCAGGGTGGTGTCCTCTGGAGTCCATGGTACTGGACAGCCCCTGCCGCGCCGGTGCGGATGCAAACCCGCTGGCAACAGACGGCCAAGGCCTGGCAACTGGACCAGGGAAGCATCCGCTGGCCCGGCCTCGGGCAGGGCGGTTTTGCGCTGTACTGGCCGACCCAGGGTGGAGCGCTGCGCTGGCAGATTCGGGATATGAATGTGGCCATGGCGCCGCTGTATGCAAACTGGATCAAACCGCTGGCCCTTCCCGGAGGTCTGGCGGCCGGGTTGCAGGCCTCGGGGCAGGTGCGGTTTTCCGTGGCGGGAGCAGGAGGGCTGAACGCGCTGCGATGGGATCTGCGCAATGCGGCCGTTTCCAGCTCGAACAGGCTTCTTGCGGTGACCGGGGTGAATAGCCGGGGCGCGTGGAGTCGTACCGGTAAAATTTCCGCCGCCACGCTCCGCTGGCAATCGGCGGCGCTCTATCGTATCCCCGTGGGTCCGCTGCATGCGGATCTGGTGGTCAATCCCCAGGGCTTCCATCTGCAGCAGCCCTTTACCCTGACCATGTTGGGGGGCGCGCTGCATTTCCGGCAACTGGCGGCGCGTTGGGCGGGGACGCGATCGGGTTTCAGCATGAGCGGCGACCTGCGGGGGGTTAGCATGGCTCAGCTGACCAGGATCATGCGCTGGCCGCCGTTTACCGGAACGGTGTCGGCGACCATACCGGAGCTGCAGTACCATGCGGGGGACCTCAGCACCAGCGGCGCACTTTCCGCCCAGGTGTTTGGCGGTACCGTGCGAGTGAATGACCTGCACGTTGAGAATTTCTTTGGCGTTTTGCCCCTGTTGCGCGGCAACGTCGAAATTTCCGGGGTGCGGCTGAAGCCTCTGACTGACGCTTTTCACTTCGGGTACATTAGCGGCGTACTCGACGGCCACGTAAAAAATCTCGCCCTGCTGAACTGGTCGCCGGAGGCCTTTGACGCGCAGTTCCATACGGTTCCCGTTCCTGGCGTACGTCAGGAAATCAGTTATGCTGCGGTCCAGAACCTTACCCGACTGGGTGGAGGTGACGGCATCGGCGGATTTTTTCAGGGCCTGTTTCTGCGGATGTTCAAAACCTTTGCTTATGCGCATTTGGGGATGGGGGTGCGGCTCAGGCATGGTGTTGCCGAATTATCCGGAGTGGGGACCGAAGATTCCGGTTTTGTGATCCTCCAGGGCCAAGGGCTGCCCAGGGTGGATATAGTGGGGTACAATCGCCGGGTAAATTGGAACGAACTGCTGGCGCGCCTGCAAACCGCCATGCACGGTGGTGCCCAGGTCCAGACAGGAGAGTAAGCATATGACGAGGCAGGATTGGCTGAAAACGCAGGGCTGGCGCAGTGTGCTGGTACTGGGGTTGCTTATGGCACTGTCCGCTTGTGTGACCGTCAACATCTACTTCCCGGCTGCGGCGGCACAGAAGCTGGCGGATCAGGTGGTCGGCGAGGTGTATAAGGCCGCCGCCAAAGGCGCCCTGCTGGCTCCGGTTGCGCCCGCCACATCGGTACCTGCGCCGCCGGTTGCGCCCGCCGTATCGGTACCCGCGCCGCCGGCTGCCCCGACACGGTCCGCAGCCTCCGCCAGCAATGCCCTGAGCATGGCATCCCCCTACCATGCGGCCAGCTACCTGCTCGCCATGGGCTTCTCCGCCATCAGCGGCACGGCGGAGGCCGCCGCCAACCTCGATGCGTCCAGCCCCGGAGTGCAATCGGCCAGGGCGCAGCTCGAGGCGATAGCGGCGCAGATGCGCCCTTATTTTGTCAGCGGCGCCGTGGGTTTTACCGCCAATGGTCTGGTTGCCATCCATGATGCCGCGGCCGTGCCCCTGCAGCAGCGGGCGGCCCTGAATGGTCTCGTGAACAGCAATAACAGCGCACTCAGCAACCTCTACCAGCAGATCGCTGATGCCAATGGTCATCCCGAGTGGGAGGGTCAAATTCAGCAGACTTTTGCCCAAGCTTGGATCAACAAGGCACCGGCGGGATACTGGTATCAGTCGCCCAGTGGTCAATGGCAGAAGAAATAGCCACTGCCTTGCAGAATGTGCTGGTTTTCGACATCGAGACGGTGCCCGACGTTGCCGGCGGGCGACGGGTGCATGGCATTGAACTGGCGGACGACGCGGGCGTGGCGGAATTGCTGGAGCACCGGCGTCGCATCGAAACCCAGGGCGCAACGGAGTTTCTGCGCCCCTATCTGCACCGGGTAGTCGCTATTTCCGCCCTTTGGTGGCAGGGCGGACAGGTCAAGCTCAGCAGTTTCGGCAAAGTGGACGATGACGAGGTGGCTCTGGTCACGGCCTTTTTTCAGTTCATTCAGCGCCATGCCCCGCAACTGGTATCCTGGAATGGCGCGGCCTTTGACCTTCCGGTGCTCCATTACCGTGCCCTGCTCCACGGCATCCCTGCCGCCCGCTACTGGGAGCACGGCGAACAGGACCAGAACTATCGCTGGAACAATTACACCAGCCGTTACCACGAGCGCCATCTCGATCTCATGGATGTCCTCTCCGCCTATCAGTCGCGCAATGTCGCCCGCCTCCAGGACATCGCGTTGCTGCTGGGGTTGCCCGGCAAGCTGGGAATGAGCGGTGCGGAGGTCTGGACCCATTATCAGGCAGGGGAGCTGGCGGGCATTCGCCACTACTGCGAAGTCGATGTGCTCAACACGGCCCTGGTCCACCTGCGTTTTGAACTGACTCGCGGGCATCTCGACAGATCGGCTTATGATGTTTGCCAGACCCGGTTGCGGTCTTACCTGCAAAGCCGGGACGAGGCCCACGTCCAGGAATTTCTCACACTGTGGCCAGAGAATCTGCATGTCGCGTCCCAAGCCCATTCATAACGCTCAGCCTGAGCAGGTGTTTATTGAAAGTCTGGATACCGAGGGACGCGGAATTGCCCGTGTGGAGGGCAAGGTACTGTTTGTCGATGGGGCGCTGCCCGGCGAGCGGGTCTGGGCACGGCGTACCCAGAACCACAAGAGCTTTGATCGTGCCGAGTTGCTGCAGGTGGTCAAGGCGTCCTCCCTGCGGGTGTCGCCGCCTTGTCCTCACTTTGGTGTCTGCGGGGGCTGCAGCCTGCAGCATCTGGAGCCAGCGGCACAGGTGGCTATCAAGCAAAGACAACTGGAAGATCATCTCTGGCGCATCGGCAAGGTCCGCCCCGAACGCGTCCTGCCACCCATTCATGGCCCGAGCCTGGGCTATCGCAGCAAGGCGCGGCTCTCGGTGCGCACGCCGAAAACCCGGGGCGCGATGGTGGGCTTTCGTGAACGCAACAGCAGTTACGTCGTGGATATGGGGCAATGTCTGACCCTCGACCCGCGCGTCGGGCAACGCATTCTGCCCCTGCGGGCGCTGATCGCGCAGATGCAGTCGCCCCAGGATTTCCCACAGATCGAAGTGGCGGCCACGCCGGATGCCGTCGCGCTGGTGTTTCGTCACATGCGGCCGCTGGCGGAAAGTGATCTGCAGCACCTGCGCGCTTTTGGTGCGCAACACGACCTGCAGATATGGTTGCAACCGCGCGGGCCCGAGACCCTGTATCCCTTGTGGCCGGAGCAGCCGGAGCCGCTCCATTACGACCTGCCGGATTATGCGTTGCGCCTGCGTTTTGATCCCCTGGTCTTTACTCAGGTCAATCAGGCGGCGAATCAGGTGATGGTGCGCCGCGCCATGGCCTTGTTGCAACCACAACCGGGAGAGCACATTCTGGACCTCTTCTGCGGGCTCGGGAATTTTACCCTGCCCATCGCCCGCTTGGGAGCGCAGGTGCTTGGCATTGAAGGAGATGCCCGGTTGGTTGCGCTGGCTGCGGAGAATGCCGCCGCCAACGGCCTGGCGGATAAAGCCCGGTATGCTGTAGCCGATCTCACCCAGGCCCGGATGGAAGATTTTGCTTCGGCGGGCGCCATCGACAAAATGCTCATCGACCCGCCCCGCAGTGGAGCCATCGAAGTGTTGCGCAGTCTGACCCCCGGCGTCCGCCGTCTGGTGTATGTCTCCTGCAATCCGGCGACCCTGGCCCGTGACACCGAGTATCTGGTACATGAGCGCGGCTATCGTTTGCGAGCGGCAGGTGTCGTCAACATGTTTCCCCATACTGCCCATGTCGAATCCATTGCCCTCTTCGAACGCTGAGCGGCCCGCGCGCTGGCTCTGGGTGGATGTCTCCGCCCAACGCCTGTATGAAATGCACGGCGCCGAAGCGCGCTCCGAGTATGTCGTATCCACGGCCCGTAAGGGGCTGGGCGAAGAGTTCGACAGCGGTTGCACGCCGCGCGGCTGGCATGTAGTGCGCGCGCGCATCGGCGCCGGCCTGCCCGCGACGGCCATTCTGCGCGGCCGGCGCTGGACCGGTGCCTGTTACAGTGCGGAGTGGGCGGCCGGCCAGCCGCGTCGGGACTGGATTCTCGGGCGCATCCTCTGGCTCTCGGGCAGTGAAACGGGTTTTAATCGTGGTGGCCTTCAGGATACCTTCCGCCGTTATATCTACATCCATGGCACCGCCGATGTGGATCATCTCGGTCAACCGGTGTCGGCGGGCTGTGTGCGGATGGCGCCCGATGCGGTATGCGCCCTCTTTGCGGAATGTGCCGTGAATACCCCCGTTTTTGTCGGACTGCAGCCACCGCTGCACTTCCCCCGCTGAGGATGTCCTAATGGCCCGTTTCCGCTTGCCCCGTTTCCGCCGCGCCGTAAACGTGTTCAATCCAAAGTTGTTCGAAAACCTTTCGCTTGCGGCCTTTCTGGCCTGGGTCGGTCTGGGTTCGGATGCCTTGTCTTCCTCCGCTTACGGTCCACCGGAAATCTATTATGCCTTGAAGGGCCATGAATATCTGGCCGTTTTTCTGGCCATCGGCATCCCGCTTTCGGTGTTTGTCATCTCGGCAGGTTACAAACAGGTCATTGCCCTGTTCCCTGACGGGGGTGGCGGATATCACACCGCGTCTACACTGTTAGGGCCGAAGGCCGGCTTGGTAAGTGGCGCTGCGCTGATCGTCGACTATGTCTTGACGGCGGCGATTTCGGTGGCATCGGGTACCGAGGCGCTGTTGAGCACCATGCCCGTCTCCTGGTACAGCGAACGGCTTCTCCTGGATGTCGCGATACTGCTGTTCCTGATCTTCATCAACCTGCGCGGCATGAAAGAATCCATCAAGATCCTGCTGCCCATCTTTATGGCCTTCATCCTGACCCACACCATACTGCTCGGCTGGGGCCTGCTGAGCCATGTAGGCGCCGTACCGGACATCGCCTACAACACTGTTGCGAGTGTTCGGCAGGATAGCACGCAGTACGGCTGGATATTCATCGTGGCGCTGATATTGCGGGCCTTCAGCCTGGGAGGCGGCACCTATACGGGTTTGGAGGCCGTAGCCAACGGTGTGCATATTATGCGTGAGCCGCGTGTGCAGACCGGCCAGCGCACGATGACCCTGCTGGCGACCTCCCTGTCTCTGGTCGCCGGCAGCCTGATCTTTTTATACCTGATGTATCAGGTGCACAGCCAGCAGGGGCAAACTCTGAATGCCGTGCTTTATGGCGCGATTACGCGGGGGTGGACGGTGGGGGGAGTCCCCTTCGGCCCGACGGCGACTCTGCTTACCCTGATTACCGAGGGGCTGCTCCTCTTCATCGCCGCCAATACGGGTATCATCACGGCACCCATCGTCATGGCGAATATGGCCGTCGATCGTTGGCTGCCGGAGCGTTTTTCCTACCTGTCGGATCGCTTCGTGTCGCGTAACGGCGTGTTGCTCATTGGTTTCGCGGCCGTGGTTATCCTTCTGATGACGGGGGGACACGTCAGCATTCTGGTGGTGCTGTACAGTATCAACGTCTTCATCACCTTTACCCTGACCATGGCGGGATTGAGTCGGCACTGGTTTGCCCAGCGCGACAAAGATCCACTCTGGCGAGGCCGGCTTGCGGTCAGTGCGCTGGGCTTTGTGGTCACGGCCTCCATTCTCGCCATCACCATTTTCGAAAAATTCGATGCTGGCGGCTGGTTCACCCTGCTGGTCACCGCGATTGTGGTGAGCCTTGGGTACCTGATCTATCGCCATTACAAGAGTATCAGCAAAATCACTGCCGAACTGGATGAGACCATGCTGGACGTGGTGCCCGAGCATCTGGAGTCCGGCCCGAACCTGCCCCTCGATCCGCGTGGCGCCACCGCCGTATTTTTTGTCAGCCGTTTTGACGGATTGGGGCTGCACACCCTGCTGACTGCGCACCGTATGGTCGGCGGCTTCGTCAAGAACTATGTTTTCCTGCTCGCGGGCATCGTGGGTCAGGGCGAGTTCAAGGGTATCAAGGCCCTGGAGGACCTGAAGGTATATGTGGAAACCGAGGCCAACCAGTATATGGCCTTTTGCCGTAATGAGGGGATGGCGGCGACCTGGTTCGCCACCTACTCCACCGACCGTATCCTGGCGATGGAGGAACTGGCCAATGTCGCCATTCGCTATTTTCCGCAGAGCATCTTTTTTGCCGGGCGGGTGATCGACACGTCTGCGCAGGGGCCTTTCCATGGGCTGCTGCACGATGAAGTCAGCTTCATCGTCCAGGATCGCCTGCAGCATGACGGTTTCAGCATGATGATCGTGCCCGTGCATGTGCGCGGTATCCCGAGCCAGCCGCCGAATATCGTTCTGCCCATTTCCATGTCGCCCGATCTGGAGCTGGTGCAGAATGAAGAGGTAAAAAAAGAAGAGGCCAGGGTTCGCGCCGCAGCCAAGGCGCAGGCCACCACCCAAGCGGATATACAGGAGTCTGCCCCCCATGCTGGTACGGAATGAACGGCGGCACCCTGCACGGGGCCCGCTGATGGTCGATATCGCCGGCCTGCGGCCCACGGCCGCCGAATGCGCCATGCTGCGCCAGCCTGCCGTCGGCGGTGTCATCCTTTTTGCCCGCAACTGTGCCGACGCCGGACAGGTGCGTGAGCTGTGCGCGGAATTGCATGCCTTGCGCAGCACTCCCCTTCTTGTCGGCATAGATCAGGAAGGCGGACGGGTGCAGCGTCTGCGTGCGGGGGTGACGCGTTTCCCGCCCATGGCGACCCTGGGGCGTCTGGCGGATCGTGACGGACTGGAAAGTGCGCGGGTGGCGGCCGAAGACTGGGGCTTGCTGCTCGGTACGGAACTTCGGGATCTCGGCATTGATCTGGATTTTACCCCCTGCGTGGATCTGGATCGCGGTATCTCTGCGGTGATCGGCGATCGCGCCATCCACCGCGATCCGGTATGGGTGGGCGCTATTGCGGCAGCACTCTGGAAGGGCATGGCCCGGACCGGCCTGCAGGGGGTCGCCAAGCATTTCCCCGGTCACGGGGCGGTGGCCGCGGACTCTCATCTCGATTTGCCGCTGGATGATCGTCCGTTCAGCGCCATTCAGGAAGACCTCCAGCCCTTTGCGGGCATGATCGCCGCAGGAATTCCGGCGATCATGCCCGCGCATTGTCTTTATCCCAGGGTGGATGGTGAACACCCTGCCGGCTTCTCGCCGCGCTGGTTGCAGGATGTTCTCCGTAAAGAGATGGGCTTCACCGGTGTGGTGGTCAGTGACGACCTCAGCATGGCGGGTGCCCATGCTGCGGGCGGCATGGCTGCCCGGGTGGATGCGGCGCTGACGGCGGGCGCCGACCTGTTGCTGGTCTGTAACGATCCGGAAGGTGCGGAAACAGCCATCGCGCATTTACAGTCCAGGGATGTACTCCCGACCGGTGACCGCCTGGAGCGTCTCGCCGGTAACGCCGCCACGGCCGCCTTGTCCGCGGCTGACCGGGTGCGCTGCCTGCAGCAGATCGAAGCGTTACGGGCGCTCGCCCCCGGATGCACGGACTGATGCGCGGCCCAGAATGTTAACCCCTTGTTTTTCCCGCGTCGCGTATTAGAATACGCCCTCACCTTTTACTCCTTGTTCGGGCGATGGGCGTCCGGACTCCGCAGTGAACCATAAGGAGCAACTTTTGCGTCATTATGAAATTGTGTTTCTGGTCCATCCTGACCAGAGTGAACAGGTCCCCCAGATGATCGAGCGCTACCGCGGCATGATCGAGAGCGACGGCGGGCATTTTCATCGCCTGGAAGACTGGGGCCGCCGGCAACTGGCCTACCCCATCAAGAAGGCCCACAAGGCACACTATGTGCTGATGAACATAGAGTGCAGCGGTGTTGCGCTGGCTGAACTGGAGGACGCTTTCCGCTTCAACGACGCGGTATTGCGCCATCTGACGCTGGCCCGCCATGAAGCCGTCACCAGCCCTTCCTTCCTGGCCCGCGATGAGACGGACCGTCGGGAACGCAGCGAAGAGACCGCCGAAGGCGAACCGGATCACAGCGCTAACGAAGCCGTAGTGACGGCTTAATCTAAGGAGATTTCAGATGGCATTTAATCGGGACAGAGATCGGGATAGTGGTGATGGCGACAAGCGTGGCGGCGGCAGCAACTTTACGCGCCGGCGCAAGTTCTGCCGGTTCCGGGCGGAAGGTGTCAAAGAAATCGACTACAAGGATCTGAAGACCTTGCAGGCTTATGTGGGCGAGACGGGTAAGATCGTCCCCAGCCGGATTACCGGAACCAGCAACCTCTATCAGCGGCAGTTGACCACTGCGATCAAACGCGCCCGTTTTCTGGCGTTACTGCCCTACGTCGTGCGTTAAGGCGCCGGCGCTCCGGTGGCGGTGCAGCCAGGAGGCGGGGTCCTCCGTTGGTTTCTCAGCGGACGCTGGCCAGCTGGTGTCAGTATTGCTGTATTGTTCAGCGCGGCAGGCCTGATTCCTTTTCTTGCCGGACCGTTGTTGCTCAACTGCGTCGCTCTGGTGGCGCTGGTTACTCTGCAGGCGGGACGCAGGGAGAGCCTCGAAGTGCTGGTGATTGCCGGAATCGCCTCCGCGCTGTTCACGCTGAACCCATGGTATGGTGTCGCCTTTGCGCTGGTAGCCTGGTTGCCGGGACGGCTGTTGGGAGAGGGGTTGCAGTGGGACGTGGGGTGGGGCGGAGTGGTCTGGGTGGTCATCGGTTTGTCACTCCTGACGCTGGCGTTACTGCTCTGGGCCATACCGCAGGGTACGGGCCCAGGCTTCTGGCAGGCGCAGATGGAGCACTTGCTGGCACCGGCGCGTAAGGACCTCAGCGCGACGCAGCGTCAGGTCCTGGGCGATATGGTTCGTCTGATGCCGGGGATCCTCGCTGCGGTCATGGCACTGCTCTGGGCGCTGGCGGCAGTGATGGCCAGTCGCTGGCGCGAACGGTTTCAGGGTATTGTGGTGCCACAACGGGTGTTTCGCGATTGGGTGCTGCCAGAGTGGCTGATCTGGTTGCCGGTGGTGACGGGGTTGGGCTTTTTCCTGCCACATGGCAGCGCATGGCCGGTACAGAACCTCGCCATTCTGGTCGCTGGGCTGTACTTGCTGCAGGGACTAAGTTTGGTGCACCTGTGGTTCGCGTCGAGAGGCTGGCCCCTGATCGCGCTGGCGGCTTTTTATATCGGACTGATCCTGCTTTCACAGTTCCTGCTGGTGGTCAGTGTGCTGGGTATTCTGGACCGTGTTTTTCACCTGCGCCGACGGCTTGCCGGGCCGCGGTCCTGATGGCGGTTTTGCAGAGAATTTTTGGGAGGAATTTGAAATGAAAGTGATTTTACTGGAACGTATCAACAAGTTGGGGCGTCTGGGCGATGTGGTCGAAGTGCGTCCGGGTTATGGGCGCAATTTTCTGGTGCCGCAGGGCAAGGCCGTAGTGGCCAACCAGCGCAATCTGGAAGACTTTGCCGCCCGTAAGGCGGCGCTGGAGCAGGTGGAGGCAGAACGCCTGCAAGCCGCGCAACAGCGCGCCGCGGCGCTGGCCGATACCGTGGTCACGATTGCCCTGCAGGCGGGCGAGGATGGTCGTTTATTTGGTTCGGTGGGCCTGCATGACATCAGTGCGGCCCTGGCGGCCCTGGGCCACGAAGTGGCTCATTCCGAAATCCGTCTGGCGGGAGGGCCGATCAAACGGATCGGCGAATTCCCGGCGCGTGTGCATTTGCACCCGGAGGTCGAACTGGATGTGATAGTCTTCGTCGAGCGCGCCTGATCCCAGGCCTGGGCGTGTCTGATTCGGCGGACTACGGCGGCGGGGTCAAGGCCCCGCCGCACTCTATCGAGGCGGAGCAATCCGTCATCGGCGCCCTGCTGATCGACCCCGAGACGGCGGAGCAGGTCACTGAGGCGGTGGCGGCCGAAGAATTTTATGAGCGTCGTCACCGCCAGATTTTCCAGGCCATCAGCGCCATGCTGGGCGCCGGGCGGGCGGTGGACGCCATCACGGTCTCCGAATGGTTGCAAGATCATGAGCAGCTCGCCGATGTGGGCGGGGTGCAGTATCTCCTCATGCTGGCCAACGAGACGCCCTCGGCGGCCAATGTGCTCGCCTATGCGCGGATCGTGCGGGAGCGGGCCACCCTGCGTGACCTCATCCGGGTCGGTCGGGAAATCGCCGAGCTTGCCTACCGTCCGGAAGGGCGGTCGGCTCAGGCCTTGTTGGACGAGGCTGAAAGCCGGGTCTTTCATCTCGCCGAAGGACAGCAGCGAGCCGGCGAAGGTTTCCAGCAACTCAAGGACGCACTTCCGGCGGTTATAGACCGGATCGAGACCATCGCCCGTGAGAAGAAGGGTGTCACGGGGCTGTCCACGGGCTTTGCCGATCTGGACGAGAAAACCTCCGGCCTCCACCCCGGCCAGCTCGTTATTGTTGCGGGCCGTCCGAGTATGGGCAAAACCTCTTTCGCCATGAATATCGCGGAGCATGTCGCCTGTATCGAAGGCAAGCCTGTCGCGATTTTCAGCATGGAAATGCCGACCGAGGAGATCGTCCTGCGCGCACTCTCGTCGCGGGGACGGGTAGATCAGCACCGCCTGCGCAATGGCAGCCTGGGTAACGACGACTGGCCGCGCATCGCCCATGCCATCGGTGAACTCGGCAACGCGCCCCTGTTCGCCGACGATTCTGCCGCGCTGACCCCGACGGATTTGCGCTCGCGGGCCCGTCGGCTGAAGCGGGAGCATGGCTTGGCTTTGATCGTGGTGGACTATCTGCAACTCATGCAAGTGCCGGGACGGGGTGATAACCGGGTCGCCGAGATTTCCGAGATCAGCCGTTCGCTCAAGGCGTTGGCCAAAGAGCTGTCGATCCCCGTGATTGCCCTCTCCCAGCTCAACCGAAGTCTGGAAAATCGTACCGAGAAGCGTCCGCAGATGTCCGATCTGCGTGAATCCGGAGCCATTGAACAGGATGCCGACCTGATCCTCTTCCTCTATCGCGATGAGGTGTATTACAAGGACAAGGAAGAGGTGAAAGGCATTGCCGAGGTGATCATCGGTAAACAGCGCAACGGACCTATCGGGACGGTGCGGATGAGTTTCTTCGGTGAATATACCCGTTTTGAGAACTATGCGCCGTCCGGGGATGGCTTCGGGCATTAGTTGCCTGCACCAAGCCCGATCATCGGCGTGCCGTCCATGTATTTTTTCACGGGATTTTCTCGCGCCTTGGGGTGTATCATTGGCCCATGACCCGCCCGATTATTGCCGATATCTCCGCTGCCGCACTGCGCCATAATGTAGCGGTGGTGCGCGAACATGCACCCCGCGCACAGATCATGGCGGCGGTAAAGGCGAATGCTTATGGGCATGAAGTAACCCTTTGCGCCCCGGTGCTGGCCGAGGCTGGAGTGGACGCCTTTGCAGTGGCTTCCCTGGAAGAGGCGGAAGCGCTTCACGCCTTGCGGCTGGAGCGCCCCATCTGTCTGCTGGGGGGTCCTTTTGACGCTGACGAAGTGTCCGTCGCCGCAGAACGCGCTTATCTGCTGGTGATTCACGAACAACGCCAGTTGCAGTGGCTGGAGACCCATGCTGCGGATGCTGCGTTGCGCCTGTTTATCAAGGTGGATACGGGCATGCACCGGCTGGGTTTTGCCCCGGAACGATTGTCCGCCCTGTTTGCCGCTTTGCAACGCCACCCGCGCTGGGAGGTGTTGGGGCTGATGAGCCATCTCGCCCGCTCCGATACGCCGAATGACCCCTTCAATCGTCAACAGGCGGGTGTTTTTGCCGCTGCCATTGCGCACGTCGGCCACGCCACCGCAGGTCAGCACAGCCTCGCCAACTCGGGGGGGGTGCTGGCGCTGCCCTTTACCCACCAGCACTGGGTGCGGCCCGGGCTCATACTTTACGGTCTTTCGCCCTTCGCCGGGCGTCGCGGCAGCGAAATCGGTTTGCAACCCGTGCTCTCCTGGCGCAGTGCGGTGGTGGCCATCCGCGAACTCGGCCCCGGTGACTGGCTGGGTTATGGCGCAGCCTGGCAGGCCCCGGCGCCGTGTCGGGTGGGGGTGGTGGCAGCGGGTTACGGCGACGGTTATCCCCGTCACCTAGGGTGTGGCGCGCCGGTCACGGTAGCCGGGCAGACTACCTGCACTTTGGCGCGGGTCAGCATGGATATGCTTTTTGTGGACCTGACGGCCGTGCAGGCAGACATCGGCGCTCCTGTCGTCCTCATGGGGGCTGGCGGACCGCCTCTCGAATCCTTGGCAGCGGAACTCGGTACCATCTCCTATGAAATGAGCTGCCGCATGCAGACGCGGGTACCGCGCCAGTTGGTTTCATGAGTCGCGACAAAACCCTTTTCGTTTGCCAGGAATGCGGCAGTATCAGCAATAAATGGCTGGGACGCTGTCCAGATTGCGGTGCATGGAACAGCTTCGTCGAACAGCGCGTGGAGAAGACCGTCGCCAAATCCCAAACCACCTATGCCACGGCCAGCCCGCCGCAATTTCTGCATGCGGTGCCGATCACGGATGTGGGGCGTAGCACGACGGGCTTGGCGGAACTCGACCGGGTGCTGGGCGGCGGGCAGGTGCCGGGGGCAGCCATTCTTCTGGGCGGGGAGCCGGGCATCGGAAAATCCACCCTCCTGCTCCAGACTGCCCATCACCTCGCTCAGGTCAGTAAGGTGCTTTATGTCACCGGGGAGGAGTCGGCGGCACAAGTCGCCTTACGTGCGCAGCGTCTGGGGCTGGGCCGGAGCCCTGTACGGGTGGTCGCCGAAAACCATCTTGAAGCGATCGAGGGGCTGCTCCGGGGAGAACAGCCCGCACTGTTATTGGTGGATTCCATTCAGACCGTCTATACCGACACGCTGCAATCGGCCCCAGGTTCGGTGGCCCAAGTGCGGGAGTGTGCGGCACGCCTGGTGCGTTTCGCCAAGGCGACGGGCACCACGGTGTGGCTGGTGGGCCATGTGACCAAGGAGGGGGCCATTGCTGGCCCACGTGTGCTCGAGCACATGGTGGATACCGTGCTCTATTTTGAAGGGGAGGCGGGTAGCCCGTACCGGATCGTGCGCGCCATCAAGAACCGCTTTGGGGCGGCCAACGAACTGGGTGTTTTCCAGATGCATGAAGAGGGCTTGAGCGAGGTCGCCAATCCTTCGCAGCTTTTCCTGTCGCAGCATGAGCGACCCGTGGCAGGGAGCGTGGTACTGGCAACGCAGGAAGGAACCCGACCGCTGCTGGTGGAGGTGCAGGCGCTGGTGACTCCGAGTCCGCTGGCGAATCCGCGCAGGGTTGCCATCGGTCTGGATCCCAACCGCCTCTCCCTCCTTCTGGCCATTCTACATCGTCACGGTGGCAGCATGTTTTTTGATCAGGATGTCTTCGTGAATATCGCGGGGGGGATCAAAGTCAACGAACCTGCCGCCGACCTTGCCGTGGCCCTCGCCTTGGTCAGCAGTTTTCGCAATAAACCCCTGGAGGGCCGTCGGGTGGTCTTTGGCGAATTGGGTCTGGCAGGAGAGGTGCGCCCGGTGGCGGGCACCGAGGCACGGGTTCGTGAAGCCATCAAACTCGGTTTCAACGGCGCCATTCTCCCGCGCGGCGACAAGATTTCGGTTGCCGCCACGTTTAAACTACACCCGGCGGCCCGCCTGGGTGATGCAATGGAGGCCGCCTTTGCTGGAGGGTGAATCCTGACGCGCTGATGGCCGCAACGCACTACCGGCAGGATGGTCGGCGCCTTGCAATATCTTTCCGGAGCGGTTAGTGTGGTCTGTAACTATAGGTAATACATCACATAATTTTCTGATATGTGAAGCTGTCCGGCGTTTTTATGATCGTCTGAAAGGAGGAGTATTATGCAAAAGTTACCGGTTTACCCTGCTGCACAGGGCCTATTTCATTCATCGCTGCGGAGAGGTGTGGCGGGGAGCGTTTTGGTGGCTTTCGGCCTGTTGGGCCTTGGGGCCGGCACGGCGTTCGCGTCGAGCGTAGGGACATCGGCACCAGGGTTGATGCGTACCGCGCTAGCCGGGGGCGCAGCGGCAAGCCCTGCGGAAGTAAAGAATTTCGCGGCAGCCGTCCAGGAGATCAAGCCACTCAATGAACAGGTCCATAGTGCCTTGAGTCGGAAGGGTATCACCGCCACCCAGCGGGAAGAGTTGAAAAAATCCTATATGACGAAGGTGGAGGATATACTCGCTAAAAATCACCTGACCGCAGAGCAATATTCCAGCCTGCTCAGGCAGACCCAAAGCGATCCGGATTTCGCGAAAGAGGTCGAGTCAGATATGCGGTAACGACCCACCCTGGCTAGCGCCGCTTTCCTTCCGGGATCGTCGGCGTGCCGGCTTATGCTTTTTCGGCCTTTCCTCCGCATCTATGCTTTGTGTGATAATAGGGCATATAGGAGGTCTGCCAATGCCCAAGCTTGATTTGCCCCGCCCCGATTATGCCGCCCGCCGTCGTCTGCTGATGCAGAAGATGCACACTGCCGGTGTTGCGATTATCCCCACCGCCGCACCCAAGAGCCGTAACAGCGATGTACAGTACCCCTTCCGCGGCGACAGTGATTTCCTCTATCTGACCGGTTTCACAGAGCCGGAGGCTGTACTGGTGCTGGCACCGGGACACGCTGACGGGGAGGAGATCCTGTTCTGCCGTCCTCGTGACCCCGAGCGGGAAACCTGGGATGGGCGTCGCGCCGGGCTGGAGGGTGCTCTTGAGCAATGTCAGGTAGATCGTTGCCTCTCGATTCATGACCTGAACGACGTCTTTCCACAACTGTTGGAAAATCGGGAACTGCTGTTTTATCCCATGGGTCAGTCCACGGATTTCGACGCGCGGGTCATGCACTGGCGCAATGTTGCCAAGAGCAAGATTCGCCAGGGTATGCGCTACCCGCTCGAAGTGGTTGATGTTGCTGAGCTGATCCATGAGATGCGGTTGTTCAAAGACCCCGAAGAGATCGAAATCCTGCGGGCGGCGGTGGGCATTAGCGGTGCCGGGCATCGCCATGGCATGCGCCAATGTCGTCCGGGTATGCTGGAATACGAATTGGCCGCCGAGATCGAGCATGTTTTTCGTCGCCTCGGGTCGCCCAGCGTGGCGTATCCCAGTATCGTCGGCGGCGGAATCAATGGTTGCATTCTGCACTACACGGAAAATGATGCGGAACTGCGCGATGGCGATCTGGTGCTGATCGACGCCGGCGCAGAGGTTGGCGCCTACGCCGGAGACATTACCAGGACCTTGCCGGTGAACGGGGTTTTCAGTCCCGCACAACGGGAAGTTTACGAAGTCGTTCTGGCCAGTCAGAAAGCGGCAATCGCCGCCGTACAGGTAGGGCGCTCCGTTACCGATTATCATGACGAGGCCGTCAAGGTGCTGGTGGACGGCTTGTTGGAGCTGAACATACTTTCCGGCAGTCGCGACGCAGTCATCGAGCAGGGCAGCTATAAGGCCTTCTATATGCATCGAACGGGGCACTGGCTGGGCATGGACGTTCATGACGTCGGCCACTATCGCAGTGCGGATCAGTCCTGGCGGAAACTGGAGGCAGGGATGGTGCTGACGGTGGAGCCGGGCCTGTACTTCTCGCCAGATAATCCATCGGTACCGGAGCGTTGGCGCGGTATCGGAGTTCGCATCGAAGACGACGTGCTGGTGACCACCGGCGGTCCGGATGTTCTGTCGAGCGGAGTACCCAAGGAGGTTGCCGAGGTCGAAGCCATGATGGCAGCAGGGTGGGCGGAAGGCTGACGAAACCGCCCGAACCGTGTGTGTTGCCCGCTTAGATGCCGTTGGTGACGGGTACCATGGAATGGACGAAACGCAGTTTGGCCTGCTTGACGCCAAAATCCACGGCGTGTTGAACGCTGCCCATAAGTATATCGGCTGCCATGTGGTAGCGGGGGTTCATGGTATCCCAGACTACGCCATGAATGACGCGCCCGGAGCGTAGGATGATGTTGACGCGTTCGCCACAGCGGTTGCCTCCGTTTTTGCGGAAGAACAGGTCCTGCGACAGCGCCACCTGATCGGGCCGGTTAGGGCCACAGGCTGAAATATCCGGGGTGCTGCTGGTCTGGTCAGCAAGCGCATTGTAGGCGGTTACGCGCCGCAAATAAAAAAAACCGTGGCGCATGAGCAGCGTGCCGTCACTGACCCCCTGTGCCTGGGTGAAGCCCGCAACAGTCTGGGCATCGGTGATATCACCCAGGCTGTCGCCCTGCTTCAGGGGGTCGCCGATACTGCCGACGGGTGTGCCGAGGAATGGTGCGGGCAAGTCCGGCAGATTGGGCGCCAGGGCGTTGGGCAGAAAAAACGTCGACAGGGCAAGACTCATCCCGGCAGATAATCGTCGTATCAAGTCTATCTCCTTATCTAAGCTGGTCTGTGGCGACCCCTCCCGGTCGCAATGACACTGGCATACTTCTCGAAAGACGAAATGAAACAGCATCTTACAAAAAATATGAAAAAAGTCAAGAAGATAATTTTATTTATTGGTAAACAACGAGATAGGAGGCAGCCCCCCTGCCCGAGGTTTATGCGCTGTTACCATGCCGGCTGGATGATCTTGGATCAGCTTAAAAGAGGTGATACATTTTTTGCGGAGTGCCCGTGAAGATGAGCCAGGCGGTCGCTCTTGCGACCAATGTACCGGATTGCGGCACACCGGAGAAATGTGTGTAAAGACTGGCGCGTTGTTGTTTTTTTAGCTATGCTTTGTTTGCTCGTTTTTCCAACCCAACAAAGGAGACTGCTATGAGCAAGTTCACCACCGCTTTGAAGGTAACTGCGCTGATTTTGCCCTTGGGCCTGGCCGGTTGTGCGACCAGTTCTGACCTTGCCAAGGTTTCTGCGAAGGCTGATGCCGCGCAGTCCACCGCCAACGAAGCACTGGCCAAGGCCAATGCCGCGCAGAGCACCGCTACCGATGCCCTGAGCAAAGCCAACGCCGCGCAGAGCACCGCTGATCAGGCGATGAGCACCGC
This sequence comes from Acidithiobacillus ferridurans, assembly GCF_003966655.1. Taxonomy (NCBI): domain Bacteria; kingdom Pseudomonadati; phylum Pseudomonadota; class Acidithiobacillia; order Acidithiobacillales; family Acidithiobacillaceae; genus Acidithiobacillus; species Acidithiobacillus ferridurans. Next base: position 745,515 of record NZ_AP018795.1, on the reverse strand, counting down.
CAACGCTGCCAATCAGAAGGCTGATGAAGCCAACACGAAGGTGGAGCGGATGTTCAAAAAGTCGATGATGAAGTAATTTTATCGTCGTAGTGGATGTGCAAAGGCCCCGCCGGTTCCCGACGGGGCCTTTGGTTTTTTTGGCGCTTGTTTGGTTATGTCACCGTTCTATCATCAAAACTTCATCATATTGTCACATTATACGTCTAGACTTCTAGTCCTTGTTCAATAGAAACTCTACCAGAGGAGACGCGGAGCCACTTTTCCTAGAAGCGCTGGATATCCGCCTCAAGACCCTGCTGCCCGATGGACATCCCGATATCGCTGTCAGCCTCAATAGCCTGGCTACCCTGTATTATTCTAACTCGCATTAGAAATAGGCGGTTTTCCCTACAAAAGGTGCGTTGATTGCCCTTGCGCGGTAAGGAGTGCCACTGCCTTCTTATCGAAGGAAACGAAGGTTTCCCCGCCAAGCCAGTGGCCTTCGTAGGCAATGACGCCATCGGCAAAGTCTCCGCCTGCGTCGAGCATCAGCAAGCCAGCCTCCACGGCGGGCCGGTTCATTTCCACGTTGGTGGCGGCAAGTAGCGCTCGAATCGCGCCAGCCACGTCAGTTTGCTGGAACTCATATACGCGCAATAGCACCCAAACAAATTCGCATAGACACGGCAGAGCCACCGCGATCAACTCGGCATCGGTCAAGACTGCGGCGGCAACGTCCGCTTGTGCGGGATCGTCACGCACAACCGCACGCACAAGGACGTTGGTATCGACGGCGATCTTCATTGCTTGCCTGCCCAGCCTTGCGCCGCCGCCTCGTTGATTTCTTCGATGGTAGCAACCTTCTGCGTTCTACCTGCGAGCAGGCCGACAAAGCTGTCTATCGACCCTGTGGGCCGTGCCGCCTTGAGTGCCACCCGGCCATCTGGCAGCAAGTCCAGTTCGATCTTGTCACCCGGCTTGATGCCGAGGTGTTGCAGTACATCCTTGCGAAACGTCACTTGTCCCCGTGCGGTAACGGTCAATGTAGTCATGGTGGTCTACCCTCGCGGTTACGTAGGTTGATGTCTTGCATAGTAATGCATAAACGCCTTACTATCAATGTCGGTCAAACGATCATTAGTCGGTCATGCTGGACAACGTCCAGCCCTAATTCCGCGATGATGTGATGGAAAAACAATATGAAGAGCCCAGCCTGTAAGGTTTTCCGGTATAATGGACTCGACAAAAAAGATTCACCTACAGGGAGAGTTGCAGGAGGACCCGACGACAAAAATGGCACGAACTGTGCGTCCTTTTAAGCGGTCCGCAACAGAAGAACCCATGACCGCACAATCGGGGTTGGTGCCCCATAGAGAATTTCTCCGGGGGTTGGGCTTTCTCGCTGGTTGGAACAGGAAATGCCCAGGCCGGGCAGCAAACGGGGTTATGCTTATGTTACCGCACGCGCGACCAGGAATGGGTTATACTGTGAAATGCATGGTGCGTGGTTTGTCGCACATCGCTACACAGGAGCATGATCATGAACCGCTGGATGGCAACCATGGCCGGTATACTGCTCATCGGTAGTGTCGCTGCCGGAGCCCAGGCAAGTACGGACAGGGTATCGGCCCCTTATCCGCTCACGCATAACAGGACCATCGCTCAGATGCGCGAGCACCTCAACCATGAAGAGATCGCGCAGCACCGGTTGGAAGAAAGGATTGTCACGTTGAAGTCCCACCATGACCGGGCAGGCGCTATTCGCGCAGCGCAGCAACTGAGATCCAAGACGGCCGATATTGCAGGGCTCAAGTCAGAGCTGCATGATGCCATGACCAATGGTAAAGGGTACCAGAGCAGGACGCATTAAAGCCCGGTAACAAGATCACTCCAGATTGACTATAGATTTCAATCATCTGCATAGGGGAAACCATCATGAGCAAAACACAGAAAAGCAATAAAGAAACCAAGAAGCAGCCAGCGATGACGCCCAAAGAGAAAAAACAGGCCAAACAGGCCAAGAAGCATTCCAGCGATATGGGTGCCACCATCGTTCCCCGCTGAAATCAGCGGCGCCCAGCCAAAAAAGTGTGGAGGAGTCCCGTAACAAGAACATGTTGCAGTACATAAGCAGTGGAGGGGGAATAGATGATGCTTTAATGTGTCGCCAAATTACTCCGAGGAGAGCGTCATATCTACAAAAAAATTAGAGTTCTCATCCTGCGTAAAAAACGCCCTAAACAATGCGTCGGATATGGACTTGTTACGCTCGGAGCTGTTCAGTGTTGAACAACTGAAACAACATGCGGTAATGTTGGCTGGTCAGCATGCTATTGATCCATACCCTGGGCCAGATCGCCTGCTACCACGCTTGGCCGACAATGCCGATGTTCTTCGTGCAGCCTATGACGTGCTCACTGCAGGGACCGCGCAGGCTGAGCAGCGGACACAGTCTGGCGAGATCTGGCTGCTTGATAATTTCTACCTCATTGAGCAGCAAATCATTCTAGCCCGAAGGCATTTGCCTGTCGATTATGGCAAGCAACTGCCACGCCTGCAATCCGGCAGCTTGGCGGGGTTCCCCCGTGTCTACGACCTCGCCTCTGAATTGATTGCGCATCAGGATGCCCGCGTCGACGGAGATAACGTCAGCGCCTATATCCATGCTTATCAGACCATTACGGCATTAACGCTGGGCGAATTATGGGCCTTCCCCATCATGCTGCAATTGGCGTTACTGGAAAACCTGCGTCGCGCTAGTCTGAACGTTGCTTGTCGGCGGGAGGAACGCAATGCTGCCATGATCTGGGCGGATCGCATGCTCGCCGCCGCAGAAAAAAAGCCGAACCTGCTGATTCAATTACTTGCTGAATTTGCGCATGCGGATATGCCCTTGACGGCGCCGTTTGTGGAGGAGTTTTACGCCAGATTGCAAGCCTACGGTCCCGCTATGGCGTTCGTGCAAACCTGGGTCGAACATAAATTACTTGAACAGGGCATAACCGCTACCCAGTTGTCTGAAGTGTCCGCCAGAAAGTCCGCTGCCAACCAGATATCCATGGCGAACAGCATTGGAAGCCTGAATTTTCTCGCGGCTATGGACTGGCGAAGTCATGTCGAAGCGTACAGTGTTGTCGAACAAAGCCTGCGCCAGGACCCGATGGGCATATACGACGGACAGGATTTCGCAACACGCGATCGATATCGCCACGCTATTGAAGATATTGCACGCAGCAGTGGGCGTGATGAGCTGGCGGTGGCGGAGGAGGCGATTGCACTTGCCCAGGCGGCATCGCAGCAAACAGGCAGCGAAGATCGATCTGCGCATGTCGGCTATTACCTGCTGGATCGGGGTCGGCAGCGTCTTGATCTGGCGATGGGCTGCTATTTTGAATGGCGGTCAGCGGCCAGACAAATGGGCGATCATCTCCGCCTTTCCTTGTATATCAGCGCCATACTCCTGTTGACGGTGCTGATCAGTTTAATTTTGCGCGTCCCTCTTGAGGGCCTCAGCCCCACCGACTGGCGTGTCTGGTGGCTAGGCATGGTCGGGGTTGTGAGTATTTCGGCTTTGGCGGTTTCTCTGGTAAATCGCCTGATCACTCTTTTTATGGCGCCCGGCGCCTTGCCGCAGATGGATTTTTCGCAGGGTGTTCCTGATGCGCACCGCTGCATGGTCGTTATCCCGACACTGCTGAGTTCGCCACAGGAAATTGACGCGTTGCTGGAGGCCCAGGAAATCCGCTACCTCGGAAACCGCGATTCCAATATTTACTTTGCGTTACTGACGGATTTTCGGGATGCGGCAGAGCAGACCAGTCCGGAAGATGCTTTATTAATCGACTATGCACGTGTCGCTATTCAGACCCTCAACGCCCGCTATGTCGATGATCGACCCTGCCTGTTTTATTGGTTTCACCGGCCCCGAGTCTGGAACGCATTTGAACAGGTGTGGATGGGCTACGAACGCAAACGCGGCAAACTGGAACAATTTAATGCGCTGCTGAGAGGGGCGGCGGAGGCGGCAGCATTCTCAGAGCAGGTCGGCGACCTGTCCATCCTCGGCAGCATTCGTTATGTCATCACCCTCGATACCGACACCCAATTGCCCCGTGACACGGCGCGGGCACTGATCGGTCATATGGCGCATCCACTCAACCAAGCCGTATATGACGTCGATAAGGGCCGTATCGTCGATGGCTACGCGATCATTCAGCCCCGCGTAGCGATCGACCTGACCAGCGCCGGTCAATCGCTATTTACTAAACTCATGGCTGGGGATTCTGGGATTGACCCCTATACGCGCGAGGTGTCCGATGTCTATCAGGATATTTTCAGCGAAGGCTCATTCATCGGCAAGGGCATCTACGATGTAGATGCCTTCCGCCAGGCGGTTGATGGCCGTTTTCCAGAAAACCTTATCCTCAGTCACGATTTGCTGGAAGGCGGGTATGCCCGTGCGGCACTGGCGACCAGCGTCGTCCTGATTGAAGAATTGCCTGGCAGTTACACCGCAGAAGTCTCCCGTCGACACCGATGGATTCGGGGTGACTGGCAGATTATCGGCTGGCTGTTGCCGTCGGTACCCGGTGCCCCAACCGCTAACGGTATGCGGGCGCCGCGTCCGACCAATCCGCTATCCGACTTGTCGATATGGAAAATTTTTGACAATCTCCGCCGCAGCCTGGTGTCATCCGCACTGTTGCTGCTGCTGGCGGGGGGCTGGCTCCTGGGTCCGGCCTTCTCCTGGTTATGGACTACCTTGGTTACCGGGATCATCCTCGTGCCAGTCCTGCTTTCGCCGCTCATCGACCTCTTCCGCAAGCCTCAAGACCTCGACTGGGCAGCACATCTCTCCTTGACCAGGGCTTCGGCAAGTCGCCCGCTATTCTCCGCACTGCTGACAGTCGCACTGCTGCCTTATGACGCAGTGATGAGCCTGGATGCCATTCTGCGCTCAGGCATACGAATGCTTTTCACCCGTCGGGGATTGTTGCTTTGGCAACTGCCTTCGTACCGCAGCCGTAACGCCTGTCATACCCCCGGAGATTTTTTCAGGGAGATCTGGAGTGCACCCCTGCTCGCCATCCTCCTCGGAATAGCCTTGGTGACCGCCTCCAGCCTGGGGACCAGTTCACCCTCGGTGTTACTGTTCAGCATGCCCATTTTAGGGCTGTGGCTGTTTTCACCGGTTATCGCATGGTGGATCAGCCGGCCGTTGCGGACCGGTGTCACAGGTCTGGATGATATACAGCGACGCTTTCTGCGGCTATCGGCACGACGTACCTGGCGTTTTTTTGATGACTTTGTCGGCCCTGCGGAGCACTGGTTACCCCCCGATAATTTTCAGGAGTATCCAACGACGGTCATTGCCTCGCGAACCTCACCGACCAACATGGGCATGTCGCTGCTGGCCAGTCTGGCTGCCTATGATTTTGGTTATATTACTGCCGGCGAGTTCCTCCAATTGACCGAAAACACCGTGACAACCATGGAGCAACTGGAACGCTATCACGGTCACTTCTATAACTGGTATGACACGCGCACCCTGCAAATACTGAGTCCGCAATATATCTCAGCGGTGGATAGCGGTAATCTCGGCGGCTGCCTGCTCACCCTCCAAGCAGGGTTGAACGCGCTCAAAACTCATCCGGTGTTGCCGGACAACGCCTTTGCGGGCCTGCAGGATACGCTGTATCTGTTGGCAACATGCATCCACGACATCCCCACGACAGATCTGGCCAACAAAGTCCTTGCACTGCAAGATGTGTTGTCTGCCATGACGCTCAACGGATGCCCCCCATCCCTGGTGGATGCCCATCACCAGCTTGCCGATATTCAAAGGATCAGCGGCGATCTCGTGAACGGGTTTCCCGCCGATGTTCCGGCGGATAGCGACTGTGCTTACTGGGCAAAGGCATTTTATCAACAATGTCAGGCTTTGGCGCTGGATCTGGAAACCCTCGTCCCTGATGCGCGGGACGTGAACAACACTCTGACACTGGCTGAATTAGCCCATGGCATTGCCACGGGGACGGCTGCCGCCCGGGCAGCTGCCGCAGAACGGTTAAGGGTCATTGATCAGTTGGTGGATCGCTGCCGCGCGTTGGCGGCGATGGATTTTGAATTTCTTTACGACCCTGCGCGCGACCTGCTGGCCATTGGCTATGATGTCGGGGAACGGCGCCGTGATCCATCCTGCTACGACCTGCTGGCATCAGAAGCACGCCTGGCCAGTTTTCTGCTTATTGCACAAGGACAAGCGCCTCAGAAACATTGGTTTTCGTTGGGGCGCCTGTTGACGAGCTACGGCGGCGAACTGTGCTTGATTTCATGGAGCGGCTCGATGTTTGAGTATCTCATGCCGCAATTGATCATGCCGGATTTCCCCAACACACTGCTCTACCAGACCTGCAAAGCGGCCGTCTCTCGCCAAATAGAATATGGGCGCCAACGCACCGTACCTTGGGGAATATCGGAATCCTGTTTCAACGCCGTGGACATGCATCAAGTCTATCAATACCGGGCATTTGGGGTTCCCGGTCTTGGTTTCAAACGCGGGCTCGGCGATGATTTGGTGATTGCACCTTATGCCAGCGCGCTGGCACTAACTGTGATGCCGTGGGAGGCCTGCCACAACTTGCAGAATCTTGCGGCGCAGGGGTTTCTCGGCGCCTATGGCTTTTACGAAGCCATCGATTACACGCCATCCCGGGTGCCACCGGGCGAGCGTCATGCCATTGTCCGAACCTTTATGGCGCATCATCAAGGGATGAGTCTCCTGGCTTTTGCCCATGTCCTTCTCAATCAGCCAATGCAGCGCCGGTTTTTATCTGATCCCGGCATTCAGGCCACTCAGTTATTGTTGCAAGAGCGTCTGCCCAGGCAGGAGGCTACGTTTCATCCCCATGCAGCTGAAGTCAGCGCTGCCGCAAACGTGTCCAGCGTCGAAATTACGACAATAATGCGCGTATACAGCAATCCGGATACGTCCATGCCAGAAGTCCACCTTTTATCGAATGGCCGCTATCACGTCATGATCAACCACGCTGGCAGCGGTTACAGCCATCTTGACGGTCTCGCCGTGAACCGCTGGCGCGAGGATACCGCCGCAGATGTCTGGGGGACCTTCATTTACCTGCGTGACCGTCAGTCCGGACACTTTTGGTCGACGACCCATCAACCCACCCGAAGCAAAGCCGATCACTATGAGGCGATTTTCGTCCAAGCACGGGCGGAATACCGTCGCCGTGATCAAATGATAGAGAGCTATATGGAGGTCAGCGTTGCGCCGGAAGACAACGTGGAGATCCGCCGTGTGACGCTCACCAATATCTCCCCACGCATTCGTCAGATAGAGTTAACAAGTTATACTGAGATTGTCCTCGCTCCGTTAAATGCCGACCTTGCTCACCGTGCATTCAGCAATTTATTCGTTCAGACCGAAATTCTGTCAAAGCACAATGCGATTCTCTGTACCCGACGTCGTCGCTCACCGGACGAGCAAGTGCCTTGGATGTTTCATCTATTTGCTGCGCCCGGTGTTGCCGCCAGTGCAGCATCTTACGAAACTGATCGCGCACAGTTCATAGGCCGTGGTCGTACCGCCGAGCATCCGCGCGTCTTCGACAGCCTACAACAGGCTACATTATCAAATAGCGAGGGGCCTGTATTAGACCCCATTGTGGCCATCCGTCGTACACTGACGCTTGGCGTAGACGAGTCCGCGACGGTACAGATCATTTCCGGAATGGCCGACACGCGTGAGGCCGCTATTGCCCTGCTGGAGAAGTATGGTGACCGTCACCTGGTGGAACGTGCTTTTGAAATGGCCTGGTTCCAGGGCCAGGAAGTGCTCCGCCATCTGAGCGCCAGCGAAGCCGATGCCCAGGTGTTTGGACGCCTGGCCAATTCCGTGGTGTACGCCAGTGCCCTGCGGCGGGCCGCGCCCAGTGTAATTGCCCGTAATCAGTTAGGGCAATCCGGCCTGTGGCGCTTTGGGATATCAGGCGATTTACCGATTGTGCTGCTGCGCGTCCGTCAATTAAACCGTATCAATCTGGTAAAACAAATACTGCAGGCCCATGCATATTGGCGACTGAAAGGACTAGCGACCGATCTGGTGATCGTCAACGAAGATTTCACCAGCTACCGGGCCACGCTGCAAGATCAGATAATGGGCTTGATTCACGCAGGTCCGGAAGCACAAATCGTCGACAAACCCGGTGGCGTCTTCTTACGCCGCGCCGAAGAACTTTCTGAAGAGGATCGCGTGCTGTTCCAGACCGTCGCGCGTATTATCCTCACCGACAGCGCCGACTCCCTACTAGAGCAGGTGGAACGGCGGGTATCAGGGGATCGCTTTCCTGCTCCGCTGAATCCGCAGTCACCCCCAGCCGTCGAAATCATACAACCGCTGCTGCCGCGGGAACGCATTTTTTTCAACGGGCTGGGTGGATTCACAGCCGATGGACGTGAATACGTCATCAGTTTGGAGCCGGGCCAAATTACACCCGCTCCTTGGGCCAATGTGATTGCCAGTCCGCACATCGGCACTGTCATCAGCGAGAGCGGCGGTGCCTATACCTGGGTCGAAAACGCCCATGAATTCCGTCTGACCACATGGCACAACGATCCGCTCAGTGACAGTAGTGGCGAGGCTCTGTATATCCGCGACGAAGACACAGGAGCATTTTGGTCACCCTCTCCATTGCCCGCCCGCGGTCAGTCCGGATATGTGTGCCGCCACGGATTTGGATACACTATTTTTGAACATTATGAGTCGGGGATCTCTTCAGAAATGACCACTTACGTCGCGATGGACGCGCCAGTGAAATTCGTAGTGGTCAAACTGCACAACCATTCCAAGCGCCCGCGAAGGCTTTCGCTGACGGCATACTGGGAACTGGTACTCGGCGAGTGGCGTCATGCCAATATGATGCATATCGTCACCGAAAGTGATCCGCACAACGGTGCGCTGTATGCCCACAATGACTATGGGCGCGAGTGCGGACATCGGGTCGTTTTCGTTCAGACCAGTGAACGGGAGCGTACGATCACCGGCAATCGCAGCGAGTTTATCGGCCGTAACGGTACGCTTGCCAAAGCTGCGGCACTGTACCGCAGCCGTCTGTCCGATAAAACAGGGGCGGGCTTTGATCCCTGCGCCGCCATACAAACGCCGATTCATCTGGCTGAAGGCGCGGAGCGCGAAATCGTGTTTGTTTTTGGTACCGCAGCCAGCACCGACGAAGCGCAGCAATATACAGACCGCTTCGCCAATAGAGAGTATGCGCGGCAAGCTTTGGCCGGGGTACGGGAATACTGGAGCCGGACCTTAGGTACGATATATGTGGAAACCCCGGATCCTGCACTGAACGTATTAGCGAACGGCTGGCTGGTCTACCAAACCATCTCCAGCAGACTCTGGGGCCGCAGCGGCTACTACCAGTCGGGCGGGGCCTACGGTTTTCGTGATCAACTACAAGATAGCATGGCGCTGATCCACACGACCCCCGGGCTGGCCCGAGAACAACTGATCCGTTGTGCAGAGCGCCAATTCTGTCAAGGGGATGTCCAGCACTGGTGGCACCCGCCCCACGGCCAAGGGGTGCGCACCCATATTTCCGATGACTATCTCTGGTTACCCTATGCCACCTGTCGCTTTGTGATGGCTACCGGCGATACTGGCATTCTTGACGAACCCATTCATTTTCTCGAAGGCCGCGAACTGAATTCCGAGGAAGAGTCCTACTACGATCAACCCCAGCGCTCTGCTGAATCCGCCAGCCTCTATGATCATTGCGTTCGGGCGCTCAAAAACGGTTTGCGATTGGGTGTCCATGGCTTACCTCTGATGGGCAGTGGCGACTGGAATGACGGGATGAATCTGGTCGGTCACGAGGGTCGGGGTGAGAGCGTCTGGCTGGCTTGGTTCCTGATTCAGAATCTACAGCAGTTTGCTGGTCTCGCGCGCATCCGGGGTGACAGCACCATTGTTGATCTTTGTGTGCAACAGGCTGTCGTGTTACAGGAGAACATAGAAAAAAATGCCTGGGACGGTGCCTGGTATCGGCGGGCTTATTTTGATGATGGTACGCCCCTTGGTTCTGCTACGAATGACGAATGCCAAATTGATTCCATCAGCCAGAGTTGGTCCATCCTCTCTAGCGCAGGCGATCCCTTGCGGGCGCGACAGGCCATGGCAGCGGTGGACAAATATCTGGTCCGTCGCGATGCGCAGCTTATCCAGTTACTCAATCCACCCTTTGACCGGTCAGCACTCGAACCCGGTTACATCAAGGGCTATGTACCTGGTGTGCGCGAAAACGGCGGACAATATACCCACGCTGCCATTTGGACCGCCATGGCTTTTGCCCAAATGGGAGACAAAGTACGGGCCTGGGAGTTGTTTAACATGCTCAATCCAGTCCGTCATGGAAGTAGCGCAGAATCTATCGCCCGCTATAAGGTAGAACCCTACGTTATGTGCGCCGATATTTATGGCGCCGCACCACACGTCGGGCGCGGTGGGTGGACCTGGTACACCGGCGCAGCGGGCTGGATGTATAGATTAACGATCGAAACCTTGCTGGGCCTATCGCTTGAGGTTGATCACCTGCGCATCACGCCCCGCGTCCCGGCGGACTGGAAATTCTATAAGGTCCACTACCGCTACCGCGATACGCTGTACCATATCACCGTTCATGGTGATAGCACCGCATCAACGCGGGTAGTGCGCATTACCCTGGATGGTGCTGAATTGCCGCAAGACAGGATTCCGCTCATGGATGACCGCCGCGAGCACGATGTCGATGTCTACCTCGACTAAATAACTGTTCGGGAAAGTTGTCATCATCAGCTTTAGCGTGCAAGAACCACATGAGCTTCGTGATCGACTTATCGTTCGGGGACGCGCCGCAGTTCTTCAGCACCCTCCTCATCGAATTATTCAGCGATTCTATGGCGTTAGTGCCATCCCACAGCCCGACAGTTCCACCAGAATGCCCTGATCCAGAGGGCTTCGTAATGCAAACGGCGTTCCAGATCTTGCCAGCATCCATTAGGGAAGCATGGCATCCCCGGACGATCCGGAGAGGCCATGGGAAGGGCTGGCGCAATGAGTTGGGCGGGTACTGTCAATACCTCCCGACGAGGAAAGCGGTCAGATTGCGGCCGGAACTCGGGGAGGTATTTCGAGCATTGGCACGGCATAAAATGCCTTCGTGCAGATTACTGACAGTCTTCTTGCGCCGAGTGGGCGATGCGCTCAAAGTCGTCGGAGAGAAGATGCGTCGGTTGGTAGTCGATTCCGAGGCCCTGCTTCCAGCGATAAAATGCACGCAAATGGTTGCGTGACCCGCGTTCGAGTTCGGCATAGACCGCGAGGATCTCCGGTTTGACGGCGCGATGCGCCGCATTCTGAAGATCAGCGATGTCCAATTCCTCGATCAGCAGGCCGACACGGATCGCATTTTCCCGACTCTGCAGCCCTTGCTGTACGAGGCGATCGTACAAATCCTGCAGCTCGGCACGGTGGAACCGACCCAGTTCCAGTCCCTGCGCCGGATCCGAGAGGCCGTAATGTTTCAGCAAGGCCAGGATGGCGTCCATGTGCGCTTGCTCAGCTCCGCTGATATTGTCGAAAGGACGAATTCCCCAGCGGTCATAAAGGCGTAGATAGACATCGCGGGCAATTTTTTCTTCCTCGCGCATCAGCAACAAATCGTCGCGCTCTTCAACGCTCAACTCGCCCGGGCGATACGCTGCAACGGTGGAGCGGATCTGTGCGAGGTGCTCCTCGCGGTGCGCGGTGCGGTCGAGATAGACGAAGTCGCTGCCAACCTGAGCGGGAACCGCACTCTGCCAAGCACCACCGCCCAAGCCCCTACCACCTCCAGCCATGCCAAATCTCCCGCCGCCACCCATGCCACCGCCACCCATGCCACGGCCACCACCTGCCCCGCGCCCGCGGTTACCTTGGCCACCGCGGATATTCTGGTTGTTGGGCAGGTTGTTGTCGACGCTGCTGTTCAATCCGGGCAGATCCACTCCGCAGGTGGGGCAGGTCCGGCCTTGAGTGCTCAATTCCCTGTTGTCCATGGGATATCTCCTATCTGATGAATACTAATGATTATCCTTTATAGACCAACAAAGGGAATGCCGCATTGAGAATTGTTAATTTGTGCGCGGGAGTTTTTTGTTCAAGGCAAGGGGGTGACTGGTAAGGACCTTGGTCGCCCCCACAGATTTCCTAGGCGACGGCGTCGACCAGCGCCAGCATGGTATCGGTGACGGACTGGGCAGGTGCCTCAAGAAAATTCAGCACAAAGCGGTCAGCAAATCTGGTCACGCCGATGGAGCGCGGTCGCAGGGCCACGATGTCAGCGTGGGGAATGGCGTTAGCTACGCAAAAGAGCAGAGTCTGGGCTCAGAGAATGCCATCGGCAATTTTGCCACCCCGGGACGCATAAGAAAGAGCTTCGATTCCGCCTTGGATGTATAGCGAGCGGCAATATTCGACCAGCTCGTATCGAGACATTCGCGCGAAGATGCTGCCTCGCCTGATTTCCGGGGCCGCCTTCAGTCCCGTATTTATCATTTTGCCTGCGTTCACAAGAAACTCCATCTTCCCCGCTTCATCTATTATCTTCTTAAATCGATGTTCTGTTTGCGGAGGGTCGGTATAACCGGACTGTTTTGCAAACAAGTGAACAAGGTCGGAGTACGCCGACCCGATGACTTGACCGCAGCAGAGCGGCGTCAGTGCGCCGGGTGCATCGGTTGCACGACCAGGCGCACGCCCAGGGCTGCGCAAACGCGGCTGATCGTCTCGAAGCGCGGCTCACTGCCGGGCCGAAGGGCTTTGTACAGGGCTTCGCGTGCAATGCCGGAATCCTTCGCAACCTGCGACATACCGCGTGCGCGGGCAATGTCGCCAAGGGCCGCGGCCAGCAACGCGGGGTCATTCTCTTCAAGAACGGCCGTCAGGTATGCGGCCACATCCTCGTCGCAGTTCAGGTACTCCGACGCATCGAACTCGGCAAGTTCAGAAACCTTGATTCTCTTGGTCATGTCAATCCTCCAAAAGCTTCGCCAGCGCAATCGCTCGGCGGATGTCGGCTTGCTGGGTGGACTTGTCACCGCCGGCAAGTATCACGATCAGCGTCTCGCCCCGCTGGACGCAGTACATACGCTAGCCCGGCCCAAAGTGTTCGCGCATCTCGAACACGCCTTCACCTACCGGCTCCACGTCGCCCAGCTGGGCCTTGCGCAGCCGATTGTTGATGCGCTGCCGGGTCAGCCCATCCTCAGGCCCTTAAGCCAGTCGGAGAACTCACTGAGTAGTTTCACCGCCTAGGTCACGAGCGTAGTGTAATCGAGCGATTACATGCGGTCAAGCGAAGGGACGTGTGCACGCGTCCGAAGCAGGCGTGAAAAAGGCCGGACGTTGCCGGCCTGGAGGGGTGCTGCTGGGCGGTTCCGGCGGCGCGTGGTATCGTGAAAGGGTCTTGACTCTCGCCGGTTTAGTGAGTGGCCTTGACCGGCAGAGCCGGCGCTGCAATCGCCTGTTCTGCCACCCTCGCAATCACGTTGCCAATGCACTGATCCAGTGACAGCAGCGGCGTGCCATCGATGTAGTCGCGCAAGTTGTCCGGCTCCCAGCGTTCTACCAGGGCCACGCACACCCGCTTGGTGTCCCAGTTCAGGCAGGCTAGGTAGGCCCGGCCCAGATGCAAACGTTCTGGCTAAAATGGGCAGAGGGTCTGCGATCGGCTACACTTCCTTTACACACGCCTTACCGCCTGCGCTGGCAGGATGTCAGCGGCTACCATGAGCGTCATGATTCATATGTATTCCCTTGGAAGATTCTGTGCACCCATGACAAGGAGGTTTTATGGATAGCTTGATTGAAGACATTATCGCCCGGGAAATTCTGGATTCACGCGGTAATCCTACGGTTGAGGTAGAAGTGTATCTCAGCAATGGTCGGCACGCCCGGGCGGCAGTTCCCTCTGGAGCCTCGACGGGTAGCAGGGAAGCCGTCGAATTGCGTGACCGTGACAGTCACCGTTTCGGCGGCAAGGGTGTGCAACAGGTACTGAAGAATATTGAAGAAATCATTGCTCCAGACCTCCAGGGGCTGGATGTTCGCGAGCAGAAAGCCATCGACGACACCATGATCGGCCTGGACGGAACGGACAATAAAGGCAAACTGGGGGCCAATGCCCTCTTGGGCGTTTCCATGGCCTGCGCCCGCGCCGCGGCTGATTTTTGTGATTTATCCCTGTATGTCTACCTGGGCGGCCCGGGTGCCACCCGCTTACCGGTCCCCTGTTTCAATGTGCTTAATGGCGGCGTCCATGCCCACTGGCAGGGAGCTGATTTTCAGGAATGCATGCTGGTCCCCTATGGCGCTGACAGTTTCCGCGAAGCTTTGCGTTGGGGTGCGGAAATCTACCATACCCTGCAGGGATTGCTTCTGGAAAAACATCTGTCCGTTGGCGTCGGTGACGAAGGCGGCTTTGCGCCCGCCGTGCAATCCAATCATCAATCCTATGACCTGCTGGTAGAGGCGATCCGTCGCGCCGGACTTGAACCGGGAAGAGATTGCGGCATCGCCATCGATCCAGCCTCTTCGGAATTCTTTAAGGATGGAAAATACCATTTGCGCACCGAAAAACGAGCGCTCAGCAGTGCGGAAATGGTCGGATATTACGCCGAGATCGTGCATAACTACCCCGTCGTATTGCTAGAGGATGGTCTTGCGGAAGATGACTGGGAAAGCTGGAAACTGCTCAATGAGAAACTCGGTGGCATCATTGAGTTGGTCGGCGACGACATCTTCTGCACCAACCCGAAAATCATTGCCCGGGCCATAGAAGACAACATTGCCAACTCGACGCTGATCAAACTCAACCAGATTGGGACTGTCACCGAAACCATTGCCGCCACCCGGCTGGCTCAGTTTCATGGCTGGGGAGCTTTCGTATCTCATCGCTCCGGTGAAACCACTGATGATTTCATTGCGGATCTGACAGTAGCTCTGGACACCGGCCATCTGAAATCCGGAGCACCGGCACGCGGTGAGCGAGTTGCCAAATACAACCAGTTACTGCGCATTGAAGAAGAACTGGGCACGGCCGCCAGCTTTGCTGGCAAACACGCGTTTTGCAGGCCGGTCCGTTTCTGATAGCGTTCAAAGGAGAGATATCCTGCGTTCTACCCGGTGGACGATTTACTCCAGACTGATCACCAGCCGCTTCCCCAAAGCAGCGGCGGCGCGTTCAAGCTGTTTGATGGTGGGGTTTCCAGGACGGATAAGGCGCTGTGCAGCTGGCCAACTCGTGCCCATGGCGCGGGCCAGTTCGGACAACGGACGGCCCTGGCGAGCGAAGTCTATCAGCACAGCTGCCTGCACGCCGACATCGGGATAAGCCACCGGGCGACCATCAGCCGGTGATGGACCTGTATGTCTGCGGATCAACGCGACTGGTCCAGGGGGTGACGAAATTCGCTCTGAGCCAAGGGTTGCCGGACTCCTGTTTGTAGTTCGAACGGTTTTTGTCCGCATAGTGCGGTATCTATGCATCCGGGATCGGTACCCGTTCTCCTCAGGGCATGGAGCCAAAATGAGAGGCGGCGGCAAGATGGATTATTGATGAGCATATGTGCCATGATCCTTTTCTGACGAGCCAACGGTAAAAGTCGAATGGGCATATTGCAAAAAATTGGCAACCCCATGGATTTTCATACAGGAGGGTCTCGTGATAGTCATAGAGCCCAGTAAAAAGTATCGTTTTGCCCTTCTCCATCTTGGGTTCCGCCTCTTTTTTTTGTTAGGGGCGGTATTCTCTGCTTTTGCCATCTCTGCCTGGTTCTGGTTCTATTATCACGGAACGCAGTTTCTTGATAATGGCAATTTCCCGATTATCCTGTGGCATGCCCATGAAATGATATTTGGATATTCCATGGCCGTGGCTGTTGGTTTTTTGTTGACCGCAGTCAAAAACTGGACGGGTCACCAGACGCTTCGCGGATATGGATTATTATTACTAGGTTTGTTCTGGCTTATGGCACGCATAATGCCGTTCACCGATTTTCCTGGCGCACTGATGATCATGGCGCTATTCGACCTGTTGTTTGATGTCACTGTTTGCATCGCCTTACTGTATCCTTTGGTCCGCAGCAAGCAATGGAAACAGCTTGGCATATGGTCCATATTATTACTAATGACGACAGGTAATACATTGTTCTATATAGGCCTCATCTGGAAGCATCCTGAGCTGACGCAGATTGGGTTGTTTTTCGGCCTCTATCTGATTATCGCGCTGATTATGCTGATGGGACAGCGGATAATGCCGTTCTTTATTGAAAGAGGCGTTGGTTATCCGGTGGTTTTGAGGGTTCGGCCGTGGGTAAACATCAGCAGTTTGATTCTTATGATGTTTTTTATAGTGGCTGTTGTATGGAATCCGATTTCACTGATTACGGTTTTGGTGGCCATCGCGTTAGCGTTTTTGCAGGTTCTACAAATGATCGGATGGTATACTCCGGGCATATGGCGTAAGCCCTTGTTATGGAGTCTTTACCTGGCTTATGGATGGATATTCATTGGATTTATTTTGACTGCGCTTGCTCATTGGATACCCATCAATCCAATGTTAGGAATTCATGCTTTTGCGTATGGTGGGGTAGGCATGATGACCATTGGCATGATGGCGAGAGTCTCTCTAGGGCACACAGGAAGAAACATCTTTACACCCCCATCGGCCTTGAACTGGATATTCTTTTCGTTGCTTCTTGGTGCCATTGTGCGCGTGATTATTCCAATAATATTGCCAATGCAGTACCGAATGTGGATTGAGGTGTCGCAAGGCCTGTGGATTATTGCCTTCGTCGGTTTTATCATCGTTTATGCGCCCATGCTCATAAAGCCGCGGATCGATGGCCGATATGGGTAATGAAATAATCGGAGGGCTTTAATGTATGAACGTTAGCTTGATGGGGGACCTTTGCCATGTATGCCGTCTTATACCAATGTCTGCGTGCCGATGCGTTCCCCGTGGCCGAAGCCTTTCTGGTTGACGCCGGGCGCCGCTCGGGCGGGATCTGGCGCAATGGTGAGGGCTGAGCGTCGGCCGACCTGGGCCATATTCCTGCTCCTCGGCGTGGTGTTGACGGTGACCCTGCAACTCGCCTCGGGTTTGCTCCTGGCCTTGGGCTGGATCTGGCTTCTGCCCTTCCACATCATCGACGGCCTGGTTGCCGCGCTTTTCCTTGCCGGTGAATGGTCCTGGCTCCTTGGCTCTGGGGCAGGTCGGCGGAGTGCGGCGCGGATCTTTCTACTTTCGGCGACGACTCGGCGGCGGGTCGTTCGCCAGTGGCGCCATTTGGGGCGCGACGGCACCCTCCTGCGCGAGGGGCTGGACGCCGCTGTGGCGGGGGTCTTTCTGCTCCTGGCGAGCGTGACCGTGATCCTGGGTATCCTGCTGTGGCGGGGAGCGGGAGATCTCCTGCCCTGGCACCGCACACTGGCCGCCTTTCTGTTGTTGTTGTGGGTACTGCATCTGGCGTTCAGCATCATCGATCATTGGCCGCGTCGGGGCCGTAAAGGCGTATCTCCGTGAGGGGACCCCTGTTTCGGTTCAAGGGTCGAGGAATCGCTGATCACCCGCCCCGCTGCCATGCCCCCTCCCAAACAACTGAAACGCACAATGCGCGAAACGATGTTTGTCAGTAATATCCCTATGTGCCGTTCTGTGCAGAACAGGATTGAACAAGCGGGTGCGGCACGACAATCCAGTTCTTTACTTGGTGGTTAATCATCCTCGACCTGCGAATGCGGATGACCTGGTCTCAGCGGGGGTGGTCATCCAAAAATTTGTGGTAATAGTAAAAAATGGTATCATAACGCATATAGCTGGATTAATTTATAAATCAGTTTGTGCGCCGTATTTTTTATGGATACATCATATAAAGAATTCATGGATCGCTCGCTCTCCCCGTTATTTTCTTGGCTAACAGTGAAAAATTGTTGCCTTTGTATGCAAACAAGTATCTTGTTACCGGCTTCTTCCGCTTCCACCACTATGACCTGATCATCAAAGCTTATCTGAATGCGACTGATATAGGCATCCATCCGCCAACCACTATTCGGAAAATTGACCACGAGTACGCCGGGACTCCGCAGATTGGCATGGCAATGGATTTAATCGAACCCTCTCCAGAGGTAAGGTAATGCTCATTTGCTATGCGGAACGCATAGTCAATACCCTCTTTGCGCCGATGGTAATCGGTAGAACTTAGTCCTATCATATCGTCACTGTTTTGTGAGCCCCAAAGATCTTCACTGCGTGGGGTTTTCTTGTCCGAAGGAAAATTTTCAGGATCTGTGACCGGATGGTTAAATATGAATAAAAACAATGAACTAGATCAAAAATTTTTTTGGTGGGAAGGGGATGTTCTGGTGGTCAATATTTTGGGGAAACCCAATGCCTCCCGCGATGCGATTGGCAAACCCAAGGGTAACCAGCTCAAGGTCAGTGTCACCGCAAAACCCCAAAATGGCCGCGCTACCGATCACATGGTCCGGTTTCTGGCGGGGGAGTTCGGCGTTGCCCCTTCGGCCATCGAGGTGGTATTCGGACGAATGAACGTCAACAAACAGCTACGGATCAAGGCCCCCACACACCTGTCACCAGTGTTTCAGGTGCAGGCGACCCTGCTGGACTGACGGTCGGCGAACAGAGCGGGCAACAAAAGGTCGCTCGCCGGCGATCTGCCTTTCTCCAGGTATCGACTACATAATCAGCATATCAGCAAAAACAGGGGAGCGTATGATGCGTTGGATTACTGATAGCCGTGCCGGATTTGTCACGTTCCTCGCCATCGCCTTTGTCCTGGCACTGGGTGTGTAGGTGCTCTCTGCGCTGATGGTGTGGAGCATGGGGGAGCCGCTACCGGGTGGCGATTACGTTACTGGATGTTCTCCTGGTTTGGACAGGACTTGCCTGGAGTGCGTCGATCATCTGGGCTGCGTTGTCGGGTAACGGCGGAAGTTTTACCATTTTAGTGTCCATCGTGGCGCTGCTCTCTGTTGCGTAGCAACAGTACCTCAGCCTGCGCGCCAAAATAGACATAGAGTCCCAGGGCCACCATAAGTGCGGCGGCTGCAACCAGTAATCCAATGGCAAGCCACAGATGCTGCGGGGCATCGAGTGCGAATTTAAAAACCAGCATCAATCCCTCGATGGAAACCGCAATCAGAATAGCGGCAATAAACCGGGTCAGAGTGCGTCGTGTCGTACTATGACGGCGAATATCCTTGCGTAACAATACCTCTTCCTCAAAGATGGTCTTTGCCAGATCAAAAACAGCAAGGGCCAGAGTAAAAAGAATCGTTGCCTGGAACGGTGCACTAAAATCATCCGGGGTAGTTACTGTAGACCATACAGAACCGAGCGCGATCAATGCATGCAGACCGAGTGCCATGCTTACCGTGAGCAATCCGGCGGAGAACAACAGGTAAATGAATTTAAAATAAGGTTCGAAACTACGTCGGCTGCCATCTTCTTCCAGCAACGCCAAAGTACGATCCAGTTCGCTATCCGCCACTACCATGCCCAGCAGTTTACCGGCCTCATCACGAACGGGTGCGGTTGCAGTGATGCAAATATGACCGTTGGTGGAGGAGAGATACGGCTCCGTGAGCACAGGGCTGGTAGCTTCCCTGGCCAATCGATAATAAGGACGATGGCTGCGGTTTGCGCCATCACCACCGTGTGCTTTCCGCCTCCTGGATGCTGCTACATTATCGCCAATCTGGTTGCCATCGGCGTCAAGCAAGTAACAAAGATCCAGAAAAGGATGCCGTTCAATTAAACACGCCAGGACGCGTCGTTGCTCCTTGCGGTCCTGCCTGAGCAGGTGCGGACTGGCTACGGCGTCTACCACCCCACCCAATAATGCCGAGAGATCTACCCGCAGTTCGCGAAAATGATCGAAACGATTCATGGATACCCTCCTGACAGATGCCGCCCATACACGCCAGACTCAGCGAGCATCTCATCATGCAGAGATCATGCCAGAAAGTATCAAGAGCGGCTGCGGCGGCAGATCATTTGGCAGCGCGTAGCGAAACAAGCAGGGTGTTGTATCCGTGGGCGGTATGTATATCCTGCATTATCATGGTGCAGGATCAGCGCCGTTTTAGGGCAATGTGCTCTTCAGCCACGGAATATCTTGTGGTCAAAGAGATTTTCGATCAGTTCTCACGTCGCTCCAGGTTACGAGGCGGTGATGGTGATGAGAATTTTGTGCAACTCGTCGGTTGGCTGGCCGTGTTTCGTGGGCTGGTGATTCTCAAGCGGGTCGGCGACGGCACCACGCGGGAGATCTCGGATTTTGAAGACGCTCCCATGGGCGTCTACACTGAAGACATCTTCGCCACGCCATGTTTCCGGGGGCGCGGGCGTTTCCAGAGGGAGATCTGACCCTGATGAAAGAAGATCCGCAGGAGAATGAAAAATCGGCCACCGCTTCCATCCTTGGTCCCGGTGCCGTGCCCATTGTCCTCTGGGTCAATGGCGAAGCCCGTACCCTGCTGGTCGAACCGCGCACCACCCTTGCCGAAGCCCTGCGCGGGCCTCTGGGCCTCACGGGCACGAAAATCGCCTGTAATCAGGGGGCCTGCTCGGCCTGCAGCGTGTGGCTCGACGACCTCGTGGTTGCCTCCTGCAGCATCCTGGCCATCGAGGTGGGGGAACGGCGGGTCACCACCATCGAAGGGCTGGCCGCGGGCGAGCGACTGCATCCTGTCCAGGAGGCCTTCATCGCCCACGACGCGGTGCAATGCGGCTTTTGCACCCCCGGCATGGTGATGAGTTGCGCCGCCCTGCTGGCAGGGAACCCCCACCCAGGCGAAGCGGAGATTCGGACCGCCATCAGCGGGCATCTCTGCCGCTGCGGAACCTATCCCCATGTGATCCAGGCCATGCTGGCCCTGGCCGAGGCGGAAGGAGATTGAGCATGGATGACGAATTCCCGCGGCGTCGGGAGAAATTCCCCTTCGGCCTCGCCCATCTGGGGCTCGATGCGGTGGAACGGGAGATTCCCGCTGACGAGCCGCCGCCACTGGCGCCCAACGCCGAGTTGACGCAGATCGGCAAGGATATCCGCCGCTGGGATGCGCGGAACAAAGTCACTGGCGCAGCCCTTTATACGGTGGATGCGCATCAGCCGGGAATGCTCCATGCGGCGGTGTTGCGCTCGCCTTTGCCCCATGCCCGCATTCGCTCCCTGGATCTTTCCCCAGCCGCTGCGCTGCCCGGCGTCCATGCGGTCCTGACCGTAGTGGAGCCCCCGGCCGATGGCGCCTCCATGGTGCTGCGCTATGTCGGCCAACCCATCGCCGCCCTGGCGGCGGACACGCCGGCACTGGCGGAGGCGGCGTTGCGCCTGATCCGAGTGGAGTATGATCCCTTGCCCTTCGTTGTGGATCTCGATGGGGCCAGACAGGCGGATGCGCCCATCGTTTACCCGGATTCCGAGTGGCAAAAAAGTCCATCGGCCGGCCTGCCTGCGGCAGCCGGTGATCTCCCCATCACCGGCAATATCCGGGGACCCGAGAGCAAAGGCAGCCGCGGCGACATCGATGCGGGTTTCGCCGCCGCCGAGATCGTGGTAGACGGAACCTATCATACCCAGGTCCAGACCCATTGCTGTCTGGAACCCCATGCCATCGTCGCGGCCTGGCACGAGGACGGTCTCGACGTTTGGATGTCCACCCAATTCACCGCCGGCGTGCGCGCCCAGTTGGCCCGCCATTTCCAATTGCCCCTTTCCCGCGTCCGCGTACGGGCCGAGGCCGTTGGCGGGGGGTTCGGTTCCAAATCGCAGATTGGACTTTACGGGCGCACGGCGGTAGCCCTTTCCCGGCTGGCCAAGGCGCCGGTACGCCTGGTCCATCGCCGCGACGAGGAACAGATGGATAGCGGCAACCGCCCCTCCAGTGAGCAGCATCTGCGCATCGGGGCCCGCCGCGACGGCACCCTGATGGCGCTTTCCCTGCATTCCTACGGCAGCGCCGGCATCGCCTTCGGCGCCGGCGTCGGCAATATGGCCACCGCGTTATACCGTTGCCCCCATGTGGAATCCCTGCAGTATGATGTTTTCACGCATGCCGGTCCCGCTTGCCCCATGCGTGGTCCCGGCAACACCCAGGGTGCCTTCGCCCTGGAACAGGGCATCGATGAACTGGCGGAAAAACTTGCCATGGATCCCCTTGCCCTCCGCGATGTCATCGACCCCAGCCCCGTTCGCCGGGAGGAACGCCGCATGGGCGCCGAAAGAATCGGCTGGACGCAGGGCAAGCCGCTGGGGGCTGATCAGGGGCCTATCAAACGTGGTAGGGGCATGGCGCAATCCCTGTGGTCCGCCAATGTTCAGACCAATGCCGCCTGCGAACTACGCCTGTGGCGGGATGGCCGGGTCGAAGTGCTTTCCAGCGTGCAGGACATCGGCACCGGAGTCGGTACGGTCCTGGCCCAGGTGGTGGCCGAGGAGCTGGGTCTGCGGCCGGAAGATATCCATGTGCGCATCGGGGATACCGAATTTCCCTCGGGACCACCTTCCTACGGCAGTCGTACCACCGCCTCCATCACTCCCCCTGCCCGCACCGCCGCCTGGCAGATCAAAGAGGCCCTTTTCCGCTCCGTCGCCTCGTCTTGGCAGGTGGATCCGCAACAATTGACCGTGCAAGACGGCTGGATCCATTTGCGCGATGCGCCGCAGCGGCGCATCTCCTGGCAGGAGGCGGCCGCCGCCCTGCGTACCGACCGCATCAGCGCCTTTGCCGGGCGGATCGATGACTACGCCGGTTTCCGCAGCCGCTCGGGTGATGCGGCCATGGCACTGAACGACTTGGGTGGAGTCCAGTTCGCCGAAGTAGCCGTCGATACGGAGACAGGCGTCATCCGCGTGGAACGAGTGCTGGCCGTTCAGGACTGCGGCCGTCCCATCAACCCCTTGCAGATTGAAAGTCAGGTGCAAGGAGGCGTGCTCATGGGCGTTTCTTATGCGCTGCTGGAGGAACGGATCCTGGATACCAACACCGGCTGGATGCTCAATGCCAATCTGGTCGATTACAAATTGACCGGGGCGTGGGACGCTCCTCAGATCGAGGTGATACTGCTGGAAAATTACCAGGGATTTAGCGCCACCGATGCCTACGGCATTGCCGAACCGGCCAACATCGCCACCGCCGCCGCCATCGCCAACGCGGTCTACAACGCCATCGGGGTGCGCATGCGGTCCTTGCCCATGACGCCCGCAAAGGTACTCCATGCCCTCGGTGCCACAGGCGGAGGGCCGCGCTGATGGAAGCCTTCCAGTGGCAACAGGCCCGGTCGCCGACGGAAGCCGCAGCCCTCGTCACTCAGACCACGGCCGAGGCGATGCTCACGCTGCAAGATACGCCGATCGCACAACAAGCCATTCTGGTGAAAGCCGGCGGGGTGGACATGCTGGACCTTATGAAGGAGGGCCTGGTCAATCCCCTGCGTCTGGTGGACGTCAGCCAGTTGGCGGAACTGCAGGGCATCTCCCGGGGGAGCGACGGCAGTCTGCGCATCGGGGCGCTGACTACCCTGGCTCAGATCGCCGCACACCCCGGTCTCCACCAGAGCCATGCCGCGTTGGCACAAGCGGCCGCCATGGCGGCCAGCCCGCAAATCCGCAACCGCGCCACGCTGGGCGGGAATCTGCTGCAACGGCCGCGCTGCTGGTACTTGCGCTCTGCCGCCCATCACTGCCTGCGCAAGGGCGGTGGACACTGCTTCGCCTTTGCGGGCGACAATCGCTACCACGCCATTTTTGCCAATCACGGCTGCGCCATCATCCATCCCTCTACCCCGGCCACCGCGCTCCTGGCCTTTCATGCGCAGGTGGAACTTCTCCACCCGCAAGGACAGCGGCGGCAGGTTCCGCTGGAGGATTTTTTCGTTTTGCCCGAAGCAGATATGCACCGGGAAAACATTCTTGCGGCCGGGGAGATCCTGACGGCGGTATGGCTGCCGCCCCAGATGCAGACCAATCACTCCATTTATTTCCAGGTTGCTGAACGGGAAGCCTTTGATTGGCCCCTTGCGGCCGTAGCAGTGGTCGTGGATCTCGACGCAGCCGGCCTTTGCCGGGAGGCGAGTATCGTGCTCGGCGCAGCGGCGCCGACGCCCTGGCGGGCGCGACAGGCAGAAGCCCTGCTGACGGGGGCGACCATCAACGGGGAAACGGCGGAGGCGGCGGGAGAAGCGGCGCTGGCGGGGGCAACACCCTTAGCGCAGAATGCCTACAAACTACCCTTACTCGCAACGTTAGTACGCCGTGCCGTGCTCGCTGCCGCCGCCTTGTCGCAGGATCCACGGCCGTAGCCTAGAAAAGAGTGATCCATCAACGGGCAAGTTCACTTTGTCATGGAGCCGGTTCCGCTGTGCCTCGGCCCATGCCCGCAGATTCGCAGAAAGCTAGGTCTTTCGGGGTATCGATATCCCTATGTACGCCGGGGTTCGCGCACGGGTATAGGCGTAACTCGTCGAGATGCCGCGCCACGATGCTCCGCGCCCCTTCATCTCCCTTCAGTCCGCATAGGGCAATTCCAAAGGACCGGGAAAAACCGACGGGATGCCCTCGCCTGCCCCCATAAAGGGGAGCGGCCAAGACCGCACCGTTCCGCAGTAACTCCGCCACCCCTTGGATGGTGCCCTTCTGAATAAAGGGCATATCCGCCAGCGCGATGATCCACGCGTCCGCCTCCGCGCTCGCCCGCACCCCGCACGCAATACTACGCCCCATGCCCTGCGACGATTCCGGACAGGGCAATACGGGGACGCCATGATCCGCGAAGAGCCGGGCCAATGCCTTGTCCTCGGGACGGATCACCGCAATCACCCGATCCACGCTCCCCATCAGCGCACGGGCGGAGGCGAGGGCCATGGGCGTCCCGCCGGCAAGGGGTTGAAGCAGTTTGGGGGAGCCGAAGCGACGGCTGGCGCCCGCCGCCAGAAGGATACCCGCGATCACGTACCGGCCAGGCATGAATTTATTCTCCCCAATCTGCTGGGCTCTGCGCTGGCCCATGGCCTTACCGCGGCCCCTTTTTCACCCTGAAATTATAGGATAAAGACGTGCCCGCCATAGCCACCAAGGCCCAGTGACCCTCTGCTGCGCGAAAGGAAGATAGTATAATACTTTTGGGTTGGCGACTGGTGGAGGGATGTTGTGGTGAATGCACAACAACAGGCATTACGCGACTTCACCAAGTATATCTGGTGGAAGACGCCTGACGATGCACTCCAATATGAACGTCGCCTGATCGCTCAGGTTATGAATTTAGGCGACTGGGAAGATGCCCGCCGACTGGAAACCACCTTTGGGCCAGAAAAACTGGTCGATGCCCTGAAGAATGCCGAAGCGGGATGGTTCACGCCGCGCATGTGGAATTTCTGGCATTACCGGCTGGGCCTAGCGGAGAGCGAAGACGATATACCCACGTTGCCGACCAGGAAGTTTCAGTGAGCACATTCAAGAAATTTCAACCACGAATAGAACTACTTCCAGACTTCGTGCAGGAGGGTAGTGTCCTGACCCACAGCCTGCTCGAAAGATTCCACGAGAGGCATCTGCACCCGGTCTTCCGACGGACGATAAAACGCCCGGCCAGCTTCCGCAGGCGATCATCGGGAGTTCCCTGGATCTCGGGACGTGGGGACCTCTCCAGCGGCGGGATGCCGTCGATCTGTGAGGCGTGAAACACCTTGTAGTAGCGCACGCCAAGACGCATTTCTGTGGGCTCAGGGTCCGCTGCTCCCTGTTCCCGGAGTCTGCCCATTTCCTCTTCCGTGCGCTTGTGCTCGTAACGCGACCACTTTTCGATGGGGATCCCATGCTCACCCTTGCGCACCTGCCAGCCCTGCTCCTGGGCCTGCTTGTAGGTACACCAACGTGGATCGGACGTATCCGGAGAGAACATCATGAGATTTTGGTAGTTCACCCCGCTGTAAGGCTTGCCTGTGACTGCATTGACCGGGGCCAACACATCGCCGGCTTCCCAGGGCCTTTGCCAGGAGGCGGTTCCTGCCTCGATCTGTTCAATCAGCCTATCGGCAAGCTCAAGACGGGGATCTTTCTTTTCGGTGTTGTTCCCGGAATGGAGTGGGGCGGGGACGGGCATCGTACTCTCCAGCGCAGTTAATCTTCGATTGGGAGGTATAGATCGGGTGATCGTGGTACAGCCTTATCGGGTCATGGGGCCGTTTTGTTCTCCGTGCGCACGGCCGCATATCCGTCGGCGTGCCGTTGCAAACGGTGTACCGACGAAACCCGTGCGTCCGCCCATGCCACCGTCCGGTTGACATGGGCGGCAAGCGTCGAGGACCGGATCCGCTGGGCCGCGCCGAAAGGCTGGCGCGCAGTTCGGTGTCAGGCACACGGTAGCCAGCTGTCGTAGTGAGGCGGATCTGCGCGCGCGGGATGGGGTTTACGCCGTGCGCCGCCGCGCAGGTAGGCAAGGCGAGGATAGCAAAACCAACGGTTGCCACGATCTTGCGCACGGGAAACTTCTTTTAGCCGGTTGATTCCGGATGCTTTGATGATCTTACCACGCGTGCTCTCGTAATAATCGCCACTCTCAACCCCTAAAACAGGCTAATAGTGTCACAACTCCGGACCACATTTTTTCTTCCCTAACGGCACCCGCGGGATTTTTTGAGCATCAAATTCCAGCTCCTTCTGCAGACTGTATAGCAATCCACTGACAGTATTCTCGAAATATTTCTCATACCCAGCCTTACCAAACACCTTGTCATGTTGTGTTTGCGGCAGTAATCGCTCCATCTGTGCACGAAACCCCTCTCCACTGGGTTCCCGGACCGTCATATCCAGGTCAAAACGCTTGCCAATCTTCCCGGCAATGCAGTCGTTGACGGCGGCCATACTCCGGGCGGAAAAATTCTTTCCACCCGCAAAGTAAAGCTCTTCACTGAATCGCTCAGAGCCATAGCATAGACGCAAAGACGTTCCGCAAAGACCCAAGAGCGAGCCGCCCCATATAAGCGGCTCGTTTCGTTTTACGCATTTTAAGGAACGCCTGGACCTCCACGTGGCGGTCCACCCATAGGGCCTTGTGGACGCTGTTGGGGATCCGGACCTCCGAGTCTGCCTGGGCCACCCTGCGGTGGCCCTCCTGCCGGTCCATGCTGGAACTGCGGACCCCCGGGTCCTGGCCTACCGGGTTGTAGTCCTAGTTGTGGGCCAAATCCTGGTCTGCCTGGTTGAGGTCCCGGACCTCCCGGCCTTCCTAGCCCCCCCTCTTGTGGCCGTCCTCCCGGACGATATTGTGGCCCCTGCGGTGGCCCTCCCGCCGGTCCATGCTGGAACTGCGGCCCTATGGGTCCTGGCCTACCGGTTTGCGGTCCATGTTGCGGGCTGAATCCAGGCCCACCAGGATAAAATCGATTGGCTCCTGGTGGACCCGGTGGACGGGTTAGCCTCGCTCCGGGCGGGGGCGGAGGTGGCTGCCGCATGCCCAGGTAATGGAAAAAATTTCCCGGCGGTGGCAGTGGTGGTGCGCCTGGAGGCGGTGGCGGAGGCGGAGGCGCACCCGCAGGTAGAGGCGGCGGAGGCGCTGGATAATACTGATAATAAGATTGCGGATAGTAGTACCACATCATGTATTGTGCATAGAGCGGTTGGCTGTAATAACTGGTGTACCCATAGGGCGGCTGCCAGTAAGCATACTGCTGGGGCCATCCAGCATTACCGATGTTGATACCCATATCTCCCAACAATACGCTGATATCAAAGGGAAAGGCCGTAGCCGGTACAAAACTGGACAACAAACCCGCTCCCGCAAGCGCGAGAGAGATGCGGAGTAAAATAGCTTTACGAGACATTTTAACCTCCTTGGTTATTTAGTATACTACAGGGCCGCGGATCCGTTTTATGACCCTGGCGGTTAATTGCCATACCCGTAATTACCAGGATCCGACCCATAGGCCGGTGGTGGCGGGCGGTTGCCCTGATAACCATATGCTTGCTGGCCCCCCTGGGAATAATAACCAGAATGGCCATATCCCCTGTGAGGAAACATCATACGCCCGAATAAAATCATGGCACCCAAGGCAAACAGAAGGAGTTTTGTAGTAGTTTTAATCTGCATGGCATTCTCCTTTACGTGGCCCTTCATCATCAACATCGGCAACAGAAAAGCGATTAACCCTTCCCTGATTGGGAGAATATGCTTTTAGTCTAGTCGCCTTCTGTAACAGGTTCCAGCCAGGTTCTGCCACTACTTTTCGGTAGGCGCTGACAAGAACCCTCATTGGTCCCTTGCCGTGCGGCTGAAACACACTCAGAGTGGAGCCCACCCTGAGTGTCACGTATGAATTTGATGATGTCGTCAGCGGATACTTAAAATTGCATACCTAAGCCCACATCCCCCCGAAGTATGTTGGGAGCGCCTCGCTGCGTAAAGTCATCATCGTGCAATCCGACATAGAGGGATACGTTTGCCATCAACGGATAATATGCGTTTACTCCCATTTGCAGTAGGTCCGATGTGCTGTTGAAAGTATCCGGTGCAAATCCAGAAACATGCTGGGTTTCAGAGATACCAC
The DNA here is from genome assembly GCF_003966655.1 of Acidithiobacillus ferridurans. Taxonomy (NCBI): domain Bacteria; kingdom Pseudomonadati; phylum Pseudomonadota; class Acidithiobacillia; order Acidithiobacillales; family Acidithiobacillaceae; genus Acidithiobacillus; species Acidithiobacillus ferridurans. The sequence continues at coordinate 716,866 of NZ_AP018795.1, read as the reverse complement.
CAAGGTACCCGATGTATCCGGTAAAATTGATACCCGGCAATGCAGTTGCTGCATATAGACCCCCACCCAGATCATTGGTGCTCAGCGAGGAGTGGTAGTCATAATAGCTGTTGGACTGTGCAAAACGGTTATACTCGTACCCCACATAAGGTCCGACAGCCAGGATGTTGCTGGCATGGAAGAGATAGCCGAATTTGAGTCCAACCGTATTGGTATTGCCCCCGGTATATCCCTGATAGGTGGCCCCGAACTCGTGGCGGTACTTAGCTGTACCAAACAATCCACCATTGTAAAGGCTGGCACGCAGACCCAGTCCGCCGGTGGTATTGCCATACTGATTGGTAGCCCCTTGCACATTGCCGGAAACACCGACTTGATTCATGACGCCATATACAGATGCTTCGGCACCTATCGGTAAAGTGATTGCGAGAGTCAACGCGGTTAACCATATTTTTTTCTGAATCATCGGAATACTCCTGCCTTGTTTAGTTTAAAAAATAGACTGAGTTTGACGGTATGCCTTTTAAAGTCATACCGTGCAATCAGACCGCCATTCGGGTTATGACAGAAAGCATGAGAAATCTCACTGACAAGCCCAGAGCTTTAGACAGCAGAATTTATGCCAAAGGTTCCGGCAGGCTGAATTTCTGGATGAAATCAGTGTCCTGCTCCGTCCGTTCATGAAATCGCTTTGCGGGTTTCACGGGATCTCGGTGCTAGCAGGCCAGTTCTCAAGCGCGTCTGTTGCGCTTTGGCGACAACCTATCATGGCATCATCTCATCGGATTCCGACAAGGCAAAACGAACCCATTGTATTTCTTTTGATATTGGAACCACTACAGGTGCCGTCTATGCTTTAAGTCAGCGGCGACTGGTCAAACGGGATCGCAAAGCCGATCATCGTTACTGGAAGGCGCTGCGCAAGTCGGAAAAACAGGACCGCAAAGCGGAAAGGAGGTATGACCACTTGCTGTACCGAAATCCGTGATTCACTTATTCAGGCGATGAAGATTAAGTGATCCCCTTAAAGGAGAACCTCATGTTGCATGAAATTCAGTACCTGACAGGCCGTAAAGTGTGGCATCACGCATTACGTATCGCGGCCTTGGGTGTTTTGGCGGCGTTGGCAGGATGTTATGCCTACCCCCCTGGCCCACCTCCGGGACCTGGCGGTTATTATGCGCAACCCGCACCACCGCCGCCACCCCCACCGCCGCCTGGAGGGCCAGCGGGTCCCGGTGGTTATTACCAGCAACCCGGTCCGCCCCCACCACCGCCCCCTCCATGAGAGGTTCCGCAAGAGGGTTCAAAAGCTACAGGCCAATCGCTCTGCTGTGAACTGGTTACGCAAAAACACGCCCCATTTGTTGCTGAAAATGGGGCGTGTTCCACATCATTGAAGGGTGCTTTCAGTGCATCAAAGCACCCGTCGCCGCTCCCGCCGCACCACCTACAGCGGCTCCTACTGCCGGACTGCCGCCAGCGACGGCACCGAGCACCGCACCGCCAGCAGCACCAATGGCACCCCCACTCAGTGCGCGTTGCCCGGTGGGGCTCATATTGGCACAACCGCCCAAAGCGATCAGGCCAATACCAATCAGCAGGGCCTTTGTCCGGTACTTATGCTGGCCATATTTAAAATTGAACGTGGATAACATGCGGATATTTCTCCTTAGGGTGTGGATGAAGAAGCGGATCTGGATAGCTGTTCCACGTCCCGCATTGCCCGGCGAATTTCTTGTTGGGCAACAGGATATGGCGTTCCAGAACCTGGTGCAGCGCATAGCGGTTTCACTACCGCCTGGATTTGGTCAAAGTCATCCATCAAAAGACCAGAGTGTGGCCGTTTTGTCAGTTTTTGTTGCAATCGATGAGCCTGCACCTGGTACCGCTGGCAATCGCGCTGTAATCCCAAGGGTTTCTGGATCGGACCCGTGGGAAGTGGCAAGACCGAGGTGGGAGGTTGGGACAATGATGGCATTGGCTGATGGGTAATGGATGTCTGTGCCGGTATCGGGGACGGAGCGACCATGGTTGAGGCACAGCCGTTCAATAGTAAAGTGACCGCAATTAGCCAAAAATACTGTATCCCTTGCATTCTGTCTTCCTACGAAATCCGGCGTCACTATCAGGGAGCGGATACATAGCCCGCCACAGGCGTGGGAACCGCGTAGTAGACGGGCGGAAATCCCGGCGGCGGTGGCGGGGCTGCATAGTAATACACGGGTTGTGGGGGTGGAACATAAGCCGCTGGGGGAACAGGATAATAAACAGGTGCCCCTCCCAATGAAACACTGAGCCCTGGAATTGCCAAACCCAGGGAAAGGTTATCGGCAAGCGCCGAGGTGATTCCAGCAACTGGCGAAAGCACGAGAATAACGGCAACCGCCAATAGCATCGGTTTTCGTCGCACCTGTGAAGCATGGAGGAACGGCTTCATGGCAATGCTCCCATCGAAAATCCAAGGCCAAAAGTACACAAGCAAAAAACATTCCCGGCAGGACTTCTGGCTCTTTACGGGCTTCCAGTGGGTATTAACCCTGATCGGCACATCTCTGCTGTAGTCAGTTGACTACATTTGTACGTTGCTCCATCTCATCTCGCTGATTTGGTAGGGCTTGTGTTGTCGCCGTTGTGCCAGTCTGCAGAATCATCAGGGGATGAGAACGACCGGCTTGATTCCATGACAATTTGGCTCCTTTATGCTGGCAATAGGGTATCGCAACAATAACGTCATGTAGTAAGCTGGCCATGCATGTTATGTAGGCGGGTTATGCAGCCAACAGCCATGTTAATGTTCAGCCCGATAGACCGTCTGTTGCGCTATTGGCCCTTGGCAGAATGCGGCATGTTATAGTAGGCCACACTACCTGCAGCACTTGCCGCCATCAACGGCAAGCAGCCGCTGATTAGGATTGCTGTGCCACAAGCAACCATTGCACGCAGCCCAAGGCGCAGCATTCCGCGTATCTTATTTGAGGCCCTGTGCTCTATTGATGAGATTTTAGGCATAGAATCATCCTTTGCCAGTGCATCCAGCCGTTAATATCTGGCTCAACTCCTGAATCATACATACGGCTAGTCCTATGGCCATAGGACAGCCTGGCATCCTTGCGTATCCAGTAACACATAATAGCGTATGCGTATTTGGGTTGCTTGGCATAATTGGCCTCATTTGTTACTTGAGCGATCGCCCTAGCTGAGCGCTTCCATTGGCTTTGATGTGTGTGACGGTGGGTACGATTTCAGATCCTTGGTTTGAAGCTGCATTTACAGTGCCTGTCGTGCTGGTGGCGTGGCAATCACCACGGTGGTTTCAGACGGACAAAACAACGCGCAGATCATTGGTCAAATCGGTAATTCTAACGTACATCGCAGGACGCATTGCTTACTTCGGCCTTGAGCTTCTGCACATGGTCCCAAGCCAAAGCCTGGGTGTCAGCGCTGCTGACCATCCAGCTGTTCGTACTCCTCAAATCCCACCCCATCGGTGGTATGGGTTGCCTTGCGCAGTACCATTGAGCCCAGGAAATACTGCCCTTCCCGGTTGTGCTCGCTGGCGTAATTCACATCATCGATCATCTCGGAAATTTCATCCTTGCCCCAGACGTAGGCCCGCTGGTAATCCAGGATGCGGAACCAGAAGCGTGAAAACACTTCGCCAATGACAATTTGGGCGCTCTCGATCTGGCCTTTTTGCTTGAACTTATTTCCTCTCCCTGGAATTACCTGGATGCAGCAGCAAACCACTCATCGAGTCGCGGGTTACTGGTGATCAGCAATAGCTTCTTGATCATGGCGGACTGATTGATGTCCAAGCGAACGAAATGCTCGCCATCCGCTGAAGTTCGTTCATAAGTCGTTTCCATCGAGAACCTTGTGTACACAGGCGAGGTGGACAGGTCGGGAGAGCTCGGGGGTGTAAACGCTGGTGTCCACCTGATCATAAATCCGAAGCCCGTAGCGCCGGTAGGCCAGCTCGGGCCGCCTACCCGGGCAGGAAAAGAGTTCGCCGTAATAGTGGGGGATGTCGGCCGCCTGCAAGGACGCCTCAAAGGCGCGCCAGAGAGCCAGACCGACACCGCGGCCCCGATAGGCCGCGGCCACGTTGAAGTGCATGTGGGCGGCTCCCGGAGGGTGCCTGGGGCGCTCCCGGAAGCTCCTGGTCAAGAGCCACCGTACATAGAGACGGCTGCGCGGGTGGTAGTCGTAACTGCCCTTCAGGCTGCGGGAGCACATTCGCATGGCGGTACGGGAGCCTTCGTAGACAAGCAGCCAGGGGAAGTCATGACGCACCGAACCGAGCAGGTAGCCTGCCAGACGACCATCCGCTTCCGCGACAAAGGCCCATTCCGGCTCGTAATCCAGGTAGGGGGTGGTATGGAGGTCGGCGAAGAGCTCGCGGTCGCAAAATATACGGTCGATGGGCTTGCCGAAAAAGCCGGTATCGCAGCACAAGCGACGGATGCTTCCCCGATCCGATGACTGGTACGGGCGGATCCGGAATGCCTTTGACCTCGAGTGGCGAGCCGAAACGCCAGCATAACCGTCCTGGTTTTGGATGAAAAATTCTGAGACGGCCATGGCTAGATAATCGCTTGGCGAGGCAAGGCGCTGGGTGCGCATGGGCTCTCTCCCTCCAGACCAGAGTTACCGGAACTGACCGCAAAGGTCGCGTAGATACTCCTCGAAGTCCGGGCCGACTTCCGGGTGTCGCCGGGCGAGAGTCAGCGTCGCCTGGAGATAGCCCAGCTTGTCACCACAGTCGAAGCGCTGGCCGGCAAAGCGATAAGCGAGCATCTGCCGTTCGCCAAGCAGCTCAGCGATGGCATCCGTCAGCTGGATTTCCTGGCCGGCGCCCATTTGCGCGTTTTCCAAAAAGTGGAAGATGCGCGCAGGCAGGATGTAGCGGCCTACGACGCCGAGATTTGATGGGGCTGCTTCAGGGCTGGGCTTTTCGACGATGCCTTCGACCTGATAAACGCATTCATCCCAGGGACGGACTTCGACGACCCCATAGCGGGTACTGTGCTCCCTGGGAATCTCCTCAACGCCCAGGATGCCGGACTGATAGCGCTGGTGCAGATCCATCATCTGGGCGAGGACCGGCCTGTCGGCAAGCATCAGGTCATCAGCGAGGAGCACGGCAAAAGGCTCGTCGCCCACCACCGGGGCGGCCATCGCTACCGCATGGCCCAGGCCTAGTGGATGGGGCTGGCGCAGGTGGATGGCCTTGACGTGTCTAGGCAGAATGGCCCGGACCTGCTCGAGCAATTCTGTCTTGCTCTTCTTCTCAAGCTCCTTTTCCAGCTCGTAGGAGACGTCGAAATGGTCGGCGATGGCTCGCTTGCTCCGCCCAGTAATGAAGATCAACTGATCGCAGCCGGCCGCAACAGCCTCCTCGACGGCATATTGGATCAGCGGCTTGTCGACCACCGGCAGCATTTCCTTGGGGCTGGCCTTGGTGGCGGGCAAAAACCGGGTCCCTAGCCCGGCTACGGGGAATACCGCCTTGCGAATACGATCCACATTTCCTCCTGTAAATTGCAGCGAGTGATGACGGAAGCAGGGGTGTACGGAGCGGTCAATGCAACGCCGCCAGGAATTCCGACCCGGCATCCGAACACAGGTAATGCCGAAACTGCTGGCTTCCCAGCAGCAGGATCCATTCCCGCTGGGAAAGCCCGCCCTGGGCCATGGCCTTGTCATGCAGACGGCGGTAGAGTTCGGTCTTGGTGTGGCGATGCGGCAGTTCCACCAGATCCGCTTGCTGCGCCTTGCAGATGCGCACGAACACCGGCAGATACTCCTTTGGGTCGTCCGTATCCGGGATCTCCCACCATGAGCGGAACTGCTGCTCCAGGGTACGAACCTCCTGCAGCACCTTGGGGGGATTCAACTCCTCAGGGATGGCGAACCAGCGAATGCGATTGATCGTAGGAAAGGTTCGGCTGGTCCATTGCACTAAGAAAACGCTAAGGGCCCAGCCGGCCAGGATCGGTGCATACCACATCAGCATGCTGCCGGGCTGTATCCAACCGTATGTTATGGACTCCAGCAGCATGGCGTGCAGGGACTGGATGGCCCCATGCACCAGGGCCAGCAAGGCCGCCCATCCTGCGATCCCCAGGACCATTACACCGCGAAAGGATTTCCATGCATCTTTCCATGCAACGGCACGGTCATCCCGTTGCTGCTGCCCCCATGAAACGGTCCGACGCTTGACCCACGCCCAGAGAAAATAGCTGACCATTATCATCATGAGCGGCGCATAAAAAAACGAAAGTACTGTATCGGCAAGCACCGACCATATCAGCTTGATGCGCCCGCCATACATAGGGGCTTTGTGCGACCTCATATGCGTCAGGATGGCCAGGATGCGGGGGAGGAATAGGAACACCATGCTTGCCGCCAGCAGTAGGCCCATGGGAACCATCAGCATCTGAACGGACCCAACGGACAGGTTGGCGGCACTCAAAAAATGCACCATGGTGTATGCGGATACCAGCAGAAAAACGAACCATATGGGGGCAGTGACATACCCCATGGCCCCGTTGATGAAGATTTCCCTGTGCATCCCTCGTATGCCATTGAGGAACAGCAGCCGCAGATGCTGGAGGTTTCCCTGCATCCAGCGCCGTTCTCTGACGAGAAATGCGATTATGTTTGCGGGCACTTCCTCGTACGAGCCTGTCAACTCGGGGACGAACCACACCTCGTAACCCGCCCGGCACATCATGGCTGCCTCGACGAAGTCATGGCTTAATGGTTTGCCGCCCCAGGGCTTTGGCCCGGGGAGCTTCGGCAGGACGCAGTGGTCCATGAATGCCTGTGTCCGGATTAAGGCGTTGTGGCCGATATAACCCGCATGGCCCATTTGCATCACCATCAGTGAATAAGAAAATACCGAGCCATAAAGATGGGCGGCGAATTGCAACATGCGTCCAAAGAAGCTCTCCCTGAATACCGGACGGGGATTGGTCTGCAGAATCCCGATGCGGTGATGAGCGGCCATGGCTCGCCACATCTCGATGCAGGCCTCCCCGTCCATGATCGAGTCGGCATCCATGACGAGCGTATAGGCATAATGCCGTCCGTAGCGCCGGAAGAAGTCCGACAGGTTGCCCATCTTCTGGTTGGCGTTGATAGACCGGTGCCGGTAGAAAAGCGGCAGGTCCGGACGTTCCCGCTTGAGCCGCTGCACCGCCATTGCCTCATGGGCGACCATGGCCGGGCGCCGGCTGTCCGATAGAAGGAACGTATGGGCGCGAGGCGCAAGATCCGGACGATAGGCGCGTATGGCGTCCCAGGTGGCCACGAGTCCGGCCAGGACCCGAGCCACGTCCTCCTGGTACACAGGAAACAGTAGGGCCATCGTCTCCCCTCCCGGCGGATCTCGCCGTTCCCGCAAAGGGTGGTAGGGGTTGCCGGCGATGCCCCGGGAAACGTGCCAAGTGCCGATCAGGATCTTGTAGAAACTCTGGATCATGAAGAAGGACATGACCCCGTAGAGGGAGAGGTATGCCATCTGCCAAACTGGCGCCAGCGCCTGGTCTCGCAGGATGTTGTCCACCAGCAGGAGTATCGCCGCCACGGTCGCCACGGTCAGGGCCAGAGTGCTGCGCCGGCGATGGCGGAGCAAGCGCTCCCAAGGCACCTTTGGCACTGTTCCCGCCTTGGGCTTGCCTATGGGGCGCATGAAACGCCGCCGGAAGGCACCCTTCCATGAGCGATCCCAAATGGCGGCAGGTAGCGGGTGCCTGTTATGTTCGCGAAACATGGCTAATTCCCTGTCTGAACAGGAATACCAACGGCGCCCGTCGGCTGGGTGGCTACCTCCTTGAACACCTGAGCAGGAAGAGCGATATTCAGGAGCAAGTTTAGTGCCCTGTTCAGCTTGACGATCGGTTGGCTGGAGACATACAGCACGCTGTTGTTCCTGACCAGATACCGCTGTGACGCCAGGAATCCGGCGCCACTATCCCAATGGAACACGGCCAACTCCATTCGGCCGTTGGCTTCGGGATGGTAAAGGAGAACATAACGATAGTTGGCCGTATTGCCGTTCAGGCCGCCGGCCTTGGCCAGGACCTCACTGACCGGTACGTTTCCATCAAAACCGTATATGTCCGGCTTGCGCATTCCCGATCCCAAAATGCTGACTCGCACCGGTGCTCCGCTAATCTCCACCAGTCGCTCTCCTGGGACCAGGGGAATGTGCTTGCGGAGTGCCTGAGCAATGGGAAGGCTGGCCAGCATCCGTCCATGGGCCACGACATGGACACTGGTACTGTGATGCATGGCGCTCGAGGCCCATCCGGATCCGGAGCTGTTTCCACCACTGACTCCAGACAGTGCCTGTGCCAGCGTCCAGCCGTGCGGCGTCCACGGCAGGAAATGGCGGTTTCCGGCGCCGTAAATCCAGACTCCCTGGGCTTGGTGGGCGACGCGCACCTGGGCTTGGGGTGCCTCCATGGTCTGTCGCTTGGCGTAGGCCCTTGCTATGGCTTGTGCGGCTATTGCGGGAGTATCTCCCGCAACCCGGAGAGACGGTAGATATGGCAGATCTATCCGGCCCTGTGGGTCCACTGTGACCGGACTCAGGTTGGTGGCGATCAATCCGCTTCCGTTAGCGGAACTGAGATTAAGGCCTGAATAGGACCAGAGCCGAATTTGAAGAACGTCGCCTGCCAGCAGCGTCCCGGAGTATGGGTGCCTTTCGGCGTATTCCCGCAGGGTAGCGACTGCTTGGGCTACGGCTTGCCGCTGCTGATTACGCAGGTTTTTGGCTTCAGCGGCGGCCTTTTCCGGGGTTATGGTCTGGATGCGCTCGCCCGCTGAAGGGTGCAGCAAAGTGGTACTTCCCGGGCCGCCGGAGGGGAACTGTGCGCATCCGCCGAGCACGGCGGCGAGAAGCGGGAAGTAGAGGAGTTTCGTCTTCATCGCAAGATGCTCCAAAGCAGCAGGGTGCCGACTAGAACCCAGAATATCCAGGCCTTGCGGTCCGGCCCGGAAGGGCCAAGCGGCTTTTGCGCGGGACTTAGCACATGAAGAGTGTACCAGGGACGAACGGACGCGATCTGGGCCTGCACATACGCGGCATTGGCCAGCTTCAGCTGTTCCCGTAAGGAGTCGACCCGCATCTGCAAAAGGGTGTAGTGGCCGAACACCGCAGACATCTGAGGCATTTGCCGCTGTAGCCGTTCTATACGCTGGCGGACCGCCGCGGCTTCGGCGTCCAGATTTCCGATCATTGGGCTATGGGGGGCACCGCTGGTGAGCGCCTGGCGTTGCGCGTCGATCCGCGCTGATTCTGTCTCCAGGGTGTTCATCAGGTGAAGCGCGGCCGCGTCCTCAGCGCTGGGAAACAGGCTCTTTTGCGCTTGTAGATACGCATTGCTGGCTTCCTGCGCCGTTTCGAGGCTGCCGGTCAAGGTTTGGACCAGGCGCTGGGCCTGCGCCAACTGCGCGAGGGACTCTTGCTGGTGCATGCGCAGAAGGCGCCGTTCGGCAACGGCAGTCGCCTGTTGCAGGACGGCCAGGCTGTTCGCGGCGGTGTAGGCGGTGGAATGCACGGACAGCACCCCGCTCTTGGGATTCACGCGGGGACGCAGCCGGTCCCGATAGGTAGATAGCAAGCCTTTCGCGCCGCACGACCAGAAATTGGTGGCGCTGCAATACCCGTACAACGGCCCCCACCGGTAGATCCGCGCCAGATCCAGTTTGCTATCCACCGCCCGCCAGGTACTGCCCGCTTTCAGGAGGGAAGCCAGCACCCGCCCCGCGCCGCTGTCGGCCCCGCCGGCGTTTCCTTGCAGGACGCCGGAAAAGCTGGTGCCGGAGCTTCTCCGGTACACCAGCAGGTTGGTGGTGACGGTGTATTGATCCGGATGGGCAACCCAGTAGGCCGCATTGAGCAGGTTCGGTACGAACACAAGTCCGATCAAAAGCTTATGACGGGACGCCCAGGAACTCATCGGAAATTCTCCATGTCGGTTTCTATGATTCATCTGCGGAACAAAGCCACATCAATACCTGCCACTCCATCTCAATGGGGATAGCGGCCGGCTGTTGGCCTCCAGTTGGGCATAGCGTTGCCTCTCGCGCTCCACTTGGCCGCGCAGGTTCTCTATTTCGCCCAGCGCATCCCGCAGCGCCATGCGCAACTCGTTGGTGTGGCTTGGAACCAACCGCATGTTGGGTGTGCACCGCAAAAGCGAGCGCCAGTAGGTCATACGGGTTTCCATGGCTATCGACATCTCCTCTGTTCCGTATTGTGGCTGTCGCCTGCAAGAGAGTCTTCTCGCACAATGGCTTCAGGCTCTGCCGGGCGGTCGGGATCTACTCTAGACGCGTAGTCGGACGCACCATCAGGCAGGCGATTTTTATGCATGGATCATGCCAATCCGCCATATCAGCGAAAGGCCATAAAATTTTTCCATAGGTTACCTATGCAGTTTCTCCCATATATGGAAAGAACCCATGCCGTCCTACCGCCCCGGTTTGTCGCCAAAGCGCAACAGATGGCAATACCCATACTATCTGGTAAGGTCCCAGATTCGGTTAGATGGCCTTTGCTTGCGAGTTCTATACCCAGCCTGGGGGAAAACGGCTACGTCTTTTTGCAGGGCACCTCGAATAACTCCGCCGATGTGGTCTGATCGGGTAAAATAGGATGGTCTCGAGTGACAGGAGATTGGGCGGGGATGATTGCGCTCAGGACAGCCATCCAGAACGATCTTTTGCCGGTGAGCTGCGGGCTCGAAAGGTCGAGGAGTTCGGGGATTCGCTGCGGAAGATCGTGCAGTGTCGTGGTTATCCAACGGCTGACGGATGCGGTCGATCAGATTGCGCCCCCTCCCCTGCAAGGAAATGGTGGCCGTCAGCCTGACCCCAGCGAGTTCATGGTGCGGGTCCTAGTGGGCAAGCGACTACATGGATTGTCCAACGAACAGGCCGGATTTCAATTCCTGGATCGACGGAGCTTCCAACGTTTCTGCGCCTGGAGCATGCGGTAGACATTCCTGACCGCACGAGATAGCCCAAGATCACGGGGTGTACCCGACTCAGGTGGCACAGTGGAAATGAGCCATCCAGGAGCAGGCCGGGACGCTGTTTGAAGGTAAGCGGAGGCCCCAGCCGCTGGATGCCGAAGGCCGGGCTCCCCCGGAGAGCAGGGTAAACTAGCCTTCCATGGCTTCCAGGCCAATGTTTTGTATAGCCCAATTCGTGCTTGAAGTTTGGAATTGTCACCAGCTGGCAATATGGTGCCACCGATGGTCGGCGTAATGGCGCCATTTCAAAGTGCCGAATTCGGGGTCTCGAACACGTTCAAGATAATTGACGTCGAGCACGATCACTATGTACTGCCCTTTCAGTCGACAAACCGCTGGTATAGGATGCCCTGGACCTGAATCCGTGATCTGGTAACCGGGCGGCCAGCAAATGGCCTGAGTGGGCCGTGAGGCCAAGGGCTAGGTCATTCCGGCGGATGGATAAAGAGGGTGCGGGCTCCTTTGGTGATGGTTTTTGTGGGTATTTTGAGGTGGTTTTTCAGCGGGAGGGCAGCCGTCCGCCTCCTATCAGTGGCGGCGTCCGGAAAAGGCGGGAGTGAGGAAACCATACCGGATGGCAGGGTGCCGACCAGACCGCATAGAGGCGTTGGAAAGGAGCAAAGGCCAGGGTATGCACCGGAAAGGACAGGATCTGGCGGCGGGCATGGCGCACGCAGTGAGCCGCCAGGGTCATGATTTCCTGGATGACGGTTTTTACCCGGCGGCGCCTTCCTCCCAGACAGTCACGCGTTTGCCAGGGCGGGGTGATCCCCAGACCGCCTCCGGTTCCGCACGGTGGCGCTGTGCGATGGCCTCCAGATCCTGGCCCCGGCGGTTCCATTTCACCAGAAAGGCAACGGGCGCACCGGAGGTCTACCGGCACGTGGCGTCGTACCGGGCGATGGCCTGGGCGATGTCCTTGCCATGGAATCCGGCATCAGGCGCACCAGCAAGGGGCCTGCGTCAACTGCAGGGCCCGGGGGCAGGACGCGATCCAGGGTGGCATCCATCGCCTCGGCGCTGTGTTGGGTGCCTTCGCGCAGTTCCATGCCGATGCACCAGCCATCCTGTCCCAGATACGCCGCAATGGGGGCATAACCCACAAGCCGGCATAGGTCCAGCCAATGCCCTCCTTGCGGGTATCCGAGTTGTCCAGAGTGAAGACGTCCATGTCCAAAGCCACCCCGCCACAGGACTGGGGAGTGACGGGCACCTTGGACTGCTTCACTAGTTGCAGCAGGGATTCATCCAATACGGGCAGAACGCCTCGGCCTTGGCATCCAGTCTCTGGCGCAGGGTGGGACTCGACGGGATAGCCCGTAAGCCCAGGGCTTCGCCAAAGAACCGGTCTTCCCGAAAAGCGCTCAATGGCGTCGAAATCGAACTTGCCCAGACACAGCAGTCCCCAGTAGGCAATGAGCACATCGCTGTTGGGGATGCCGCTGCGGACGGGAAAATGGGGATCAATGATCTGCCGCAACCGGGAAAACCGGGCGATGGCCTTACCGGCCAAGACCAAACCCGCCAGTGGAGTCAGGGTTTCATGGCCCTGACGAAGGATAAATTGCACCGGTTCCATACGCACCCATCAGGTGAACGGCGAATGGCCATATTATCCCATAATAATCAAATTGTTGAAACGGATTTTGTGGGGTTGGCCCACGGATTCAGGTTCAAAGTTACCATCACTTGCGGTTGGCTGCCAACGGTTTTTCTTGGAATTCACGGGAAGCTGCATATAGAAAAACCCCGCATTTTCTTGTGGTTATGTATATTTCAGGAAGCTGCTGGATGTGAATTTGGCGGTGGGGTGGTACCCCGCATCAAACGACTATTGAAAGGACGGAATCGAAGCGCTGCGGGCTGCGCGAACCATTGCGAACTCCATCGACAAGCCTGCCGGTAAGGCCATCGGCCGTGGACGATCAAGCGCGATTTTCACCCTGATTGGTGACCGGAAAGGCTGCTCAACCTCGTCTGCTTTCCGGGGCCAGTTCAATTCCCAAAACGGGAATCAAACCCGCGTCCGACGCCTCGACCAACACCACACCCATTTACGCCCATTCAAGCCAAGCTCCGCTGGAGGTAATGCAACCGCATTGACAAGACAATGCGACTGCATTACCATCCAAGCGTCAACCCAAATCCGCAGGAGACTGCCATGGCCGCGACCCTCGAAGTCGAATCCACTCTCACCGATCGCTACCAGACCACGGTGCCGGAAACCGTGCGTCGTGCCCTCAAGCTGGGCAAGCGCGACAAGATCCACTACACCATTCGCCCCAGCGGAGAGGTGGTGCTGACGCGCGTCCAAGCATCCGACGGTGACGACCCTGTGCTCGGTCAGTTTCTCGGCTTCCTGGCCGCCGATATCACTCGCCATCCTGAGCGGCTGCAAGCTGTGGATGCCGGCCTCGTCCAACGCCTCCAGTCGCTGGTCGGCGGCGTCGATGTCGATCTCGATGCCGCCCTGTCGGCAGACGATGAATAAGTGCAGGGAAGCCTGAGCCCTTGGTCATTCATGGCTGGACGGTCTTCGCCCATCCACTGTTCCTGGCGCAGATTGAAGCGCTGGCGCGGCAGGTCGAGACTCTGAAGCAGAAGGACCCGGCCGGGTACGTAAAAAAGAACGCCAGCAAACGGCTGGCCGCGATCACCAAACTGGCGTTCGATGTCATCCCGCAAGATCCGACGCGACCGGAGTATCGCCAGGGCGGGACGCTCGGTGACGATCACAAGCACTGGTTTCGGGCCAAGTTCTTCCAGCAGTACCGACTATTCTTCCGCTACCATGCCCCGAGCAAGGTGATCGTCTACGCCTGGGTGAATGACGAAGACAGCAAACGTGCCTTTGAGCGCAGCGACGACGCCTACCGGGTGTTCCGCAAGATGCTGGAAAGCGGGCATCCGCCGGATGACTGGGATCAGCTCCTGGCTGAGGCGCAGAAAGAATCGCAGCGGATGCAGGAATCATTGGCCAGGGCGGCAGCAGCGCAGTGATTGGCGCAGCGTGCGTCTACTCGTACCCCATCTTGAGCTCCTGGGCCTGGGTAAGCGGGATCTCAGGCTACCCACTTGAAATGGCCGAGGGCCAGAAGTTCTATATCTGGAATAAGGTTGATGTTCACACTTCAAGGCGTTAGCGAGGTCTGGGTAAACTCCAGTGTCGATACAAGGCCATCATGCGCAGAATAAAGGTCAGTGATGCGCCAGCCAGGGTACTTTCGATGGAGGGTAAATGCAGAAAATCGCCAACCAGAGTAATCGCTGCTCCTAACAAGGCCGCCGACGCATAGATTTCTGCGCGCAGAACCACAGGAATCTGGGCTGTTAAAATGTCGCGCACCATGCCGCCGCCAATGCCGCTGATCATCCCCAAAACTGCTGCCATGACCGGAGATAAGCCAAAAGTCAAAGCCTTTTGTGCTCCCGTGGCAGCAAAAACACCAAGGCCGGCAGCATCGAAAAGTAGCACTGGGTGGCGCAGGTGATCAAAAAGGTGATGAAAGAAAAATACACCGACACCTACGAGAACCGCCAGGGCCATGATATGCCAGTTGGCGATGGCTTCTGGAGGGGTGGCACCGATGAGCAGGTCCCGTAAAATGCCCCCTGAAACCGCAGTAACAACGCCCAATACGACAATACCAAAAATGTCCATTTGACTGCGCACCCCGCGCATTGCCCCGCTGATGGCAAATGCGAATATCCCTAACAGGTTGATCAGGTCCAGGAAGAAAGTTGTGGTGGTATGACTCAACTGCACGGCCTCCGTCGTTTGTTTAGGTTTTTGCGCCAAAAGATTAGCGCCGGGGATACTATACGGTTAGGTAACTGCGTGAGAAGGGGGATAAGCCAAAATGCGTCCTTGTTGCGTAGTCTCATTGTGACTACAAGACGGGTGTCTGAACCTTCCTGGAGAACTACCATGAGCACCACCACCGACACCTACGTCCGCGCCCGCATTGACACCAATACCAAGGAGCGGGCCGCCAGCGCGCTTGAATCAATGGGGCTGTCGGTTTCCGACGCCATTCGCCTGCTGATGCTGCGCATCGCTGACGAACACCGACAGGGCTGATGCAGCAAATCGCCCCGATCTCGAATCGGATACGAACGCATCTTTCTTCTGACGCCACGCGGATTACGCTGCCCGCGACTGGTTACCGCCCGTCATGAGGCAATCTCAGCCAGGACGCTGTATATCCATGCTGACCTACTCCGAGGGGGAATAGAGCCAGCGGCGGGTAGCCGGCGATAGTAGTACGCGAATGGTATGCGAGAAAGACAAATTTTCAGCGGCCTGCCCGGTTTGGGCCGCCGCTTCGGTCGGGTTCATCCAGTTGGTGACCAGGCGATAGCGGGGTTCCGCATCGGGGATCCCGTCCAGGGTGTATTCGATGACACGCACCCGGGCACCATCGCGTCCCTTCTTCCGGTCTTGGGCACTGGCATAGAGGTGCTGAGGCAGGACCCATCGGCCAGCCCTCCTCTCGGGGCAGCTTCAGGACGCTACCGAGGCGGAACAACTCTGGCATAGAGCACCATGGCCAGATAGCCTACGGTCAGGTAATCCGCCAAACGCACACCCGCTGATCATTGCGCTTTGTCCTCGCCATAGCGCTGCCTCCATCATGGGTAACCCGGCTATAGTCTCACAGAAATCCAACTGGCTAAACAGTATTTGGTCTAACATGCGGCGGTTTGCCTGATTGATCCAGCAATCGGTAGCCAGGTGGGGATCAATCTGTCCAAAGCCCACGAAAAGGGCTAAAAAAATACTGGAAATACGCAGATAAAGTAGGGATACTTTGTAAAAATCGCCTGAGAAAGGCGAGGGTGGGGGGGCACCTCTATCTCAAACTGAACAATTTTTGTTATTCGAGGTGCCCTGATCCGGTTTCTGCGGGTGCAAATCAGATGCAAACAGGGCCTATTGTGATTGTGCTATTTCGTGGTGTCATCTGGTATACACCACAATGTTCAACTGGCTATATTTTCAGCAGATTCATCCGAAATTGGAAGGTTTTTAAAGGCGTCCATACAAAGTCTGACGCTGTTCATGAAGCTGAAAAACCAGGACCAGCCGAATAGATGCCGGTCATCGGCGCACCATGAATACTTACCGATGACGTGATATCCGGACTTCCTGTTGGTGATTTTTCTGTTTAGTCAAAAAGTTACATTTTTTCTAAAATTAAATGTAGGAGCTTTAACATGTCAAAAAAGCCAAAATCTATTGCTTTTGTATTTGGCTTGCTATCCGGACTTTCCGGGTTAGCATATGCAGATGGTTTCTCCATTCCACCACCACTAAAATTTAATGCCGGTCCCCTAGGAAAACTTGACGTCCAGGGTGTTGCCTCTGCTATGGTCTTTGCACAGACCAACCCTGCCGGCACAGGCCTCAACGGTAAAAATTTTGGTGCCGGGATAACCAACGGTTTGATATCCATCAGTAAGCCTACCGGCCTTATACAGTTTTATCTGACTGCCGGTGTCTATGATTTTCCAAACCTTGGGCAACCCTTCCATTCTGCAAGCACTGCCTTACAAGACTTTACCGCGCTCCCGTCTGCCTATCTTACTATTGCGCCATTGAGTAATTTTTCTGTTAGCATCGGGCAGCTTCCCACTCTGATTGGTTATACTGGAACACTTGATTATAACCGCATGAATATCGAGGGAGGATTTCCGTGGACTATTCAACCGTCATTTAGTCGCGGCATCCAGATCAACTATTCCTATGGGCCAGTATCGGCATCGGTTTCTTGGAATGACGGATATTTTTCCAATCGTTATAACGTTATATCGGGCTTGCTGACCTATACGATCAACCCGGAAAACTCGGTTTCCATCTACGCCGATGGAAATACAGGGCATACCGGCACGATCAATGATGTGAACTCGTTACGCTTCTCTAAAAATGGTTATGTAGATAGCTCACTGGTATATGACAATAGTAATGTTTATGGTTTTTACTACACCTATAGCGGTTCGCTTTTTACCATAACTCCGGAATTACAGTACATGTACACTCCAATCAATCGGGCTTTTGGTACGACTCAAAGTTCCAACGACATCAGCGCCATGATCCACGCAGACTATTATCTCACCAAGAACTGGTCTATTGCAGCCGGTGTCGACTATGAACACGCAACTTCAACTGGTGAGGCTGCGGCGGCGACGGGCGGCTATTTTGGTTATGGTGCGGGATCTAGCGCTTTCGGAGTGATGATCACACCAACTTATGTAGATAACTGGTATTTTATACGAGATGAACTCTCTTATGTTCACCTCACCAACTATTCCTCTGGTTTCAGCACTGGTAATAGGCCTGATCAGTTCAGAGATATTCTGGAAACCGGGTTTTGGTTTTGATCGAAGGCGAGCAATATAAGTAACTGAACCCGGAATAGTGGCGTCAGCTTTGGTTTGATCGCGCTCAGCATTGGAACGCAAAACCTGCATCAGGTGCAGGACCAGTTCGCCGCCCAGCTCTGGTCGACTGAATTGCCGTCTTGAAAGTGTCTGTGATACCAGACACCCTACGAGGTCTTTTAGGCTTCAGGTTTCCTGGGTGCAGAGGGAGGGTGGTTGTTATTTGAATTCGCCGGCCCAAAAAACCCCACAAGAAAAGAGAGGTGGGCGGCGGCATCGTGCGCCATGTACCATTTCATGGTATGGCTATCATCCAGACCATCGGAACGCGAGCGCCCTGCAAGGGCGGCACAGAAATGGCGCGGCCCCCACTGAGAACTATGCCACAACGTGCCTGACTGCTTGAAAATATGGGGTGGCTGATGGGGCTCGAACCCACGACAACCGGAATCACAATCCGGGACTCTACCGACTGAGCTACAGCCACCATTGACAGAGGGCAGATCATACAATGGCCGACGCCCGTCCGCAAGGCCGGTGAAACGGCGATCAATCCATGAACAGCGAACTGACCGAGTCCTCTTCCGCAATCCGGCGGATGGTTTCGGCCAGCAGCTCGGCAACGGACAGTACGCGGATCTTGGCGCTGGCCCGGGCATCCGGCCTGAGCGGTATGGTGTCGGTGACGACCAGTTCGTCCAGATCGGATCGCTCGATGCGCTCCATGGCGGGGCCGGACAGTACGGGGTGAGTACAGTAGGCGCAGACCTTGACGGCGCCCCGCGCCTTGAGGGCATGGGCCGCTTCGCAGAGGGTGTTGGCGGTATCGACCATGTCGTCCACGAGAACACAGGTGCGGCCGTCCACGTCTCCAATGATATTCATGACGACCGATTCGTTGGGGCGCGGTCGGCGTTTGTCGATAATGGCGAGATCCACTTCAAGGCGCTTGGCAATGGCGCGGGCGCGGACGACGCCGCCTACGTCCGGGGAAACCACAATCAGCTCCGGATAGCTCTGGCGCCAGATGTCGCCGAGGAGAATGGGTGAGGCGTAAATATTATCCACCGGCACATCGAAGAAGCCTTGAATCTGGTCAGCATGTAGATCCATGGTGAGGACCCGGTTGGCACCAGCGCTGGTAATGAGATCGGCGACCAGTTTAGCGGTGATGGCTGTACGTGAGCGTGACTTGCGATCCTGACGGGCATAGCCGAAATACGGCATGGCGGCGGTGATGCGATTGGCCGAAGCGCGTTTCAGTGCGTCGATCATGGTCAGCAATTCCATGAGATGATCGTTGGTCGGCGTGCAGGTAGGCTGGAGCACGAAAACATCTCGCCCGCGCACGTTTTCCAGTATCTCAACAAAGACTTCGCCGTCGCTGAAGGCGCTGACTTCGGCGCGGCCGATAGGAATTTGCAGGAAGCGCGCTACCTGGGCGGCCAGTACGGGATTGGCGTTCCCGCTGAAGACCATGAGATTGCCGTGGGCCATGTGATGTCGTTCTCTCTTCGCAGGTGGCAAAACAGTCCGAGGATAATTTGGCTGGGGCGCCAGGGATCGAACCTGGGAATGCCGGAATCAAAATCCGGTGCCTTACCGCTTGGCTACGCCCCAATAATCATTGCTCGGCGGGATCGTAAAGTGGGTGCTGGTTACATCCGCGTACCGCCCATGCCCGCCAGGGCGGGGGCGCCAGCGCGGCAACCTGCTGTGCGGCAACGGCATCTGCCACCACCCCGAAAACGCAGGCCCCGCTACCCGTCAGCCGAACATCGCGCACGCCATGGTCTCTTAACCAGCGTATGCTGCGATGGACTTCGGGATAGCGAGCACACACCACGGATTCCAGAGTGTTTTCCGTCGCCCCGCCGAGAAACGCGCTTATTGTGATGGGCACATGGTGCCGTGTCAATTCAGGAGCAGTGAATATCTCCCGGGTACTAACCGATATCTGCGGATGCAACAGCACATAGTGGCTTTCCTGGAGGGCATCGAGTGCCTGTAGGCGTTCGCCCACTCCCTCCGCCCAGGCGCTGCGCCCGAATAGGAACACCGGAACGTCGGCGCCAAGGCTGGTGCCGATCTCCATGAGTTCCGCGCGACTCAGACCGGTACGCCACAGTCGGTTGAGCATGATGAGGGTGGTGGCGGCATCCGAGGAACCACCCCCGATGCCACCCCCCATGGGCAGAATTTTTTCCATACGAATGTGGACCCCCTCGCGGACGGCACCGACCTTGGCCAGGCATTGCGCGGCGCGGATACTGAGGTCATCGGCTTCTGCCACGCCTGTAGGTCCACCACTGCGGGAAAATTGTCCGGCAGGGCGCGAGCTGAACCATAGCCGGTCGGCCAGGTCGATAAACTGGAACACCGTTTGCAGTTCGTGATAGCCATCGCTGCGCTGGTCGATAACGCGCAGCATCAGGTTCAGCTTGGCGGGGGCGGGATAACTTTCGCTCATGGAGTGCCGGGATTCCCCATGCGCCATTGGGTGATGGCCAGGCGCAGGGTGATGCCCTCCGGCCCCGTGGCCTGGAGCAGCTTGGGCATGGTGAGGCCGCCTACCGGCGCATATTGGAGATATTGGATCCGCCAGGGGCCGCTGCGCAGGACTTCGGGCAGACCTGCGGCATTCTGCCGCTCCGTCGCCGCACCGCGGCGCAGGCCAAGTATCCAGTCCGGCAATTCATTCGCCGGTAGATCAACATGGAGGACCAGCGCAAGGAGCGCCTCCAGAGTATCCGCCTGTCGGACATCACCGTTGGCCAGTTGCAGGTGCGCGCCTCGGGGATCGACGGTAATGCGGGCGACCGTGCGGCCGAGGGGGTCGTAAACGGAGAACTCCTGGCGCCGGGGGGACTGCTTCCAGTCGAATCCGAAGTCTTCACTGCTTTTGGGGGTGCTGAGCGCTGCCTGGCCGCTGGCTTGCCACTGTTTCAGGCTGGCGACGACCTGGTTTCTCTCGGCCGTCGGCAGGATGACCCCGGGGGATGGCGAAACGGGAGGGGTGGTCGCACAGGCGGACAGCACGCCGGTAAGCAGGAGTGCGGCCAGTGTGCGAACGGTTCTCCGGAACCGAAGCCGGGTGGGTCGCATGGCGTGGGGAATCCTCATGGCTGGCGGTTGAGCGCCCTTCTGAGGGCAGCATCATCCGGGTGTTTTTGCAGCGCGTGCTGCCAGACCTGCCGTGCCTCCGCATGGTGTCCCAGCGACCAGAGGACTTGTCCGAGGTGTGCGCTGATATCGGCCTCATCCGGCAGTGCCGCATGGGCCCTCTGCAGATATCCCAGAGCTCGGTCGTTGTCACCCTGCGCATGATAGAGCCAGCCGACGCTGTCCAGAATCTCGGGATTGTCAGGGTTCAGACTCAATGCCTTGGTGAGCAATTTTTGTGCTTCGGCCAGGTCGCTGTGCCGCTCCACCAAGCTATAGCCAATGAAATTGTAGGCTTGTGCATGGTTCGGCGCGAGGTGGATAACCATACGCATGGCTTTTTCCATGGCCGGATAATCCTTCAGTTGCTCATAGATGGCACCCTGGGCGTACCAGAGGCTGGGCTGCTCCGGCATGCGTTGCAAGGCGCTGCTGATTACCTGCAGGGCCTGTGGAAGGTGACCGCTGTCCTGTAGCAGGCCCGCTTCCAGCAGCGGAATCTGCGCATCCTGCGGATGCGCGGCCGCCAGTGCCCGCAGTTTGTCGGTAGCCTTGTCGTGATGACCCAGCAGGTATTCCACCCGCGCGCTGCGCAGTTCGACTTCAGGGTAGAGGGGACCCGAATGGATGCGTTGGTACCACTGCAGCGCCTCTGCCCATCGGTCCTGCGCCTCGTAGAGGCGGCCCAGATAGTAGACCGGGACGGGAGACTGGGGCGCCAGATCCCGGGTGCGCAGCAAAACGCTTTCCGCTCTCTTCCAGTCCTTCCGGTCGATGTCCATGAGTCCGAGAGAAAGGAGGATGTCGGGGTCATCAGGGTTCTGCCGCGCCATGTCCTGATAGAGGCGATAGGCTTGGGTCAGGCCGCCCATCTGGAGATAGAGCGCCGCCAGATATTGGCGAGCGAGGGTAGCCTCGGGATGGCTGGCGGTAAAGCTTTGAATGCTGCGCAAGGCGGCTGCCGGACCTTGAACGGCCTGCAGGGCTTCGGCGAGGCTGATGGCGGCTTCCTGCCAGTCAGGGCGGATGCCGAGGGCCTTTTCCAGCCAGGAGATGGCATGTTCCGGTCGTTTTTCAAGGAGATCGATGCGCCCGAGCGCGTAATAGGCGGCTGCGGATTTCGGGTCTTTATCGGCCAGTGCGCTCAATAACCGCCGCGCCTCACCGCTGCGCCCGTGGGTCACCAATAACTCGGCGAGCTGCAGGGTGACCTTCGGATCGTCGGGGAAGCGGGCCAGCGTGGCCTGCAGCAATTGCAAGGCCTGCTCGTCCTGGCCTGTGGTAAGCAGCAACGCGGCTTCAAACTGATCCGCTTCGGCGCTCCCCGGGGCGGCCTGCCGCCAGCGTCTGGCGAGTTGCAGCGCATCCTGAAAATCGCCAAACCGGGCGATAGCCTGCGTTGCCCGCCCGAGAACATTGGGTTCTGGTGCCAGCTTGGCGGCTTCCTGCCAGGCGGGGATGGCCAGTTGCGGTTCCTGCCGTGCAGTGGCGAACTCGGCCACCAGCAGATAGTAGAGCTGCTTCCCGGTCATGCCATCCGAAGCGGAATCGGCGGCCGCACCTCCGGCGGTAAGGCACAGTGCAATACCCGCCACGATGCCCCCAAGCCTGCTCCTCATCCGCTCGTTCTCCACGTTTTTGCCAGCGGGCACAATACCCGTTGGGGCTCCGGCTTGCAATCCTGTCCGGCATCGGCGACAATCCAGCCCCCTAATCGTCGCTCCGCAGGGACGGTCACCACCATTTTCTGCTTCGGACTGAGTCACCATACTGCCCCCATCGCGGTCCGGGAAAAAGTCGCTTTTTCGCCGGAGAGGCTTGCTGCAGCCTATCACGACCTGGCGGAGCAGGGCTTGGCTGCCGAGTCGCTGATCATATCCACCTGCAACCGCACGGAAATCTATGTTCACGGCGGTGCTGGCTACCATCGTCAGGCCCTGCAGGACTGGCTCTGCCATTTTCACGGCGTGGACCCGCGATTGCTGGATGGGCATATCTACCATTCGAGCGATGCGGAAGCCGTGCGCCATCTGTTTCGGGTGTCCTGCGGGCTGGATTCCATGATCATCGGAGAACCGCAGATTCTCGGTCAGGTCAAGGATGCCTATCAGGCGGCGGCGGATAGTGGTGCCGCCGGGCCGGTATTGAATCGCCTGCTGCACTGGGCCTTCCGTGTGGCAAAGCGGGTGCGCTCGGAGACCGCCATTGGTTCGGCCCCGGTCAGTGTCGCCTATGCGGCCGTATGTTTGGCCAAGCAGTTGCTGGGCAGCCTCGAAGGCAAATCGGTGCTGCTGATCGGCGCCGGGGATACCATCGAACTGGTGGCGACCCATCTGCGTGAGCATGGGGTGGAGAGATTCGCCGTAGCCAACCGCAGTGCGGAACGCGGTCAGCAACTCGCCGAAAAATTTACCGGCGACTCCCATGCGCTGGAGGCTATCCCCCATCTGTTGCACGATGCCGACGTGGTGGTCAGTTGCACCGCGAGCCTGCTGCCCATAGTGACGCGGGAAACGATCTCTGCAGTCATGGCACAGCGGGCGCGGGGTGATCTGATGCTGGTGGATCTTGCCGTACCCCGGGATATCGCCCCGGAGGTGGAAGGTGTTGCGCAGTGTTTTCTCTATACGCTGGACGATCTGAACGATATCGCCCAGGCGGGCGTGCGCGCCCGCCGCGAGGCGGCGTCGGCGGCGGAGCTGATCATTGCCGATGAGGTCGGCGAGTTTCAGCAATGGCGGGAGAGTCTGGACGTGGTGCCCGCCATCCGTCGTCTGCGTGATCATGTGGAGGGACGGCGCCAGGAGGAGCTACGGCGTTTTAGCCATTACCTGGATCAGGGGCAGGACCCTCGTGCGGTTCTGGAGGCCTTCTCCAAGGCCTTGATGAATAAAGTACTTCACGATCCCATCGCGACCCTTCGCCAGCCTTGTCAGGACGCGACCAACGAAAGTCTGGTCGCGGCACTGGATATTCTCTTTCGTCTCAGCGACGCCGAAGGATGAGTCTCAGTCCGCGGTTGCAGAGCCAGCTTGAGCAGTTGGCCTTTCGTTTTGATGAATTGAGTCAGTTGCTGGCGAGTCCTGGTGCGGCTGACGATACCCAGCGTTTTCAGAGCCTCTCCAAAGAGCTGGGCGAGATCGGCCCGGTCCTGGAACTGCTCCGCCGGTATCAGCAGCGGCAGAGGGATCGGGACGAGGGCGGGCGTATGCTGATGGAAGAACAGGATGCGGAACTGCGTGCGCTGGCCATCGAAGAGGTTGCGGCGGCCGAGGCAGAGCTCGACCAGATCGAAGCAGCCCTGCGGGTACGCCTATTGCCCAAAGACCCCAATGATGATCGTAGTGTCTTTTTGGAGGTGCGGGCAGGGACCGGTGGTGAGGAGGCCGCGCTCTTCGCGGGAGTGTTGGCCCGGATGTATACCCGTTATGCCGAGAGTAAGGGCTTTGCGGTGGTCATCCTTTCCGCCTCCGAATCGGAACGGGGCGGCTACAAGGAGGTCGTGCTGGAAATCAGTGGACGTGGTGCTTACTCCTGCCTGAAATTCGAATCGGGCGGACATCGGGTGCAACGGGTGCCCGAGACCGAGACGCAGGGCCGCATCCATACCTCCGCCTGTACGGTGGCGGTACTGCCCGAGGTGGATACGGTGAGCGAGATCACCATCAATCCCGCCGACCTGCGCATTGATACCTACCGTGCCAGTGGCGCGGGGGGGCAGCACATCAATAAAACCGACTCCGCCATCCGCATCACCCATATCCCCTCCGGTCTGGTGGTGGCCTGCCAGGAAGACCGCTCCCAGCACAAGAACCGGGCGCGGGCCATGGCGCTGCTGCAGGCCCGTCTGCTGGAACAGGAGCAGGAGAAGCAGCAGAGTGCGGCGGCGCAGACCCGACGTCTGCTGGTGGGTTCCGGAGATCGCTCCGAACGCATCCGCACCTACAATTTCCCCCAGGGGCGGATCACCGATCACCGCATCAATCTCACGCTGTACCGGCTGGAAGCGGTGCTGGAGGGTGATCTCGATGCCGTGATTGAACCGCTGATCAAGGAATATCAAGCCGATCTCCTGCAGCATATGGGTGATGACCTCTGATTCAGGCGTGGCACACCCTCTGTCACGCAGCCTGCGCGACTGGCAGCATCATCTGCGCGAACGACTGCGGGTAGTCAGCGATCAGCCGGAGCAGGAAGCGCGCTGGTTGCTGGCTGCTGCCCTGGGACTGGATACGACAGCCCTGCTCCGCAATGCCTTGCTGCCCATTCCTGCGGACCAGGGAGAACAGATTGCCGCACTGCTCGCCCGGCGCCTCGCTGGAGTCCCTCTGGCCTATTGTCTGGGTGAGTGGTCTTTTTACGGGCTGGACCTGCGCGTTAGCCCGGAGGTGCTGATCCCCCGCCCGGATACCGAGACGTTGGTGACCCTGGCTCTGGAGGGACTGGCGGAGGAGGGCGCGGGGCGTGTGCTCGACCTTGGCACCGGCTCCGGGGCCATTGCCCTGGCCATCGCCCTGGCGCGGCCGCAGACGGAAGTCTGGGCCGTGGAGCACAGCCCGGCGGCATTACGGGTGGCGCGCGCCAACGGTGCGCTTCTGGCGCCGCGGGTACATTGGCTGGAAGGCGACTGGTATGCGCCACTGGATGATGCCCTGCGTTTTGACCAGATAGTAGCCAACCCCCCTTATCTGGCTGATGACGACCCTCATCTTCCCGATTTGCACCATGAGCCCCGGGACGCCCTGGTGGCCGGCCCCCGTGGCCTGGAGTGCCTGGAACGCATCATTGCCGGCGCATATGAACGGCTCTCGACCAGCGGCATGCTCCTGCTGGAGCATGGCCCGGATCAGGGCGCCGCGGTGCGTCGCCTGCTCGGCAACGCCGGTTTCTGCGCCGTGCGGACCCACTGTGATCTGGCCGGGCGCGAACGTGTGAGCAGCGGAACGAGGATCTAGTCATGCCCGAGTTGCCCGAGGTCGAAGTCACCCGCCTGGGTATCGCTCCCCATCTGCGGGGGCGGCGCCTGGAGGGGGCCGTGGTGCGGGACGGCCGCCTGCGACTGCCCGTGAATGACGACCTTGCGGCGCGGGTGAGCGGGCAGCGTCTGCTGAACCTGCGGCGGCGGGGCAAGTACTTGCTGCTCGATCTGGAACGGGGAACGATCCTGATCCATCTGGGAATGAGCGGACACCTGCGCATCCTCCCCCAAAGCGCCCCGGTGCAGAAGCACGATCATGTCGATTTGCTGTTTGCGGACGATCTCTGTCTGCGCTTTCATGACCCGCGCCGGTTTGGAGCCGTACTCTGGCTTGCCGATGCCGACCGCCATCCCCTCCTGCAGCATCTCGGGCCGGAACCCCTGGGCGATGCTTTCGGCGCGGAGTACCTTTACCAGCGGGGCCGAAATCGGCAGATACCGGTCAAATCCTTCCTCATGGATGCCCATATCGTTGTGGGCGTCGGTAATATTTACGCCAACGAATCGCTGTTTGCGGCGGGTATCGATCCACGCCGTCCTGCGGGACGGATCGCCCTGCCGCGTTACATGAAACTGGTGCAGTCGGTGCGCGCCGTCCTGGAGGCCGCCATTGCCCAGGGTGGAACGACCTTGCGTGATTTTACCCGACCGGATGGCGGGAATGGATATTTTCGACTATCTCTGGCGGTGTATGGACGAGAGGGGGAGCCTTGTACACATTGCGGTGCGCCGTTACAGAGCGTCCGCATCGGTGGCCGGGCGACGATCTATTGTTCTCGATGTCAGCGCTGATGGGTCGGGAGTAGGCATGAGTGAATCGGGTTTGTTGGAATTGTCCCCCATTCTGCAGGGGCTGCGCGCGTTGAACGGCTGGCGGCAGGACGTCATTAGCGGCCTGCATGGGATGGCCGCGATGATGGCTGATCTGGGCCTGTTACCCAGCGGGGCCATGCTGCAGATGGAAACGCTGGCTTATGAAACGGAGCAGGACAGCTTGCGTATCGCCTTTGTCGGCGAGTTTTCCCGCGGCAAGACCGAGCTGATCAACGCGCTCTTTTTCTCGGATATGGGGACGCGGCTGCTGCCCTCCGGTTCCGGCCAGACCACCATGTGTCCGGTGGAGATCCGTGGTGCGCCACAGGGGCGACCGGGGTTGCAACTGCTACCCATTGCCAGCCGTAGTCTGGATGTCAGTATCGAAAAACTCAAGAGGGCGGGGAGCGCGTGGACGCGCCTGCCGCTGCCGCTGGAAGAGAAAAGCGAACTCAACCAGACGCTGTTGCATCTTACGGAAACGGTTTGTGTGACGGTAGAGGATGCCCGTCGCATCGGGCTGTGCCCGCCGCTCAATCGTACGCCCAAGGACCGCGAACGCACCGTTTGTCCATCCTGTGGACTCGGTAAGGTGCTGATTCCGCGCTGGCGTCATGCCCTGCTGTATCTGGCGCATCCCATGCTGGACGCCGGCCTCACGGTGCTGGACACTCCCGGCCTCAACGCCATCGGGGCAGAGCCTGAACTGACTTTTGGCATGCTTGCCGACGCTGACGCCATCATTTTTGTGCTGGGCGCGGACACCGGCGTCACCCAGAGCGACCTGACCATCTGGGAACAGTATCTGATACGCAATGCGCACCAGAAGCAAATCGTGCTGCTCAACAAGATCGATACCCTCTGGGACGAATTGCGTGACTGGTCCGGGGTGGTGGCGGAAATTGAACAGCAGGTGGACAAAACGGCGGAACGACTGCATGTGCTCCGTGAACAGGTGATCCCGGTTTCCGGCCAGAAGGGGCTCGTTGCCCGGATCCGCCGGGACCGGAAACTGCTGGAACGCAGTGGGATGGCTGCCCTGGAGCGTTCCATCGCCGAAGTGCTGCTGCCCGCACGGCAGGCGGCCATTCAGGCTAAATGCCGGGCGCTGGTAGAGCGTGTCGTCATGGACCAGAAGAGGCTGCTGCGTGAGCAAATGAACAGAATCACGGTGCAGATGGAGAGCATGCGCAGCCTCAAGGACCGGACTGCAGAGAAGGTGCCTGAACTGGTGGAGCAACATCGTCGGTTGCTAGGGAGTTTTGAGGCTGACCGGCAGGCCTTCGAAGGGAAAAAGGCGGTTTTCCGGCAGGCGGTTGAAGAGCTTCTGTTGGCCCCCCTGGCGCCCGCATCCTTTGATTTCGTGATCAGCAACGCCAAAGCGGAAATGCTTTCCGCCTGGACGACGGCCGGTATCGTCGAACGCTTCAGACGTTTCTTCGCGGAGGCCATAGCCCACTTCGATACTGCGCTGCAGGGTGCGCAGCAGGTATCGGAACTGGTGGCCGGGGAGTATCAGGCGCTGCAGAAGCACTATCGTCTCCCCGCACTGAGGGCAGTGCCCTATGCCATCATGCCGCGGCGGGCGGAGCTCATCGACATGGCGGAAAATTATGAGCGATTCGGGATGATGCTGGAGATCGCCGTGAATACCCAGAGTGCGGTGGTGCGCAAGGCATTCCTCACCGTAGCCGGGCGGACCCGGGATTTTGTCGTGGAAACCAGGCGAGAGGCAGAGGTTTGGGTGGATGAGATCATGGCAGTCTTGAACCAGCAGTTACAGGTTTATCACGATAACGCCGAAGAAGAACTCACGGCGTTGCAAAGTATTGTCCAGACGATGGGCAATATTGACACCCGCATTCAGCAGTTACGGCAGAACCTGCAAGCCGCGGAGGAACAGGCGGCCCGTCTTGACCGTCACGCGGCGCCGTTGCTCCGCTTGTTGCGGGAGCCGTTCAGCACTGCCCGATAAGCCGCAGAAATTTCTGTTGCAGGGCCTCCGGCGATTCCGCATGGTCAGGGTCGCTGACAATGCAGTCCACGGGGCAGACCTCTTTGCATTGCGGAGTGTCGTAGTGACCGACACACTCGGTGCAAAGGTCGGGATCGATGACATAGATCCGCGTGCCCATGCTGATGGCGTTGTTGGGGCATTCCGGCTCGCAGACATCGCAATTGATACACTGATCGTTAATGAGCAGGGACATCGTGTTCTCCTCAGGGTGGCCCGGTATTCTACGTTTCTACGGCACCGGGGTCCATGCCGATACGAAAATGCCGCTTCAGGGCCGCAGCCACCAGGGGCTGGACAAAGGCACCTACGTCCCCCCCCAGGCGGCTGATTTCCCGCACGAGGCTGGATGAGAGAAACGTATGCTGATCGGAGGTCATCAGGAAGAGCGTCTCGATCCGCGCATCCATACGCCGGTTGATGGACGCCAGTTGAAATTCATGCTCGAAATCCGATATGGCGCGCAATCCGCGCAGGATGAGATGGGCCCTTTCTTCCTGAAGCAGATGAATCAGCAGTCCGGGAAAGGGGCGTACCCGCACCCCCGGAATCGCGCCTAAAGTCGCCTCGGCGAGCGCGACCCGTTCGGCGAGAGGGAAAATGGTAGTCTTTGCCGTTTGGGCGGCTACCGCGACGACGACCTCGTCGAACAGTGCCGCGGCTCGCCGCACCAGATCCTCATGGCCATTGGTGATGGGGTCGAAGGTGCCGGGATAAATGATCCGGCGCTCTGTATTGGGCTTAGTCATGGGGGTGCTCCGGCAAGGTCCGGTAGAGAACATAGTGTGCGGTACCGCAGTGGCCCCGCCGGTGGGCTTGCCAGTGGCGAGGGATCAGGGCGTCGTCCCATTGCTCCGCAGCGGAGGTTTCCAGGTAGAGCCAGCCTCCCGCAGCAAGTGTCCGGTCCTGCCACAGCAGATGAGCCATCCGGGCTGGCCAGCCCTGATCGAAAGGCGGGTCCGCGAAAAGGATATCGAAGGGTCTGGTACACTGTTGCAGGTACCCCAGCGCGTCCGTTCCCGCCAACTGCTGTGCCGCTACGCCGCAGGCGGCCAGATTCCGGGCCAGGAGCCGGCGATGACCAGGGTCCTGTTCGACAAAAACGACTTCCTGGGCGCCGCGTGACCAGGCCTCCAGTCCCAGCGCCCCGCTACCGGCAAAAAGATCCAGCACCCGCGCCCCGGCCACCTGCCCCTCCAGCCAATTGAACAGCCTCTCTCGTACCGCGCCAGGCGTGGGGCGCAGGGTACGGCCGGTTGGAGTCAGCAGGCGTCGCCCGCGATGACGCCCCGCGATGATGGAGATGCTCATGCGCAGCGGCCCGGCAGCGGGGATCGTCCCGCGAGGGGTGTGCGGGCACCCCGCGCATTGTTCGATTCCGCCCTTCGGTGGATAATGTAAAGGTTCATGGCGTCTGAGGTCTGCTTAACCCAATGGTGTTCGACTGGTTCAAGCGTAACAAAAGCCTCCCTGCGGGGGAAACGTTCGCCGAAGAGGCATTGCCCCCTGCCACTGTGGCGACTATCCCGGAAGACGCCCCCAAGGGACTTTTCTCCCGTCTTCGGCAAGGTCTGGCCCGCAGCCGGGAACAACTGGCCGGGGGTGTAGGGCGTCTGGTACTTGGTAAAAAGGTGATCGATGCGGATCTGCTGGAAGATCTGGAAGCCCTACTGCTACAGGCGGATCTCGGCAGCGCCGCAACCCGGGAAGTCATGGACAGCGTCACGGAACGGGTGCGTCGCAAGGAGCTCACGGACCCCGCCGCGCTCCAGGCGGCACTGCGCGAGTCGCTTCTGGATATCCTGCGTCCCCGCGCACAACCCTGGTCGCCCGAGAAGGGGCATTCTCAGGTGTTGCTCATGGTCGGTATCAACGGCGCGGGCAAAACGACCACCATCGGTAAACTGGCGGCACGCTGGAAAGCGGAAGGTTTCACGGTAGTGCTTGCTGCTGGCGACACCTTCCGCGCCGCTGCCGTCGAGCAGTTGCAGGGCTGGGGGAGGCGCGCGCAGGTGCCGGTGGTGGCGCAGGGTACGGGCGCTGACAGCGCCTCCGTGATTTTCGATGCGCTGACCACGACCCGCGCGCGTGGCAACGACCTGCTCATCGCCGATACCGCCGGGCGCCTCCATACCCAGGGCCATCTCATGGAAGAGCTGAAGAAGATCAGGCGGGTTCTCGGCAAACAGGACCCGGAGGCGCCGCAGCAGATCTGGCTGGTGCTGGACGCCGGGACCGGGCAGAACGCCCTCAATCAGGCGCGTCAGTTTCATGATGCGGTGGGGCTGACAGGTATTTGCATCACCAAGCTAGATGGCACCGCCAAGGGGGGTGTGGTGGCGGCCATCGCCAAGGCCCTGCCCATCCCTATTCGCTACATTGGTGTCGGTGAGCAGGTCGAAGACTTACGCCCCTTTGACCCCGAATCTTTTGTCGATGCCTTATTTGCGGAGTCGAAGTCATGATCGAGTTCATCAACGTCACCAAGCATTATCCGGGACGACATCATGTCCTCCGCGAGGTGAATCTGCGTTTGCGTAAAGGGGAGATGGCCCTGCTGACTGGACCTTCCGGTGCTGGCAAAAGTACACTCCTCAAGTTGCTTCTGCGCCTGGAAGATGTCAGTCACGGGACGTTGATGGTCAACGGTATCGATGTCTCCACCCTCAGGCGCCGCCATATTCCCGCCTACCGGCGGCGGATCGGCGTGGTCTTTCAGGACCATAAGCTGCTGATGGATCGCGATGTGTTCAGCAATGTGGCGTTGACCCTGCAGGTCGGAGGTCTCAGCGGCCGGCAAGTGCAAAGCCGGGTACGGGCGGCGCTGGAGAAGGTGGGGTTGGGGAATCGCGCACAGGATTTTCCAGCGATCCTGTCCGGGGGCGAGCAGCAACGGGTGGGTATCGCCCGCGCCATCGTCCATACCCCGGAAATTCTACTGGCCGACGAACCGACGGGAAATCTGGACCAATCTCTGAGCACGGAGATCCTGGACCTCTTCCGCGACTTCCATCACCACGGAACGACAGTGCTGGTGGCGACCCATGACCAATCGCAAGTCAACCGCCTCGGCCTGCCGGTATTTCACCTGGAACAGGGCCATCTGCACACGCCTGGGGAGGACAACGCGTGAATCTTCATGTTCGCCTGGAAGCCGCAAAAAATGCGCTGAACACGCTGATCAGACAGCCTGTGGCCACCTTCATGACCGTGTTCGCGCTGGCTATTGTTCTGGCGCTTCCGGTGGGTCTTTTCGCGGCCCTCAACAATCTCCAGCAACTGCTGGGACATTGGCAGGATCAGGCGCAGATCTCTCTCTTTCTGCACCAGGAAGCCTCCGCCGCCCAGATTCAGAACCTCCAGACCCTGCTCGAACGTGGCACCGGGGTGGTGAGCGTGCGTTATGTGGGTAAAGCCGCCGCCTTGACGGAGTTCGAGCACACCGCCGGCATGACGGCGGCCATCCAGACCCTGGGCGAAAATCCCCTGCCGGCCTCTTTCGTGGTCGAGCTGAACCCTTTGGCCCAGAGCCCGTCGTCACTGCAGACATTGGTGGCCTATTGGGGCCGGCAGCCGGGGGTGGCCAGCGCACAGTCAGACCTGGGCTGGGTGGCCCGTCTGCAGGCGATACTTTCGCTGGGTCAGCGCGCGGTCTGGATTCTCACCGGATTGCTCGCGGTGGGCGTTATTCTGGTCATGGGAAACACCATTCGTCTGCACATCGCCCAGCGGCGCGACGAAATCGATGTGGAGAGTCTGGTGGGGGCCACTCGCGCCTTCATCCGCCGCCCTTTTCTTTACCAGGGCCTGTTTCAGGGGGCAGTGGCCGGGCTGCTGGCCTGGATGATAGTCGCCATCACGGTATGGGCCTTGCAGGGGCCTGTGGAACGGCTGGCGGAACTCTACGGTACCCGCTTTCATTTGCTGGGCCTGAGTTCCGGGCAGGGCCTTGTTCTCATTGCGGCCAGTGCGCTTCTCGGCTGGCTGGGATCCCGCCTTGCAGTCGGGCGGCACCTCGACCATACTTTTTCCTGAGGGCGGATTTTTTGCGGCCCGTCCTTGAAACAGCGCGCCGGTGGCTCCATATGCCGGGTGATGTGTCGTGAATCAGAATCCACCAGACGGAACGTGCGGCCGTGTTCGGAGTCCAAGTACGCAGGACGGTGCATGAGGATTGCCATGAAGGAACTTGCGATAGCCAGTAGAGATTTGGTCAGCCCCGACGGGCTGGCGGGGTACCTGCGTTTTGTGAACGCCCAACCGCTGCTGCGGCCGGAAGAAGAACGTGATCTGGCCCGGCGCCTGCGCGATCATGGCGACGTGGATGCGGCCAAGGATCTGGTGCTCAGCCACCTGCGCTTCGTGGTGCGGGTGGCGCGGGGTTATCGGGGATATGGCTTGCAGGAAGCCGACCTGATTCAGGAAGGCAATATCGGCCTGATGAAGGCGGTGAAGCGCTACGACCCGGATCATGGCGTACGTCTGGTCTCCTTTGCAGTGCATTGGGTCAAGGCGGAGATTCACGAATTCATCCTGCGCAACTGGCGTATTGTCAAGGTGGCCACTACCAAGGCGCAACGCAAGCTGTTCTTCAACCTCCGTTCCAGCCGCAGCCATACCGGCTGGATGAGCGGTGAGGAGAGTGCCGCCATGGCGGACGATCTGGGTGTCACCCAGGCCCAGGTGCTGGAGATGGAAGGGCGGATGTCCGGTTACGATTACTCGCTCAACCTCGAACCGGATGAGGAACGGGAGGGCGGACGTGTCCTGGATCTGGCGGATCCCACCGGGTCGCCCATCGAGCAACTGGTGGAGCGGGACTGGGATCAGCAGCAGCACAAGGCCTTGCATACGGCGCTGTCGGCCCTGCCCCAGAGGGATCGCTACATCATTGAAAACCGCTGGCTGAGCGACGACCCCAAGACCTTACAGGTGTTGGGCGATGAACTGGGTGTTTCGGCGGAACGGGTGCGGCAACTGGAAAAAAGCAGTATGGGCAAGTTGCGTCAACAAATGCTGACGACGGCGGCAGTAGCTTGAGCGCCGTATTGCTTTTTCACGTGGACGATGCCGGGCGTTGGCCCAATCTGCTGGCCAATCTGCGTAATGCCCAGACAGCGGCGCCGGCGCAAAGCCTGCGGGTCATCGCGAATGGTCAGGCACCCGTGTCCCTCTGGGCGAAGGGCCACTGGCGGCGCGAGATCGAAGAGCGCATCAGTGCCGGAGTGCAGGTCGATTTTTGTGAAAATAGCTTGCGTAACATGGGGTTGAACCCTGACGACCGGCCTGCGGGCAGCCAATTGGTCGCCGCCGGCATCATCGCCATTGCGGATGCCCAGGAGGCCGGCGCCCTCTACATCAAGCCCTGACCACGCTGTACACAGTTACCCCCGTCACAAAATATAACGAGACAAATCCTCGTCCTGCGCCAGGTCTTTCAGACGGCTGTCCACATAGGCGGCGTTGACCTCCAGGGCCGTAGTGCTGCCGTCCGGTGCGACAAAAGCCACCTCTTCCAGCAGCCGCTCCATGACCGTATGCAGGCGCCGGGCGCCGATGTTCTCCACCCGTTCATTCACCTGCTGGGCAATTTCGGCGATACGCTGCACGCCATCCTGGGTAAAGTGTAAAGCCAGCCCGTCGCTGGCCAGCAACGCACCGTATTGCCGGACCAGCGCATTCTCCGGCTCCTGCAGTATCCGCACCAGATCCGCCGCACTCAGGGCCTCCAGCTCCACGCGGATAGGCAGGCGGCCCTGCAGTTCCGGGATCAGATCGGAGGGTTTGCTGAGGTGGAAGGCGCCGGAGGCGATGAAGAGGATATGATCGGTCTTCACCACGCCGTAACGGGTACTCACATTGGAGCCCTCCACCAGTGGCAGAAGATCGCGCTGTACCCCTTCCCGGGAGACATCCGAGCCCTGCTGAGTGCCGGAGCGCACCGCCACCTTGTCGATTTCGTCGATGAAGACGATGCCGCCGGACTGTACCCGTTCCAGTGCCAGGGCGCGAACTTCCTCTTCATTGACCAGCTTGGCGGCTTCATCGTCCGTCAACAGACGCTGCGCTTCGCTCACGGCGACGCGTCGTGTGCTGGTCTTCCCTGGCGCCATGTTGGAGAACATCTCGCGGAGCTGGTTGGTCATCTCCTCCATGCCGGCCGGGGCCATGATCTCCACCCCGCCCTTGGGGGCGCTCACCTCGATCTCGATTTCCTGCGCATCCAGCTTGCCTTCGCGCAGCATTTTGCGGAACTTCTGGCGCGTACCCTCGTCGCTGCGCGGTACGCTGCTGTCGCGCGGACCGGGAATGAGGATGTCGAGAATCCGCTCCTCGGCCAATTCCTCGGCGCGCTGGCGCAGCGCGACCTGCCGTTCGCTGCGGATCATGTCGACGGCGGTTTCGGTTAGATCGCGGATGATGGATTCCACATCCTTGCCCACATAGCCCACCTCGGTGAATTTGGTGGCTTCCACTTTGATGAAGGGGGCATTGGCGAGTTGTGCCAGACGCCGGGCGATTTCCGTCTTGCCTACCCCCGTCGGCCCGATCATGAGGATATTTTTGGGGGTGATTTCCTGATGCAGCGGCGGCGGCACCTGCCCGCGCCGCCAGCGGTTGCGCAGGGCGATGGCCACTGCGCGCTTGGCCTCGGACTGGCCGATGATGTACTTGTCCAGCTCCTGGACGATCTCGCGGGGGTCATTTCAGACATGCTCATAGCTCTTCGATCGTATGTTGGTGGTTGGTATAGATGCAGATATCGCCAGCGATGCCGAGTGCGCGTTCGGCGACTTCACGGGCGGGCAGATCGCTGTTTTCCAGCAGGGCACGCGCCGCCGCCAGGGCGTAAGGCCCCCCGGAACCGATGGCGATGATGCCGTATTCGGGATCCAGTACGTCGCCCTGCCCGCTGATGATCAGACTTTGTTTATCGTCCGCGACGGCGAGCATGGCCTCCAGACGGCGCAGTACCCGGTCGGTGCGCCACTCCTTGGCGAGTTCCACGGCGGCCTTGGCCAACTGGCCGGGGTGGGCCTTGAGTTTGGCCTCGAAACGCTCCAGCAGGGTAAAGGCGTCGGCGGTGGCGCCGGCGAAACCGGTCAGCACCCCCGGATCTATACGGCGCACCTTGCGGGCATTGCCCTTCATGACCGTATTGCCGAAGGTCACCTGGCCATCTCCGGCCATGACCACGTTGGCGCCCCGCCGCACACAGAGGATGGTGGTGCCGTGCATTTGTTGCGAATCCGTCATGTTTTTCCCTCAAAGTGCTTCATGTCCTGGTCACCACGTCGCGACCGCGGGTGCGCGTGGTCGTAGACCTGCGCCAGTTGCTGATAATCCATATGGGTGTAGATAGCAGTCGTGCCAATACCCGCATGGCCTAAATATTCCTGCACCGCGCGCAAGTCGCCGGACGACTGCAGCAGATGGCTGGCAGCGCTGTGGCGCAGGGTATGGGGATGCAGCGGCTGCCCGAGCCGCGCATCGCCGAGTTTTTTGACCCGCACCTGAATGCTGCGCACCGTGAGCCGCTGGCCGCGCCGGTTGACGAAGAGGGCTGGCTCGCCGCTGGCCGCCACGGCCGGTCGCGCCGCAAGGTAGGCGCGAAGCGCTGCCCAGGCGGGCTGTCCTACCGGCACGATACGTTCCTTGTGCCCCTTGCCCAGCACCCGTACCGTGCCCGCGTGACGGTCCAGATCGCCCAGATTCAGTCCCGCCAGTTCGCTGACGCGCAGGGCGCTGGAGTACAGCAGCTCCAGGATCAGTTGATCCCGCAGCCCGGTGAAATCCTGCGGCGCCGCTTCCACGTCGGATAAGGCGGCAGGTTGCATCAGCAGGCGGGCCTGATCTACCGTCAGCCAGTCGGGCAGGCGCTGCTCCGCTTTGGGCATGGCGAGCCCCGACACCGGATTGCGCAGTTCGGGCGCATCCTGCTGCAGATGGCGATAGAGGGCGCGCAACGCCGCGAAATGTCGGCGCAGGCTGCGGATGGACACTCCGCGGCTGCGCTCCGCCAGGAGGTAGGCGCGCACGCTGCCGCGATCGATCTGGGCGATCTCCGTCTGCCCGCGCTGTAGCGAAAACCGCGCCCAGGCATGTAGGTCGCGGCCATAGGCGCTGATCGTGGCCGGACTGGCCCCGCCGCCCTGCCGGAGCGTTTCGATGAATTGGGCAACGGCGGTTTCGATCAGCATGGGGCTAGGCAGCGATCCAGTGCCGCCGTGACCAGACGGGCAATCTGGTCGAGCAGGTCGGCCCCGGCGTCCTCGGCATAGCGGTCGGGGTGCTGGCTGCCGAGCAGAATCC
This sequence comes from Acidithiobacillus ferridurans, assembly GCF_003966655.1. Lineage (NCBI taxonomy): Bacteria > Pseudomonadati > Pseudomonadota > Acidithiobacillia > Acidithiobacillales > Acidithiobacillaceae > Acidithiobacillus > Acidithiobacillus ferridurans. The sequence continues at coordinate 680,151 of NZ_AP018795.1, read as the reverse complement.
CTCCTTGCAGATGCTGACCGGCAAGCGGGATCAGGGCAAAAGATGCCAGTCCCGCCCCCGCCGCGCCGAAGAGGGTGCTGCGCAGGGTCGGGCTCAGGGTCAGCCCGGTCGCGGCGCGCAACAACGGCAGGCCGTTCAGAATCTCCTGAAAATCAGCCTGCTCCAACGGTAGAAACTGGGGCAATCCGGCCACGGGTGCGCGGGCGATCAGGGCCATTTCCTCCACCTGAAAACCCTCCCGCAGACGGGTGATGACGGTATTGACGGTCGTGGTACAGTCGGGTGTCTGCAACAGTTCGGTAGCCAGGTCGGAGAGGTGCAGGCCGAGTGCGGCATTCTGTTGGGCGGCACCCAGCAGTGCGCTGATACGCTGCTGCAGCCGGAGGTTTTCTTCGCGCAGCACCTGCGCCTGCCGTTCCAGCAGGGACGAAGCGGAACCACGTCCGACATGGGGCAGGGTCAGGGTGAGGAGCAGGTCTTCCTGGTCCCACAAAAATTGCGGATGCCGACGGAGATAGGCCAGGACCTGATCCGCCTGTGTTTCCAGTTCAGGCTCCGTAGCCACTCAGTCATCCTCCCAGTGGGTATCGCTGTAGCGTTCCGAGGCACCGTGAACCTCCAGCGCAGCGATCAGGCGCGCCAGCGTTTCACCTTCCTCATCATCGAGTTTGTGCAGAAAGGCCAACGCCGCCGTATCACTGTTCAAACCCTTGGCAACCGCCTCCAATGTCGTATCCCGCATGTCATGATCCCTCTTCAATGTGTTGGATCTTTGCCGGTAGCGGCCAGACGCCGTCGAAAACCACCTGCGCCGGACCGGTCATCATCACGGAATGTCCAGGACCCGCCCATTCGATCTCCAGAGTGCCGCCGGGCAGGGCCACCGCCACCGCATGATCCAGTTCATCCCAGCGGATGCCCGCCACCACGGCCGCACAGGCATTGCTGCCGCAGGCCAGGGTTTCACCCGCGCCGCGTTCCCAGACCCGCAGTTGAATATGGTTGCGGTCGCGGATTTCCATGAAGCCCACGTTGCAGCGCTCGGGAAAGGCCGGGTGTGTTTCGATCTGCGGACCCAGAGTGGCTACCTGGGCCTCCGCCGCGCTCGCGACACGCAGCACTGCGTGGGGGTTGCCCATGCCAACGGCGGCGATGCGCAGGGTGTGCTTCCCCGCGGACAGCAGGTATTCGGGAGATTCTTCATCGGCGCGGAAGGGGACATCGGCGGGGACGAGTTGTGGAACACCCATATTGACGGTGATATCCCCGTTCCCCCGGTGATGCAGGATCAGCCGCCCCGCCCGAGTCTCGACGGTGATGATGTCCTTGCCGGTGAGCCCGGCGCGGCGCACGAAGACGGCAAAGCAGCGGGCGCCATTGCCGCACTGCGCCACCTCGCCGCCATCGGCATTGAAGATGCGGTAACGGAAGTCGCAATCGGGGGATGCGGCGGCCTCCACCAGCAGGATCTGATCGCAGCCGATGCCGAAGTGGCGGTCGGCGATGGCGCGGATCCTCTCTGGGGGTAGATCGACGCGCTGACGGATGCCATCAAAAACGACGAAGTCGTTACCCAAGCCCTGCATTTTGGTAAAACGCAGGGCGGGCAACGCGGAATCCGTATGGGAATGGTTCATGCCATGAGTTTAGCAATGTCTGTCCAGGGAGGACAGTACGCGTCAGCGTTTTTATTTGGCTGGGGGACGTGGATTCGAACCACGGTTAGCGGAGTCAGAGTCCGCGGTCCTACCGCTAGACGATCCCCCAAAACAGGGGCGAATAATAGCCGTGGCCGACTATCTGTGTCAAACGTGGACC